>NZ_JADBRE010000032.1:0-42822 GCF_014930525.1 Enterobacter cloacae complex sp. S1
ATGCTCAGTGTATCGTAAAGGATATAAGCTACACGGAATCTGGGCTTGTATCTTTTAATGGAGGAATACAACGCAGCAACAATTTTTTTGTTCACGACACTCACGTTGGTTAAATACGCATTACGCGAAACGCATCCATGATCTCACGGAAGACATGGGTTATTACGTTACGAATAAATTTATCAGGAAATAAAAATGAAATTTATGAAGCCAAAATATCTGGCGCTCTTTATTGCGGCGGCAACCAGCTCCGCATTTGCAGCAGCGCCAGGTGCTCCGACGATCGGCTATGGCAATGACAAATTTGCCCTGGTGGAAGTGGATCAGGCTGCCCAGGATTATAACAATCTTGTCAAAGTGTATAACGATGGCGTGGATGTAAAAGTTGAGTGGAACGTCTGGAGTGGTGATGCGCCAACTTCAGCGAAAGTTCTGCTGGACGGACAGACCGTATGGACCGGCGCAGCCGGCGCGACGGGCTCTGCAACGTTTAAAGTGAAAAAAGGCGGGCGTTATCAGGAACAGGTTGAAGTCTGTAACGCCAGCGGCTGTGCGAAAAGCGCCAGCAAGCTGATTATTGTGGCAGACACCGACGGTAGCCACCTGCTGCCGCTGAATACGTCTCTCAAAGAGAATAACAAAGCGTTTGCGAAGCATACCGATAAAGTGGTTGCGGCCTACTTCCCGGAGTGGGGCGTTTATGACCGTAACTTCCCGGTTGATAAGATCCCTGCGGCAAACCTCAACCACATTCTGTACGGCTTCATTCCAATCTGTGGCGGTGACGGCATCAACGACGGCCTGAAAACCATTGAAGGCGGCAACAGCTTCCGCGTGCTCCAGAACGACTGTAAGGGCCGTCCTGACTATACCGTGGCGATCCACGACCCATGGGCTGCGCTGCAAAAACCACAGGCTGGCGTCTCCGGCTGGGACGACCCGTACAAAGGTAACTTTGGTCAGCTGATGGCGCTGAAAAAAGCGCATCCGGACCTGAAAGTGCTGCCATCTATCGGCGGCTGGACGCTCTCCGATCCCTTCTTCCACATGGGTGACCCGGCTATCCGCGCACGCTTTGTCTCTTCTGTGAAAGAGTTCCTCCAGACCTGGAAATTCTTTGACGGCGTGGATATCGACTGGGAATTCCCTGGTGGTGGCGGTGTGAGCGAAAATCTGGGTAACCCGCAGCAGGATAAAGCGACCTATACCGCACTGATGCACGACCTGCGCACCATGCTGAACGAGCTGTCTGCACAGACGGGACGTACCTATGAACTGACCAGCGCCATCGGTGCAGGCCGCGATAAGATCGAAGACGTGGATTACACTGCCGCTCAGCAGTACCTCGACCACATCTTCCTGATGAGCTATGACTTCTACGGCGGCTGGAGCAACACCGTTCTCGGCCACCAGGCGGCGCTGCGCGCGCCAGCATGGCGTCCGGACACTGACTACACCACTGAAAATGGCGTTAACGCGCTGCTTTCCCAGGGCGTACAACCGGGCAAGATCGTGGTGGGTGCGGGAATGTATGGCCGCGGCTGGACCGGCGTGCATGGCTACACCGGTAACAATCCTTTCACCGGCACCGCTACGGGTATGGTGAAAGGGACCTGGGAACCCGGCGTGGTTGACTATCGTCAGATTGTTAACGAATACAAAGGCAAACCAGGCTGGGAATACGGCTACGACGCTGATGCGGAAGCCCCTTACGTCTTCAACAAAACTACCGGCGACCTGATCACGTATGAAGATGCGCGTTCAACCACGGCGAAAGGTAAGTATGTTCTGGCGAATAAACTGGGTGGCCTGTTCGCATGGTCTATCGACTCTGACACCGGCGACATCCTGAACGCGATGAACGAAAGCCTGCTGGGCGGTGACGCTACGCCGGTTGATCCGGTGGTCACCAACCACGCGCCAATCGCGTCCTCTGCCGATCAGAACGTGTCTGGCCCGGTAACCGTCACGCTCGATGGCTCTGCTTCAAGCGATCCTGATGGCGATGCGATTACCTACAAATGGACTCAGGTCTCTGGTCCGTCTGTCACCATCACCAACAGCACCAAAGCGAAAGCGACCTTTAACGTTGCCGCCGCGACGTCCGACCAGACCATGGTGTTCCGCCTGACGGTGACCGATGCAAAAGGCCTGAGCAACGCGATTGATGTCCAGGTGGTGAACAAGGCGCCGAAAGCTAACCAGGCACCGGTTTTAAACCCAATGGAAGCGATCACGCTTGAATCAGGTGAAACCTATGCGCTGCATGCCCAGGCCGCGGATCCAGACGGAGATGCGCTGACCTACGCCTGGAGTGTACCAGCAGATATGCACGCTACCGGGACTGACTCCGCGAACGTGAACATCATTGCGCCGGAAGTAAGCTCGACGTCTACCTACACCCTGAGCGTGGTTGTGAGCGACGGTAAGACCAGCGTGCAGTCTAACGTCCAGGTCACCGTGAATCCGAAAGCGACGCCTGCACCTGTGCCAGCTGACGAAGACACTAACCCGGCGGATGACGTTACCCCTCCGGCTGATGATGTGACTCCACCGTCTGACAAAGGGAGCTGCGATGCACCTGTGGATGCTAATGCCAGCAAATATGCGGCGTGGGAATCCAGCAAAATCTACAACGGTGGCGATACCGTAAGCTTCGACCATCTGGTGTGGAAAGCGAAGTACTGGACTCAGGGCAATCAGCCTGGCTTCGGTGTGGATGCATGGGAGCTGGTGAGCAACGTGAAGATGAACTGGCGTTCTGACCTGGTCTACAACGGCGGCGACACCACCACCTATGAAGGAAACGTTTACCGTGCGAAATGGTGGACCCGTGGTGATAATCCAGCCAACAGCGACGTATGGGTAAAAGAAGGCGCATCAACAGATTGCAAATAATCTAACCCATTAATGACTCCCCCTTTTAGAGGGGGAGTCATTCAAAATTCATTTTACAGGATGTTGGTAAGGAGAAATAACCGAAACTGTCAGCAGGTAAAAATGAAAAAGTTGATTTTGTTGTTATTGATAATAAGCCAAAGCGCTCTGGCAAACTGTTGGAATAAAGCGGCGCATTATTATCATGTCGACCCTTATTTACTGTATGCGATAGCGAATGTGGAATCCGGAATGAATCCGTATGCGGTTGGGCAAAACCGCGATGGCACGCGGGATGTCGGGCTGATGCAAATCAACAGTTCGCATTTTACCGCGCTGGAAAGCAGAGGAATCGACGAATACCGATTAATCACGGAGCCGTGTACCTCGATCATGGTCGGGGCTTCTATCCTCGCCGGGATGATCAGGGTGTATGGCTATAACTGGGAAGCCGTTGGCGCGTATAACGCCGGACTAAAAAAAGAAAATTATCCGCAGAGGATGAAATATGCCCATAAGGTCTGGGCCAAATATCAGCAACTGAAATTAGCAGCACGTTATTAACGTTTTTTATTTTTGAAGAATTCCTGAAGGTGTTCTTCGAAAAGTGAAAACAGCTGAATGTGGTTTATGTATTAACGGAGTAATACCTAAGCCGGGATTTTAACATTTAATTTTAAACGAACAGGAAAACTGAAATGAACAAAAGGACGTTACTGAGTGTACTCATTGCGGGAGCCTGCGTGGCGCCACTCATGGCTCAGGCTGCTAACCTGAAGGAGACCAGCAGTGAGCCGTACACCATCAAAGCCAGCGATCTGGCGAAGAAAGAGAAGGAACTGACGGACTTCCCGCTGATGGCTTCGGTTAAAGAGACCATCCAGACGCTGGATAACGCGCAGGTTGAACTGATTGAGCCAGGCCGGGCGGCGAACCCGGACAACGTTAAGCGCGTTGAAGGGATTGTGAAAGCCAGCGACTGGGAATATCTCTTCCCGCTGCGCGCGCAGGCCTATACCTACAGCAACTTCCTGAAGGCCGTGGGTAAATTCCCGGCGCTGTGTAAGACCTACAATGACGGTCGTGACAGCGACGCTATTTGTCGCAAAGAGCTGGCCACCATGTTTGCCCACTTTGCCCAGGAGACCGGTGGCCACGAAAGCTGGCGTCCGGAAGCCGAATGGCGTCAGGCGCTGGTCCACGTACGTGAAATGGGCTGGAGCGAAGGGCAGAAGGGCGGTTATAACGGCGAATGTAACCCGGACGTCTGGCAGGGGCAGACCTGGCCTTGCGGTAAAGATAAAGACGGCGATTTCCTGAGCTACTTCGGTCGTGGAGCGAAACAGTTGTCCTACAATTACAACTACGGTCCATTCTCTGAAGCGATGTACGGCGACGTGCGTACGCTGCTCGACAAACCTGAGCTGGTGGCGGACACCTGGCTGAACCTGGCGAGTGCGATCTTCTTCTTCGCCTATCCGCAGCCGCCAAAACCAAGCATGTTGCAGGTGATCGACGGTACATGGCAGCCGAACGATCACGATAAAGCCAACGGTCTGGTTCCGGGCTTCGGTGTGACCACCCAGATCATCAACGGCGGCGTTGAGTGCGGCGGCCCGACTGAAATTGCGCAGTCTCAAAACCGTATCAAGTACTACAAAGAGTTTGCGAACTACCTGAAAGTGCCTGTTCCGGCGAACGAAGTGTTGGGTTGCGCCAACATGAAGCAGTTCGACGAAGGTGGCGCAGGCGCCCTGAAGATTTACTGGGAACAGGACTGGGGATGGAGCGCGGATACCCCGGACGGCAAAACCTACTCTTGCCAGCTGGTGGGCTACCAGACCCCGTTCAGCGCATTTAAAGACGGTGACTACAGCAAGTGCGTGCAGCACTTCTTTAACGTGAAAATTGTTAACGACGAGGGTTCTTCCGAGACCCCGGACGAAACGCCGGTCACGCCAACACCGACGCCATCCGACGATGCAACGCCGGCACCAACCCCAACGCCGGATGAAACGCCGGTTGTGGTGAACCACGCGCCGGTTGCGCAGATTGCCGGTCCGATCGGTGCAGTGGAAGCAGGTGCGCAGGTTTCTCTGAGCGCCGAAGGCTCAACCGATCCAGATGGTAACCCGCTGACGTATACCTGGCGTTCCCAGGATGGTCAGACTGTTACCGGTCAGGACAAAGCGGTTGTGACCTTTACAGCGCCAGAGTCTGCGACGGCGCAGCAGTATGAAGTAAGCCTGACCGTCAGCGATGGCGAACTGAGCAGCACCACGTCTTACCTGCTGAACGTGAAAGCGAAAGCGGCAACGCCATCCGGAGAAGATACGTCTTACCCGGCATGGAGCGCGAACAGCAAGTACAACGCCGGTGATATCGTGAACAACCACGGTAAACTGTTCCAGTGCAAACCGTTCCCGTACAGCGGCTGGTGTAACAATGCGCCGACGTACTATGAACCTGGCGCAGGTCTGGCATGGGCTGAAGCCTGGACGGCGTTATAAACAGCAAACGGCAACCCCCAGGGTTGCCGTTTTAGTGTCTGCTCTTTCCCCTCACCCTGACCCTCTCCCCAAGGGGGCGAGGGGACAGTACGGTGCAGTTGTAGGCCCGGTAAGGCGCAGCCGCCACCGGCCAAAAGGCTAACGATGAAGTTTTCCGTGATCCCGTAACCACGCCGCCGTACGCACTATCCCTTCATCCAGCGATACAATCGGTTTATATCCCAGCTCGTTCTCCGCCCGCGAAATATCCAGCGTAAAATCAAAGTTGAGCTTCGACACACCGTAATGCGTCAGTGCAGGCTCTTTCGCCGATTTACTGCCAAAGCGCTCCATGCTGCGGGCAATCATGTCCAGCATCGGGTAGGGAACGGAACGGATCCGGCAGTCGATCTTTAACTCGTCAATCAGCCTTTGCACAATGCTGCGCAGGGTACAGGGTTCGCCGTTGGTGATGTTGTACGCGCGGCCCGACACCAGCTTATCGCATTCCGGCTGGCTCGCCAGCCACATGGCGTGAACGGCATTTTCGTAATAGGTCATGTCCACCAGCGCATCGCCGCCGCGCGGTAACAGCACGCTGCCGTAGTGGTGCATCATCTGGGCCAGTCGCGGGATAAAGACTTTGTCGTGCGGCCCAAACAGGCTCTGCGGACGCAGCACGGTAAAGCGGGTGTGCGGGTTTGACTGGGCCAGCAGGTCGATCACCTCTTCGCCCGCCGCTTTACTGCGGGCAAACTCACAGGCGAAGCGCGCCGGGCGGAAATCTTCCTGAATATCACGATGGTGGTGATAGTCGAAATAGAGCGACGGGGAGGAGATATGAATAAAGTTACGCACGCCCCAGGCGACGGCCCATTCTCCCAGACGACGCGTGGCGCGCACGTTAGCGAGATCAAAGGCTTCCTGGGTACCCCACGGAGAGGTAAAACTGGAGCAGTGCCACAGCGTATCGATACCGGCGAGCATCACCTTGGCCTGAGAGGAGACCAGCTCCGTCAGATCGGCATGGACAAATTCAGCGCCCATTTTTTGCAGGAGCTTACCCATCGCCTCATTGCGACCGGTGGCCCTCACGCTGATGCCTTTGTTGCGCAGAAACTCGACCGCATTTCGGCCTAAACCGCTGGTCGCCCCGGTAACCAGTACCTTCATAACAATCCACTGTGTTGAAAAGAATTTCGTGCGCATTCTTTCGTGAATTACGATGTGTTGCAATGGGAAAGGTGAAAGATTAAGAGTTTTATTTAGTTATTTTCCCGCTTTTCTTCTGCCAGTTGCGCAATCCGTTTCGCCATTCCGCGGAAGATAAACAGGTGTGCCGGGATCATCAGCAACCAGTAAAACAGACCCGGCATTCCGTGCGGATGCCACCATGCCCGAACGTCCAGTTCACGATGGTCGCCGTTGTCCTTCAGGGTGAAGCAGAGCCGCCCCAGCCCCGGTGCCTTCATGCCAAACAGCAGCGCCAGCTGTTTTTCCGGCTCAACAATAATCACTTTCCAGCTGTCGACGGTATCGCCCACCTTCAGCCAGGGATGGGCAGGGCGGCCTTTTGCCAGCCGGTGACCGACCAGCAGGTCCAGCGCGCCGCGCGTTTGCCACAGAATATTGCCGAAGAAATAGCGCTCTTTGCCGCCGATCTGGTTCACAACTTCCCACAGCGCTGCCAGGCTGGCCGTGGTTTTTACCGTACAGCCCGCCTGTTTCGGATAATAGCCGTACTCGGGCCGCCAGCGGGCAAACGCCTGCGCGTCATAACCCCAGTCGCTGGAGTTCACCAGCTTCTCTTCCTCTTTCAGCGTGTTGCGCACCGCGTCGTCAAAGCGGATGAGTTCCTGGGGAATTAAGGCGCGCAACGCGCGATCGTCCGCCAGCAGATCGTGCTTCAGCCCCTGGATAAGCGCTTTGGCGGTCGTCGGCGGCACGGAGGTGATCACATTCAAAAACCACACCGATATCCAGCGGGTCGGGAAGGGGATGGGGATCAGCCAGCGGTGGCGGCCGCTCACCCGCATAAAATGTTCGAACTGCGCCTGATAGCTCAGCACTTCCGGGCCTGCCGCCTCCAGCACGCGATGCTGCTCCGCCGGGTGATCCAGCAATGCCACCAGATAGTGGAGTAAATTCTCCAGCGCAATGGGCGTGGTGCGCGAGCGTACCCAGCGCGGCGGCGTCAGCACAGGCAGGTTGTAGACCATATCGCGCATCACTTCGAATGCGGCGGACCCCGCGCCGACGATGATCCCTGCCCGCAGTTCGGTAACGGGGATACGGGCGCTCCGCAGCGTTTCTGCCGTCAGCTGTCGGGCGCGCAGATGGTCCGACTGCTCGTGCTCAGGCGCCTGGAGCGAGCTTAAAAAAATCACCTGCTTCACCGGCGTTTGCAGCAGCGCATCACGAACGTTCATCGCCACCTGACGCTCGTGGGCGATAAAATCGCCGCCTTCGCCCATGCTGTGGACAAGGTAGTAAAGCGTATCGACCCCTTCCAGCAGCGCAGGAAGCGCTTTCGGCCAGCTAAGGTCAACGTTGTGACACGTCACGCCAGGCAAATGTAGCTTTTGCAGGCGTTCCGTGTTGCGTGCCGCTGCCAGCACCTGGTGCCCCTGCTGGCTTAACGCAGTGGTCAGATGCTGACCGATATACCCGCTGGCGCCGAGCACCAGAATACGTTGCGGCACGGTATGCTCCTTAACGCTGTAAAAACGCCTGCCAGTGTTTCACCACCTCGGTCAGCTGCTCGCGGTTAACGTCAAGGTGCATCACCAGCCGTACGACCGGGGAGGCGTTAATCAGCACGCCTCGGGCTTTCATAAAGTCGCCCAGCGCGGCAGCATGCTCATCGCCGACGCGGACAAACAGCATGTTAGTGTCGTGACGCATGACATCAGCGCCGATTTCACGCAGCTGCGCTGCCATCCACGCTGCATTGTCGTGATCGTCTTTCAGGCGTGACACGTTATTTTTCAGGGCGTACAGTCCGGCAGCCGCCAGAATACCCGCCTGACGCATCCCGCCGCCGGTCATTTTGCGCCAGCGGTTGGCGCGCCTGATGTAGTCTGCGCTGCCAACCAGCAGGGAACCTACCGGCGTACCCAGCCCTTTAGAGAGGCAAATGGTGAACGAGTCGCAATATTGGGTGATCGCTTTCAGCTCGCAGCCGTACTCCACCACGGCGTTGAAGATACGTGCGCCGTCAACGTGCAGGCCGAGCTTACGCTCGCGGGTAAAGTCCCATGCCGCTTTCAGGTATTCGCGCGGCAGGACTTTACCGTTATGGGTGTTTTCGAGGCTCAGCAGTTTAGTGCGGGCGAAGTGAATATCGTCGGCTTTGATTTTCGCCGCGACTTTGTCCAGCGGCAGCGTACCGTCCGGTGCGGCATCGATCGGCTGCGGCTGGATGCTGCCAAGCACCGCCGCACCGCCGGCTTCGTACAGGTAGTTATGCGCCCCCTGGCCGACGATATACTCTTCGCCGCGCTCGCAGTGGCTGAGCAGCGCCACCAAGTTAGCCTGCGTGCCGGTGGGCAGGAACAGGGCAGCCTCTTTACCGCTCAGCTCTGCCGCATAGCGCTGGAGTTCGTTGACCGTCGGGTCATCGCCGTAGACGTCGTCCCCGACCGGGGCGGCCATCATCTCTTCGAGCATGGCGCGGCCCGGACGGGTAACGGTATCACTACGTAAATCAATCATTTCACATCCCTTTAATTTAAGAGGTCTTGTGAAATGTTTTACCTGAGCCAGTTGGTTTTTGCCAGTTCGATCACTTCGTCACCGCGCCCGCTGATGATGGCGCGCAGCATGTAGAGGCTAAAACCTTTGGCCTGTTCCAGCTTGATTTGAGGCGGGATCGCCAGCTCTTCTTTGGCGACCACCACATCCACCAGCACCGGGCCGTCGATGGCGAAGGCGCGTTGCAGGGCGTCGTCCACCTCTGAGGCTTTCTCCACCCGAATACCGGTGATACCGCAGGCTTCGGCGATGCGGGCGAAGTTGGTGTCGTGCAGTTCGGTGCCGTCCGTGAGGTAGCCTCCGGCCTTCATCTCCATTGCCACGAAGCCCAGAACGCTGTTGTTAAAGACCACGATTTTGAGCGGAAGCTTCATCTGCGCCACCGACAGGAAATCCCCCATCAGCATACTGAACCCGCCGTCGCCGCACATCGCCACCACCTGACGTTCCGGTGCCGTCGCCTTTGCACCCAGCGCCTGCGGCATGGCGTTGGCCATTGAGCCATGGTTGAACGACCCAAGCAGGCGACGTTTGCCGTTCATTTTCAGATAGCGCGCGGCCCAGACGGTGGGCGTTCCTACGTCGCAGGTGAAGATGGCATCGTCGTCGGCGAAGTGGCTGATCTGCTGCGCCAGATACTGCGGGTGGATCGCTTTTTCGCTCGGTTTGGCGAGATCGTCCAGCCCCTTGCGCGCATCGCGATAATCGCTCAGAGCTTTATCGAGGAATTTGCGGTCCGTTTTTTCTTCCAGCAGCGGCAGCAAGGCGGCGAGGGTGGATTTGATATCGCCGATAAGCGCCATATCCACCTTGCTGTGCGCGCCGATGCTGCCGGGATTAATGTCGATCTGGATAATTTTGGCATCCGTCGGGTAGAACGCGCGGTACGGGAACTGGGTGCCGAGCAGGATCAGCGTGTCGGCGTTCATCATGGTGTGGAAGCCGCTGGAAAAACCGATCAGCCCGGTCATGCCGACATCGTACGGGTTATCGTATTCAACGTGCTCTTTCCCGCGCAGGGCGTGCACCACTGGGGCCTTCAGCTTGCCGGCAAATTCCATCAGCTCTTTATGCGCGCCGGCGCAGCCGCTGCCGCACATCAGGGCGATATTGCTGGAGTATCGCAGCAGCTGTGCCAGCTTTTTCAGCTCTTCTTCGGCAGGGGTAATGGTTGGCTGGGGCGCAGAGTACCAGTGGGTGGTGGCGGTTTCAGGTGCGGCCTTCAGCGCCACGTCCCCCGGCAGCACAACCACCGAAACCCCGCGATTCAGGATCGCCTTACGCATGGCTATCGCCAGCACCTGTGGGATCTGCTCCGGCGATGAGACCAGCTCGCAATAGTGGCTGCATTCACGGAACAGCTCCTGCGGATGCGTCTCCTGAAAATAGCCGCTACCGATTTCAGATGACGGAATGTGAGCCGCAATCGCCAGCACCGGAACATGGTTGCGGTGACAGTCGAACAGACCGTTGATGAGGTGCAGGTTTCCCGGTCCGCAGGAACCTGCACAGACGGCGAGTTCACCCGTAAGCTGCGCTTCGGCACCGGCGGCAAAGGCGGCGACTTCTTCATGGCGGGTGGGCATCCACTCAATAGTTTTCATCTTGTTAAGGCTATCGCTGAGTCCGTTCAGAGAATCGCCAGTGACGCCCCAGATACGCTTTACGCCAGCCTGCTCAAGGGTTTTCGCTATGTATGCAGCCACAGTTTGTTTCATGGTTGTCCGTCTCCTTTTTGTGATATCGCTTACAAGCTTAGAAGAAAGTCGCTGTATTGCCTGCTCAGTATTCCTTAAGTACAGGTGGTTTTTCTGCGCGACGCGCCTGGCAAAGTCAAAAAAATAACGGGCTGCCGTACAGGCAGTAGGCACAATGTAGGCCGGGTAAACGTAGTGCCACCCGGCAAAAAGCCCGGTGGCGCTGACGCTTACCGGGCCTACAGGAGTTACAAAGGCAAATGAGCTGGCCTGCACGGACAAAAAAGCCCGGTGGCGCTGACGCTTACCGGGCCTACAGGTGAACCACGACAGATTATGCGAGCACAAGATCGCCCTGCGGATGGCACGAACATGCCAGTACATAGCCTTCCGCGATTTCCGCGTCGGTCAGCGTCATGGTGCTGGTGACCGTGTACTCACCGGAAACCACTTTGGTCTTGCAGCAACCGCACACCCCGGCGCGACAGGCCGCTGCCACCGGTACGTTGTTGCTTTCCAGCGCTTCAAGCAGCGTGGCGCCCACGCGGCCAAAGAAGGTCTGCGCCGGTTGCAGCTTCGTGAACTTCATCCCGCTGGTCGCCGCTGCCGCTACAGGCGTGAAGAACTGCTCTTTGAAGAAGCGGGTCACGCCGAGCGCTTTCACTTCTTTCTCCACGATCTCCATGTACGGCGCCGGGCCGCAGGTCATCACGATGCGGTTCGCAATATCCGGCACGCTTTGCAGCAGCTCGCGGCTCAGGCGCCCCGCGACAAAACCGTGAGTCGCGTTGTGCTCAGCCACCAGCGTCACCGGATAGTTGCGCCATTCTTCGGCAAAAATCACATCTTCCGGGGAACGCACGCTGAAAATCACCTGCACGTCGGCCTGAGGACGGTATTTCGCCAGCCAGCGACGCATCGACATTATCGGCGTCACGCCGCAACCCGCCGCCAGCAGCAGGAATTTATCTTCCGTCTTGTCGTCACAGGTAAACTCGCCCTGCGCGTCGGACAGCCAGATGTAGTCCCCGCGCTTCACGTCGCGAGTCAGCCACTGAGAGCCCGCGCCGTCATCAATGCGGCGGATGGTCAGCGTAATGTACTCGCTCACGCCCGGCGTTGAGGAGATCGTGTAAGCGCGCAGGGTGTCCGCAGAATTGCGGACGCTCACCAGCGCATACTGACCTGCACGGTACGGGTAGTAGTCGTGGCACAGCAGCGACAGCGTCCACATATCCGGCGTCTCCTGATGGATGTGATGAACCTGCATCCGCCACGGGCATTGTGGGGTTGGCATGGTCATGAATCTCTCCTTACGCGCTCAGCAGCTGCTTCATATCGTCTTCTACATTCGTTACTGAACGCAGACCGAATTTCTCGTTCAGCACCGCCAGCAGGTCTGGCGTCAGGAAGCCTGGCGCGGTCGGGCCGGTCACGATATTGGTGACGCCGAGAGAGAGCAGGGTCAGCAGGATGACAATCGCTTTCTGTTCAAACCATGAGAGCACCAGCGACAGCGGCAGATCGTTCACGCCGCAGCCCAGTTTCTCTGCCAGCGTGACCGCCAGAATAATGGCTGAATACGCATCGTTACACTGACCAGCATCCACCAGGCGCGGCAGTCCTTCGATGTTGCCGAAGTCCAGCTTGTTGAAACGGTACTTACCGCAGGCAAGGGTCAGGATCAGACAGTCTTCCGGTACGCGGGTGGCGAAATCGGTGAAGTAGTTACGTTCCCCGCGCGCGCCGTCACAGCCGCCGATCAGGAAGATGTGACGCAGTTTTTCACGGCTGACGAGGTCAATCAGGGAATCCGCCGCACCCAGCAGAGTTTCACGACCAAAACCGACGGTGATGAGGTGCGGAATTTCGCTGTACGGGAAGCCTGCCATCTGCTGCGCCTGAGCGATAACCGGACCGAAATCGTCGCCTTCAAGGTGGCTCACGCCCGGCCAGCCGACGATGCTGCGGGTCCAGATACGGTCGTCATACGCGCCGACGGTCGGGTCGATGATGCAGTTAGAGGTCATGACGATTGGGCCAGGGAAGCGGGCGAACTCCACCTGCTGGTTCTGCCAGCCGCTGCCGTAGTTACCGATCAGATGTTTAAATTTACGCAGCTCCGGGTAACCGTGCGCAGGCAGCATTTCGCCGTGGGTATAAACGTTAACGCCGGTGCCTTCGGTCTGCTTCAGCAGGTTGTAGAGATCTTTCAGGTCATGACCGGAGATCAGAATGCATTTGCCTTCGGTTGCTTTGACGTTGACCTGCGTTGGCGTTGGGTGGCCGTAGGTGCTGGTTTCACCGGCATCCAGAATGCTCATCACTTTGAAGTTCATCTGGCCGATTTCCATCGAGCATTCCAGCAGGGCGTTCATATCGGAAGGCCAGGTGCCCAGCCAGGCCATGATTTTGTGGTACTGGGCGTAAATAGCGTTGTCGTACTGGCCGAGTACGTGCGCGTGTTCCATATAGGCCGCAGCACCTTTCAGACCGTACAGGCACAGCAGGCGCAGGCCGAGAATGTTTTCGCCAATCGCCGCTTTGTCTTTATTGGGAGTAAATTCTGCGGCCTGACGCTGTAGCTCGCCCAGGTCGTCGCTCACCAGCTGTAGCTCCGCCATCGGGTTGTCCACGCGGGCGCTGGCGTCGGCATTCAGGCACTGCGCTTTCAGGGCTTCACGCAGGGCAATCGCTTCGCGGGCATAGCCCACAATGCGTGGAGAATCGAAGTTAACGTTGGTCAGCGTGGAGAAAAATGCGCGCGGCGCAAAGCTGTCGACATAGTGATCAACAATGCCATATTCACGGGCTTTGAAGGCCCAGGCGGACAAGCCTTGCAGCGCCGCAATCAGCAGATCCTGGAGATCGGACGTTTCTGCGGTTTTGCCGCACATACCCTGCGCGTAAGAGCAGCCGTTGCCTGCTGGGGTACGGATGGTTTGTTCACATTGCACACAAAACATAATCACACCTGTTAAAGTTATATTTGAGATACATGTTTAAGGTTATGCCTGTGCCACAGCAGAGAAAAGTGCTTTCTTATACTAAGTGGAGGGTTATTGATTTAGCGCAATTTTGGCGGCAGGTTCACTACCGCCAAAGCAGTATCAGGCTGAGAAGAACGCCATCAGAATGGGTACCAGCAGGCTCAGAATAAAGCCGTGTACGATGGCGGCAGGAACCATCTCCAGCCCTCCCGAGCGCTGTAACACCGGCAGGGTAAAGTCCATTGAGGTGGCCCCGCACAGGCCCAGCGCAGTAGAGCGGCTGCGGCGTACCAGGCCGGGGATCAGCATGATGGCTATCAGCTCGCGCGCCAGATCGTTAAAGAAGGCTGCGCTGCCGATTACCGGACCAAACGATTCGGTCAGCAGAATACCGGAGAGCGAATACCAGCCGAAACCGGACGCCATCGCCAGGCTGGTTTTCAGCGGCAGATCGAGAATAAAGGCGTTAATCACTCCCCCCGCCAGTGAGCTGGCCACAACGATAACGGCAACCATCATGCCCCGGCGGTTAAGGACAATCTGTTTCAGCGTCATGCCATTATTTCGCAGCTGAATACCAATCAGGAAGAGCAGGAAAATAAGCGTATATTCGCTGGCTTCCGTTGCGTGCTGTAAAAATGCCCAGCCGGTCAGACCCAGTAAAAAACCGAGTACCACCACGCCGCACAGTTTTAATGATTCCAGCGCCATCGCAATACGGGAGGGAAGCTTTTCCTGATGGTGGTGATTTTTCCAGGGAATAGTGCGTTCCAGCCAGAACAGCGCAGCAATATTGCACAGCAGAATAACCACTACCGTAACCGCAGAATAATGCAGGATGGAAAGCAAGTTCGTCGCCAGATTATCCAGGAAGGCCAGGCTGATCCCCATAAAGAACAGAATGACGTAAACAATCCAGCTGAGAAAACGATTAATAAGCTTTAAGGCCGATTCATGACGCAGCGGAATAAGGTAGCCCACAATCAGGGGCAGAAGAATGATGAGGAGTCCTGAGAACATGAACAGCCGGTCCTTTTGAGTTTTCGTTAAGCGCCAGAGACACTACCCAATAAAGGCTGTGAGGTAAAGCTACAAAAAAAGCCGGGTGGAGGCTATGCCTTACCCGGCTTGTCTATTTGGGGTGGTGCGGCCTGATGCCCTCACCCCGGCCCTCTCCCACAGGGAGAGGGGGGAAAACCATTAATCGCGTTTTTCCAGCAGGGTGCGATACAGCACGCCGCCCAGAATACCGCCGATAATAGGCATCACCCAGAACAGCCACAGCTGTTCAAGCGCCCAGCCGCCCTGGAAAATAGCCACCGCGGTGCTGCGCGCCGGGTTAACGGAGGTGTTGGTCACCGGGATGGAGATGAGGTGGATCAGCGTCAGCGCCAGACCAATAGCGATGGGGGCAAAGCCCGCAGGCGCGTATTTGTCCGTTGCGCCGTGGATCACCAACAGGAAGCCTGCGGTGAGCACAATTTCAATCACGATGGCAGACAGCATCGAGTAGCCGCCTGGAGAGTGTTCGCCGAAGCCGTTCGACGCAAAACCGCTGGCTGCGGCATCAAATCCGGCTTTACCGCTGGCAATTACGTACAGCACCGCCGCGGCAATAATACCGCCAATAACCTGGGCAATAATATAGCCAATAATATCTTTCGCCGGGAAACGTCCGCCCGCCCATAATCCTAATGTGACGGCCGGGTTGAAATGACCGCCGGAAATATGCCCCACGGCGAATGCCATGGTTAATACAGTTAAACCGAATGCCAGCGCGACGCCGACAAAGCCAATACCTAATTCCGGAAATGCGGCTGCCAGTACTGCGCTACCGCAGCCACCAAACACCAGCCAGAATGTACCAAAGCATTCTGCCGCTAATTTTCTGAACATAACCACCTCAATAATAAACGTCCGCGCCCATTCCTGCGCGCGGGTTATATCGCCATAAAGGGATGACGACTCAAAGAGCCAGTATTTTGAAACCATCAACATCCCTTCGCCACTCAAATAAATTCACTAAATTTGATTTAAGGCAATGTGATGTCAATCCTTGTTCAGATCGGATGTAATAAGAGCATAGCCCAATAATTAAGGGGGCGTATATTCTGCTGTCGTGACCCACAGCCTGCCGCTATACTGCTGATAACTTGAAGGAAAAAGTGGCCGAATTGCGGGGGATGTATGCTACTCGAACGTGTGGAGATTGTCGGGTTTCGCGGGATTAACCGCCTGTCGCTACAACTGAAACAGAACAACGTCCTGATAGGCGAAAACGCCTGGGGTAAATCCAGCCTGCTGGATGCCCTGACGCTGCTGCTTTCGCCCGAAGAGAACTTGTACCACTTCGTTCATGATGACTTCTGGTTTCCGCCGGGGGATGTCAACGGACGCGAGAAACACCTGCATATCATTCTGACCTTCCGCGAATCCGAGCCCGGTCGCCATCGCGTGCGTCGTTTTCGCCCTATGTCGCCCTGCTGGGTGCCCTGTGAAGATGGTTTCCAGCGTATTTTCTATCGCCTTGAGGGCGAAATGGCGCAAAACGACGGGGTGTTAACCCTGCGTGAATTTCTTGATGAGAAGGGAAATCCGATCCCGCTCGATAATATTGACGAGCTTGCCCGCCATCTTATCCGCCTCTCCCCCGTGCTGCGCTTACGAGACGCGCGCTTTATGCGGCGGATCCGTAACGGCACCGTGCCGAATATGCCCGAGGTGGAGGTGACCGCCCGCGAACTGGATTTCCTCGCCCGTGAACTGGTCTCACGGCCGCAGAACCTCACCGACGGCCAGATCCGTCAGGGACTGTCTGCCATGGTGCAACTGCTGGAGCACTATTTCTCCGAGCAGGGAACGGGGCAGGCGCGCCACCGTCTGATGCGTCGCCGCTCGCACGATGAACAACGAAGCTGGCGCTATCTCGATATTATCAACCGCATGATCGACCGCCCCGGCGGGCGCACGCATCGGGTGATCCTGCTGGGATTATTCTCCACGCTTTTACAGGCGAAAGGGACGGTGCGCCTGGATCGGGACGCGCGCCCGCTGCTGCTGGTGGAAGATCCGGAAACGCGGCTGCACCCGATTATGCTTTCCGTGGCGTGGCATCTTCTTAATTTGCTGCCGTTGCAGCGAGTCACCACCACGAATTCCGGAGAGCTGCTCTCTCTGACGCCGGTGGAGTATGTCTGCCGCCTGGTGCGTGAATCGTCGCGGGTCACCGCCTACCGGCTCGGGCCCGGCGGGTTAAATGCCGAAGATGGCCGACGAATTGCGTTTCATATCCGTTTTAACCGTGCCTCTTCCCTGTTTGCCCGCTGCTGGTTGCTGGTGGAAGGGGAAACGGAAACCTGGGTGATAAACGAGCTGGCTCGCCAGTGCGGACACCACTTTGACGCCGAAGGGATCAAAGTGATCGAATTTGCTCAGTCTGGCTTAAAACCGCTGATCAAATTTGCGCGCCGGATGGGGATAGAGTGGCACGTGCTGGTGGATGGCGATGAGGCGGGTAAAAAATATGCGGCGACCGTGCGCAGCCTGCTCAATAACGATCGTGAAGAGGAGCGGGAACATCTGACCGCGCTGCCTGCGATGGACATGGAGCACTTTATGTACCGCCAGGGATTTGACGACGTCTTTCACCGCGTGGCGATGATCCCGGTGGATGTGCCCATGAATATGCGTCGGGTGATTGCCAAAGCTATCCATCGGTCGTCAAAACCGGATTTGGCCATTGAAGTTGCGACGGAAGCGGGCAGGCGAGGCGTGGAGTCGGTGCCCACGCTGCTGCGTAAAATGTTCTCCCGCGTCCTCTGGCTGGCTCGCGGGAGGGCCGATTAACGGGCAGTCGCCTGCGAAACCTGTTGGATCAGGCTATCAAGCAGGGTATAGCGGCGGCGGTATTCGGACCGTTTTTTACTCGCAATCTCTTCCATCGGTTTGCGTGGCATGGTCAGCGGCAGGGCAAAGTTGCCGTTATCCTGCTGCTGCCCGCCAAGGGAGCGCCAGAAGCTGTCATAGTCAGCCAGCAATTTTCCCTCTTTTTTCTTGCGATAGCGCCAGCTGCGGTAGATGTGGGTGGCGTTACTCACCGCGAGGATCTGCTCGACCGGGAAGGCGCCTGCCAGCGTCATGACCGCTTCAACCAGCAGACGTTTTGGGAACAGTCCGTGACAGGCTTTGGTCGCCAGCTGAATATGCTCGTGCGGGACATGCGCTTTCGCCCCCTGCATTCCGCCGATGAAGAGCGTTGACTTGCCCTGGTATGTGCACAGCGTAAAGGTCAGCTCGGCCAGCACCGTGTTCTGGTGGTCGCAAAAAGTGAGGGTCGCTTCCCCTTCTTTGTCCAGAAACGCATCCGCGCTCAGGCGAACGCTAAACTGCTGCTCCTCTTTGCCCGTTAACGTCACCAGCGTGATGCCATGGCTGGAGAAGTAGCCGTTCAGCAGCGACGCCGGAAGATGGCGGCTCATCATCTCATAGTGATCGTTCAATGCGTCCAGCGTAGTCTGACGGCCCATATTGACGGTCAGCCACGGCCGGTGCAGGCGGCACGGCAGGCCGGGCTGCACGCGCAGGATCTGCATCAGACGGGGCTGTTTTGCAAGGTTTCCGAGCAGGCGCGCAGTGGTGAACGGCGTTGCCAGCGAGCGCAACATAAACTTACGTCGATAGGCCGGATTTTGCCACGCCAGCCCCGGCGTGAGGGAACCCGAGGCCAGGCTTTTAAACAGTTGCCAGCCCGATTTAGGCTGGGGCAGCGTTGAATAAGGTGTATCGACGATGGAAGACATGTTAGATCCTGCTTCTGGTGGAATATCGCTATTTCAGCAGGCGCTTTATCAACATCGGGTAAACAATTCCCGACGATTACGGGGATCGGGGGTTTCGTTGAGGAGTGGTTTAGATAAAATCAACGGTGATGATAGCCAGAACAATTATTTGGAATATTTATGAACCTGAAGGGAAAACGCAGAAAGCTGTTTCTGCTGCTGGCGGTAGTGGTGTTAGCGGGCGGATTCTGGTTATGGAAGGTCCTGAACGCGCCGGTACCACAGTATCAAACGCTGATTGTTCGTCCGGGTGAACTGCAACAAAACGTGCTGGCGACGGGGAAACTGGATGCCCTGCGTAAGGTTGACGTGGGCGCACAGGTCAGCGGTCAGCTTAAAACCCTGTCAGTTGAGATTGGCGATAAGGTTAAAAAAGGCCAACTGCTGGGCGTGATCGATCCTGAGCAGGCGCAAAACCAGATCCGCGAAGTGGAAGCGACGCTGATGGAGCTCCGCGCCCAGCGCGCGCAGGCTCAGGCGGAGCGTAATCTCGCTCAGGTCACCCTGACGCGCCAGCAGGCGCTGGCGAAAACGCAGGCTATCTCGAAACAGGATCTGGACACAGCCGCCACGGAGCTGGCGGTGAAGCAGGCGCAGATTGGCACCATCGATGCGCAAATCAAACGGAATCAGGCCTCGCTGGATACGGCAAAAACCAACCTCGATTACACGCAAATCGTTGCGCCAATGGCCGGGGAAGTGACGCAGATAACCACCCTGCAAGGCCAGACGGTCATCGCCGCGCAGCAGGCGCCGAACATTCTGACCCTGGCGGATATGAGCACCATGCTGGTTAAAGCCCAGGTATCCGAAGCGGACGTCATTCACCTTAAGCCGGGGCAGAAAGCCTGGTTTACGGTGCTGGGCGATCCGCAAACCCGCTATGAAGGGGTGCTGAAAGATATCCTGCCGACGCCGGAGAAGGTCAACGACGCCATCTTCTATTATGCGCGTTTTGAGGTGCCAAACCCGCAGGGCGTGCTGCGTCTGGACATGACCGCTCAGGTGCATATCCAGCTGACCGGCGTGAAAAACGTGCTGACGGTTCCGCTCTCCGCGCTGGGTGAATCCGCCGGGGACAATCGCTACAAGGTGAAAGTGCTGCGCAACGGCGAAACCCGCGAGCGGGAAGTGGTGATTGGCGCACGTAACGACACCGATGTGGTGGTGGTAAAAGGGCTGGAAGAGGGTGAGGAAGTGGTCACCAGCGAAACCCTGCCCGGAGCCGCGCAATGACGGCGCTGCTTGAGCTGAATGACATTCGTCGCAGCTATCCGTCCGGCGACGGGCCGGTGGAGGTGCTGAAGGGCATCTCCCTGCGCGTTGAAGCCGGTGAAATGGTGGCGATTGTCGGGGCGTCGGGCTCGGGTAAATCAACGCTGATGAACATCCTTGGCTGTCTGGATAAGCCCACCAGCGGCACCTATCGCGTGACCGGGACGGATGTTTCCACCCTGGACGGCGACGCGCTGGCGAAGCTGCGTCGCGAGCATTTTGGCTTTATCTTCCAGCGTTACCATCTGCTTTCACACCTGAGCGCGGCGCAGAATGTGGAAGTGCCAGCGGTGTATGCGGGCGTCGAGCGCAAAAAACGCCTTGAACGCGCGAAGGCGCTGTTAACGCGTCTTGGGCTGGCGGAGCGTGTTGATTATCAGCCTTCGCAGCTTTCCGGCGGTCAGCAGCAGCGCGTGAGTATTGCCCGTGCGCTGATGAACGGCGGACAGGTGATCCTCGCCGATGAGCCAACCGGTGCGCTCGACAGCCATTCCGGTGAAGAAGTGATGGCGATCCTGCATCAGCTTCGCGATCAGGGGCATACGGTGATTATTGTCACCCACGATCCGCAGGTGGCGGCGCAGGCGGAACGCATCATCGAGATCCACGACGGCGAGCTGGTCAGCAACCCGCCGTCGCGTCAGTCCAGAGCGGCGGCAGCGAAAGAAGCCTTGCCTGCGTCCACCGGCTGGGGACAGTTTTCCAGCGGCTTTCGTGAAGCGCTGACCATGGCCTGGCTGGCGATGGCGGCCAACAAAATGCGCACCCTGCTGACCATGCTCGGCATCATTATCGGTATTGCCTCGGTGGTGTCGATTGTGGTTGTGGGCGATGCGGCGAAACAGCTGGTGCTGGCGGATATTCGCGCCATCGGGACTAATACCATCGACGTTTACCCCGGCAAAGATTTTGGCGACGACGAGCCGCAGTATCAGCAGGCGCTGAAATACGACGATCTGGCGGCTATTCAGAAGCAGCCGTGGGTGAACTCCGCCACGCCTGCCGTGTCGCAAAACCTGCGTCTGCGCTACGGCAACATCGACGTGGCGGCCAGCGCTAACGGCGTCAGCGGAGATTACTTCAACGTCTACGGCATGACCTTCAGCGAAGGGGCGACCTTCAACGCGGAACAGCTGGCGGGCAGGGCGCAGGTGGTGGTGTTAGACGCTAACTCGCGCAGACAGCTTTTCCCCAATAAAACCCGTGTGGTGGGGGAAGTGATCCTGGTGGGTAACATGCCCGCCACGGTGATTGGTGTGGCGGAAGAGAAACAGTCCATGTTTGGCAGCAGCAAGATCCTGCGCGTCTGGCTGCCGTACAGCACCATTTCCGGGCGCATTATGGGACAGTCCTGGCTCAACTCCATTACCGTGCGAGTGAAAGAGGGCTACGACAGCGCGCTGGCGGAACAGCAGCTCGAGCGGCTGTTAACGTTGCGCCACGGGAAAAAGGATTTCTTCACCTGGAACATGGACGGCCTCTTGAAAACGGCCGAAAAGACCACACGTACTCTTCAGCTGTTCCTGACGCTGGTGGCGGTGATTTCGCTGGTCGTCGGCGGGATAGGGGTGATGAACATTATGCTGGTGTCGGTGACCGAACGCACGAGAGAGATCGGCATCCGCATGGCGGTCGGAGCCAGAGCCAGCGACGTGCTCCAGCAGTTTCTGATTGAAGCGGTGCTGGTGTGTCTGGTGGGAGGCGCAATGGGGATTGCGCTCTCGATGATGATCGCCTTCGCGCTCCAGCTCTTTTTACCGGGGTGGGAGATTGGCTTCTCACCGATGGCGATCCTCACCGCGTTTTTGTGCTCCACCTTTACCGGCATTTTGTTTGGCTGGCTGCCGGCACGAAACGCGGCGCGGCTGGATCCGGTGGATGCGCTGGCGCGGGAATAACCCGAAAATAAAAATGCCAGCCGATCGGGCTGGCATTTTGCCTGCGGGGTGTACACAATGAATCAGAGAGCTATGCAACCGTTTCTGCTTCAACGGGCACGATAAGACTGGCGTGATTGCCTTTTGGCCCCTGGTGTACATCGAACCGGACGGACTGCCCGGCTTTGAGCGTCCTGTAACCATCCATCTGAATGGTGGAATAGTGAGCGAAGATATCCTCGCCGCCGCCTTCGGGGCAAATGAAGCCAAACCCCTTGGCGTTGTTGAACCACTTAACAGTACCCATTTCCATGCTTCGACATCCTTCGTAAATCTTATAAATTAAGATGGAATGAACCGGTGGTGGAGTGGGGGCTGTTCAAAACCTCGCCAACTCACGCTTGTACAATTTAGAGAAACGGAAGAAGCCGTCAAGCGTTTGGCGCTGGAGTTGGGACAATAATCAACCAAAATTTGAGGCAGTTAACGCTATTGCAACAGTTTGTGACAGACATCGCGGATGACAGTAATAGATGATTGTTATCTAACATCTGAGGTAGATTCAAAGTGGTTATGCATAATGGGTAAGACCAACGATTGGCTGGATTTTGACCAGCTGGCGGAAGATAAAGTGCGCGACGCGCTAAAACCGCCATCTATGTATAAAGTTATGTTAATGAACGATGATTACACGCCGATGGAATTTGTTATTGACGTGCTACAAAAGTTCTTTTCTTATGATGTTGAACGTGCAACGCAACTGATGCTTACCGTTCATTATCGTGGCAAAGCGATCTGCGGCATCTTTACTGCCGAGGTTGCGGAAACCAAAGTAGCGATGGTGAACGACTATGCAAGGGAGAACGAGCATCCGTTGCTGTGTACGCTGGAAAAGGCCTGATAAGGCATAAAATTGGGGGAGGTGCCTATGCTCAATCAAGAACTGGAACTCAGTTTAAACATGGCTTTCGCCAGAGCGCGTGAGCACCGACATGAGTTTATGACCGTCGAGCACCTGCTGCTCGCACTGCTTAGCAACCCATCTGCCCGCGAAGCGCTGGAAGCCTGCTCCGTGGATCTGGTGGCGCTACGTCAGGAACTCGAAGCCTTCATCGAACAAACTACACCGGTGCTGCCAGCCAGTGAAGAAGAGCGCGATACGCAGCCGACGCTCAGCTTCCAGCGGGTGTTGCAGCGCGCGGTTTTCCACGTCCAGTCTTCCGGACGTAGCGAAGTGACTGGCGCCAATGTCCTGGTCGCCATCTTCAGCGAGCAGGAGTCCCAGGCGGCCTACCTGCTGCGTAAACACGAAGTCAGCCGGCTCGACGTGGTCAACTTCATCTCTCACGGAACGCGAAAAGACGAGCCTAACCAGGCATCGGATCCCAGCGGACAGATTAACAGCAATGAAGAGCAAGCAGGCGGGGAGGATCGTATGGAAAACTTCACCACCAACCTTAACCAGCTTGCTCGCGTTGGCGGTATCGACCCGCTGATTGGCCGCGATAAAGAGCTGGAGCGTGCCATCCAGGTGCTGTGCCGTCGCCGTAAGAACAACCCGCTGCTGGTGGGGGAATCTGGCGTGGGTAAAACCGCGATTGCCGAAGGGCTGGCCTGGCGCATTGTGCAGGGCGACGTGCCGGAAGTGATTGCCGACTGCACCATCTACTCGCTGGATATTGGCTCGCTGCTGGCGGGCACCAAATACCGCGGTGATTTCGAAAAACGTTTCAAAGCGCTGTTAAAACAGCTGGAGCAGGACACCAACAGCATCCTGTTTATCGATGAGATCCACACCATCATCGGCGCAGGTGCGGCCTCCGGTGGCCAGGTGGATGCCGCTAACCTGATCAAACCGTTGCTCTCCAGCGGCAAGATCCGCGTGATGGGCTCCACGACGTACCAGGAGTTCAGCAACATCTTTGAGAAGGATCGTGCGCTGGCGCGTCGTTTCCAGAAAATCGACGTTACCGAGCCGTCGGTTGACGAAACGGTGCAGATCATCAACGGCCTGAAAACCAAGTACGAAGCACACCACGACGTGCGTTACACCGCGAAAGCGGTCCGTGCGGCGGTGGAACTGGCGGTGAAATACATCAACGATCGTCATCTGCCGGATAAAGCGATCGACGTGATTGATGAGGCGGGTGCGCGTGCGCGCCTGATGCCAGCCAGCAAGCGTAAGAAAACCGTGAATGTGGCGGATATCGAGTCCGTGGTGGCCCGCATCGCGCGTATTCCTGAGAAGAGCGTTTCTCAGAGCGACCGTGATACGCTGCGGACCCTCGGCAATCGCCTGAAAATGCTGGTCTTTGGTCAGGATAAAGCCATTGAGGCTTTAACCGAAGCGATCAAGATGGCCCGTGCCGGACTGGGGCATGACCACAAGCCTGTCGGTTCCTTCCTTTTCGCTGGCCCGACCGGCGTGGGGAAAACCGAGGTGACGGTTCAGCTCTCGAAAGCGCTGGGCATTGAGCTGCTGCGCTTTGATATGTCCGAGTACATGGAGCGTCATACCGTCAGCCGTTTGATTGGTGCGCCTCCGGGATACGTGGGCTTTGACCAGGGCGGCCTGCTTACGGACGCGGTTATCAAGCATCCGCACGCGGTACTGTTGCTCGATGAAATCGAGAAAGCGCACCCGGACGTGTTCAACATCCTGTTGCAGGTGATGGACAACGGGACGCTGACCGATAACAACGGGCGCAAGGCCGATTTCCGCAACGTGGTGCTGGTGATGACCACCAACGCGGGCGTGCGGGAAACCGAGCGTAAATCCATCGGCCTTATCCACCAGGATAACAGCACCGATGCGATGGAAGAGATCAAGAAGATCTTCACGCCGGAGTTCCGTAACCGTCTGGACAACATTATCTGGTTCGATCATCTGTCTACCGAGGTGATTCATCAGGTGGTGGACAAGTTCATCGTCGAGTTGCAGGTTCAGCTGGATCAGAAAGGCGTGTCGCTGGAAGTGAGCCAGGAGGCCCGCAACTGGCTGGCTGAGAAAGGCTACGACCGTGCGATGGGCGCCCGTCCGATGGCGCGCGTGATTCAGGACAACCTGAAGAAACCGCTGGCAAACGAGCTGCTGTTTGGCTCGCTGGTGGACGGCGGCCAGGTAACGGTGGGGCTGGATCAGGCGAAGAACGAACTGACGTACGATTTCCAGAGTGCGGCGAAGCACAAGACGGAAGCGGCTCACTGATTTTCTTTAGTGTAAAAGCCGGGTTTTTAACCCGGCTTTTTTGTGTCCGCTTTTCTCCCTCTCCCTGTGGGAGAGGGTTAGGGGGAGGGCCTCAGGCCGCAACGAAATTTTGCGAGGCGCTTTCCAGTTTCTTTCGAGGTTTATTGCTGGATAAATTCACAGGAATAGAATGGCGGCGCACCTGCAAAATCAGGTGTCGGGATTGGCGTCCTGAAAGTGTGTGACCAGCAGTATTGCTGTAGGCTTCGTTCGCCCTAAGGAAAAGGGTATAATTCTGCATCTGGCGGGCGAATCGGAAGCTTCTTTTGAAGCGCCAGTAGCACACACACTGGTACGCCAATTCCTTTTCGTCCGCCGCCAGCAAATTGGCGTTTCCTGCGGTGGTAAATTCAAAGTGTGTGAAGGAATTACCCAATGAATATAGAAAACAATTTCGCCCATTTATACACCGAACTCTCCCTCAATCCCGATCTTCCAATCCTGGCTGAGCGCTGCAAACTGCTCACCGAGATTCTGCTGGATTGCAAATCACTCCCGCAAACGCAGCCCGTTTGCCGCTGTCTCGGAGCTTACCTGGAAGAGGTGAAAATCGGCCTCACAGAGTCAATGCGTGATTTTCAGGTGGTGGAATTTGAGGATGAAGCGGAACAGCCGCGACAAAAAGAGTGGTTGCTTGAAGATACAGAAACGAAATGCGACTACTGCCGGGCGTTAAACCATGTGCTGCTGGTGTCGCATTTTGACCGCGATATGTTGCCGCACCTGACGGGATTACTCCATGACATGGCTCATTCTATGGCGGGGGATTTAATCGCTCCTGTCCAACCATGGATGACAATACATCTTCCGACGCAGCAACACTAAAGCCATAAATAAAAAAGGCCGGGATTGTCCCGACCTTTTAAATATTCATCTGCCATTACAGGCGAAAACAATTAGCGACTACGGAAGACAATGCGGCCTTTGCTCAGGTCGTACGGGGTCAGTTCAACAGTCACTTTGTCGCCCGTCAAAATGCGGATATAGTTTTTGCGCATTTTACCGGAGATGTGCGCAGTTACCACGTGACCGTTTTCCAGTTCTACGCGAAACATGGTATTAGGCAACGTATCAAGTACGGTACCCTGCATTTCAATATTGTCTTCTTTGGCCATCTAATCCTCTGGGGTATCACTACCAAGTTTTGAACCGGCAAGATAATGCCGAAATTCCTCAATTAAGTAAAGAATTGCGCGTTTAAAACGCAGCAAAACAGTCTCAGCGTATTGCCCAAGCGTCACGGTACAACCGAACGGAAAGCGCATTCGTAAAGGGGAGACGACAGGATAAACGTAAGGACGTTATCTGAAGCGAGGGTCCCAAACGGCGGCGGGGCAACAGGCAGAAGCTACTCTGCGGCGTAATTATAACACCCTCATAAAAAATATGCGGAAAACATTTAGGCATTGGGTATAAAGAGCGTTCTGGGAACCCAAAAATCGCGTGGAAGGGTCTCCTTTCGGCACTGTTCAAGGTGTTCGATATAGTGTCGGCGGGAGATTTCAACGGCGCCGAGCGAGGCGGTGTGCTCATTCAACACCTGACAATCCATTAACTGTCCTCCACGTCGGGCAAATTCCTGGCTAAAAACCAGCAGTGCGGTTTTCGACGCATTCGTGGCGCGGGAGAACATCGACTCGCCGCAGAAAAGCGTACCCTGAGCCACGCCGTACATACCCCCGACGAGGTCGTCGCCGCTCCACACTTCGATCGAATGCGCGTAACCCAGCTCATGAAGCTGGTGATAGGCGATAATGATATCGCGGGTTATCCAGGTGCCTTCGTGACGATCTTCAGCGCAGCCTTCGATAACCTGGCCGAAGGCGTGATTGAGCGTGACGCGAAAGGGTGATTTTGCATGAAAACGCTTCATGCTGCGGCTCAGGTGAAACTGCCCAGGCCACAGTACGGCTCGCGGGTCAGGAGACCACCATAAGATCGGGTCGCCAGGAGAAAACCACGGAAAGATGCCGCGCTGGTAAGCCATTAAGAGCCGTGCCGGGCTGAGATCGCCGCCCAGAGCCAGCAAGCCGTTAGGTTCACGCAGCGCCCCCTCCGGAGAAGGGAACGCAATATTATGGTGAGAAAGCTGCACCAGGCGCATGACAACAGAACTCCAGTACGCGAGAGAGGACGCTACAAATATAGTCTACAGGCGCTGTTTAAACTGGTAGTAGCGACCTTGTTTTGCCAGCAGCTCTGCGTGACTACCTTGCTCAATTATGTGTCCGTTGTCCATCACAATTATCTGATCGAAATTCCCCAGCCCGCGCAGACGGTGCGTGACCATCAGCACGGTTTTACCTTTCATCACATTCGCCAGTAAATCAAGGATTTGGCTCTCTGTCGTGGCATCCAGTCCTTCTGTCGGTTCATCCAGCAGCATCAGCGGCGCATCGTGCAGCAGCGCACGCGCAATGGCCAGACGACGCAGTTCGCCGCCGGAAAGCTGTCGACCCCCTTCACCCAGCCAGCTGTTCAACCCGTCGTCTTCAAGCAGCTTGTGCAGCCCAACCTGCTCCAGCATTGCCCGCAGCGTATCGTCGGAGGCGTCTGGTGCCGCCAGAAGAAGATTATCGCGCAGCGTAGCGCTGAACAGATGCACCCGCTGGGGCACGACGCTGACCGTTTTACGCAAGGCCGCTTCGCTAAAACCAGACAGCGGAACGTCGTTAAACCGAATCTCGCCCTGCTGTGGGTCCCACGCGCGCGTGAGAAGTTGCAGAAGTGTCGATTTCCCACATCCCGTACGGCCAAGGATCGCAATGCGCTGCCCGGCATCAACAGAAAGGGTGATGTCTTCCAGCGCGTTTTGCGCCTGCTTGTCGTAGGCGAAAGTGACATTGCTGAGCGTCAGCGCGACCTGCTCTGGCACAGCGGTTTGACCCGCGCTGAACTTCACTTCCGGCTCCTGCTCGGCAATATCCGTAATGCGCAGCGCAGAGGCAATCACCTGGCCGAGATGCTGAAAGGCGCCCGTGACCGGGGCTAAGGCTTCAAAGGCTGCCAGGGCACAGAAAACAAACAGCGCAATCAGCGGGCCAGGCTGCGCGTTACCGCCCACGCCACCGGAGGCCATCCAGAGCATGGCGATAACGGCAATCCCACCAATTAACATCATCAGCGCCTGGGAGAACGCGGTCAGTTCAGACTGGCGCCGCTGGGCTTCATGCCAGTTCAGCTCCGTATTTTCCATGCGGGCGCGGTACCGTTTGCTGGCACCAAAAAGGGTGAGCTCGGCCTGTCCCTGCAACCAGGCGGTGAGCTGCTGGCGATATTCCCCTCGCAGGCGCGTCAGGTTTTCCCCGGTGGTTTTACCTGCACGATAAAACAGGGGCGGCAGAATAATCAGCGTCATCAGCATGATGCCGCCGAGCGTCAGTGCGATGGGAACATCCAGGAAACTCAACCCCAGCGTGACCACGACAATCACTACAAACGCGCCCACCATAGGTGAAATGACGCGCAGATAGAGGTGATCCAGCGTATCCACATCTGCGACCACGCGGTTGAGTAATTCGCCCTGTCGAAAACGTGCCAGCCCGGCAGGGGAGAGGGGCAGCAGTTTGCTGAAGGTGTAAATACGCAGGTGTTGCAGCACGCGGAAGGTCGCGTCGTGGCTGACCAGACGTTCGAAGTAGCGTCCGGCAGTTCGCGTAATCGCCGTGCCGCGCACCCCGGCGGCAGGCAGCATGTAGTTAAAGCTGTACAGCCCGGCAAAGCCTGCGGCCGCAGATGCGGAGAGGAACCAGCCGGAAAGCGTAAGCAGACCGATGCTGGCCAGCAGAGTGACGATCGCCAGCACGATCCCGAGCGTCAGCATCCATTTGTGGCGTTTATACAGTGCAAGATACGGAAGCAGGGCGCGCATCAGATATCCTCCTGACGGTTCGCCAGCAGGGTCGCAAACGGCCCCTGCGCGGCAACAAGCGCGGCGTAATCGCCTTGTTCAACAATGTGTCCGTTTTCCATCACCCAGATCTGATCCCAGTCGGCAATACCTTCCAGCTGGTGAGTCACCATCAGGGTGGTTTGCTGGCGTGAGGCTGCGTTAAGCGCATCCATCACGCGCTGCTCGCTGTGAGCGTCCAGGCTGGCGGCGGGTTCGTCCAGCAGCATTAGCGAAGAGGGGTTCAGCAGCGCACGGGCGACCGCGACGCGCTGTGCCTGGCCTACTGACAGCCCGGCAGACTGATCGCCAATGACGGTATCGACACCCTGCGCAAGCAGCGGCAGAAACTCGCTGACCCAGGCGCGGTCGAGGACCGATTGCAGCTCATCTTCACGCGCATCCGGGCGTGCCAGCAGCACATTCTCGCGCAGCGTCGGGGCAGGCAGCTGCGGGTTTTGCCCCACCCAGCTTAGCTGTTTACGCCAGGCATCAGGATCGAGCTCGCGCAGCTCCGTTTTGTTGATACGCAGCGATCCGGTGTAGGCCATAAAGCCTGATAGCGCATTCAGCAATGAGCTTTTACCTGAGCCGCTGGTGCCCACCAGCACCACACGTTGCCCGGCAGGCAGGGTAAAGTTCAGCGGACCGGCCAGCACTTTGCCTTCAGGCGACAGAACAGAAAAATCCTGTGCTTCAATGGTCACCGGATCGTTCGTATTCAGCGTTGCCTCACCACGCTCCGGATTCGCCAGCGGCGTTTCCATGAAGGTTTTCAGGCTGTCGGCAGCACCCACCGCCTGCGCTTTGGCATGGTAAAAGGTGCCGAGATCGCGAAGCGGCTGGAAAAATTCCGGGGCCAGGATCAGCGCCAGGAACCCGGCGGAAAGCGTGACCGCCGTACCGTAGTGGCCAAAGTCCAGCGCGCCGAGGTAGGAGAAACCAAAGTAAACCGCCACCAGCGCAATCGACAGGGAGGTGAAAAATTCGAGTACGCCAGAAGAGAGAAAGGCCATGCGCAACACTTCCATGGTGCGCTGACGAAAATCCTGCGACGCCAGTCGAATGTTTTCGGTCTCCGCTTCACCGCGACCAAAGATACGCAGGGTTTCCATACCGCGCAGACGATCCAGGAAATGGCCGCTTAACCGACCCAGCGCCAGGAAGTTACGACGGTTAGCATCTGCCGCACCCATGCCGACCATCGCCATAAACAGCGGGATGAGCGGGGCGGTGCCCAGCAGGATCAACGCCGCCACCCAGTTAACAGGGAAGATGGCGATAACAATCATCAGGGGCACAAACACCGCCAGCGCCATCTGCGGAAGATAACGCGCGTAGTAATCGTGCATATCGTCGATTTGCTCAAGGATCAGCGTCGCCCAGCTACCGGCCGGCTTGCCCTGGATCCACGCAGGCCCGGCTTCCGAAAGCCGGTCGAGCACCTTGCGGCGAATCTCATAGCGGATGTGCTGCCCGGCGTGGAACCCAACCCGCTCGCGCAGCCAGACCACCCACGCACGCAGAACGAAAACCAGCACCAGAACGATAAACGGCAACAGCAGCGCTTCGCGCGGGATGTTCTCCATGATCATATGGTTGAGAATGCGGGCCAGCAGCCATGCCTGGGCAACAATCAACAGACCGCTGATGAATCCCAAAACGCGGGAAATCATAAGCCAGCGGCGGGACAGAACGCTTTGCTGTTTCAGCCAGCGGGTTAACTCTTGTTGACGGGTTTTTTCCATTGCGTACTTTGCAGGTGACGTTATAAGAAATTAGACCTCTGCATGTTACACGCGAGCAAAAATAAAGGCGACCAGTGGCCGCCTTTATTTACGTTTGTTACTGACTTGTAAAGATTATTTGCCTTGTTCAGCCAGCCCGTCCAGGTAGCGTTCTGCGTCCAGCGCGGCCATACAACCGGTGCCCGCAGAGGTGATCGCCTGACGATAAATATGGTCCATCACGTCGCCAGCTGCGAAGACACCCGGAACGCTGGTCTGGGTGGCGTTGCCGTGAATGCCAGACTGCACTTTGATGTAGCCGTTCTCCAGCTCCAGCTGGCCTTCAAAGATAGCCGTGTTCGGGCTGTGACCGATTGCCACAAACAGGCCTGCCACTTCCAGCGTTTCGACGTTATCGGTGTTCTGGGTATCACGGATACGCAGTCCCGCCACGCCCATCTGATCGCCAGTCACTTCTTCCAGCGTACGGTTGGTATGCAGCACAATGTTGCCGCTCGCCACTTTGTCCATCAGGCGTTTAATCAGGATCTTCTCCGCGCGGAAGGTGTCGCGACGGTGAATCAGGTGTACTTCTGAGGCAATATTTGCCAGATACAGCGCTTCTTCCACAGCGGTGTTGCCGCCGCCGATAACCGCAACTTTCTGGTTGCGATAGAAGAAACCGTCGCAGGTCGCGCAGGCTGACACGCCGCGGCCTTTGAACGCTTCTTCAGACGGCAGGCCGAGATAGCGGGCAGAGGCGCCGGTGGCGATGATCAGCGCATCGCAGGTGTATTCGCCGCTGTCACCCGTCAGGCGGAACGGACGGTTCTGCAAATCCACTTTATTGATGTGGTCGAACAGGATTTCGGTTTCGAATTTGGCGGCATGCTCGTGCATGCGCTCCATCAGCAGCGGCCCGGTCAGGTCGTTCGGGTCGCCAGGCCAGTTTTCCACTTCCGTGGTGGTGGTCAGCTGACCGCCTTTTTCCATCCCGGTGATCAGTACCGGTTGCAGGTTAGCGCGTGCAGCATAGACCGCTGCGGTATATCCCGCAGGTCCAGAACCAAGGATTAGCAGCTTACTGTGTTTGGTCGTGCCCATGAGATCCCCATTGTTGTTGGCAGGCAATGGGCTGGATTGTAGGGAATTTGTTGCCGTAAAAAAAGAGCAGGAGAGTTTTGCTTCCGATATATGCAATAGACGCGCCCTATGGGTCAGAGGCGGTCACATCACTTCTGCTACTGAAAACCGCGCGTTTATAAGGCAATAAAATGAGGATTAATACCCCTCCGTAATGAATATCCGGCATGTTGTACTAAAAATCGATGTTTTGCTTTGACAATCCCCTGCGCTTTTGCGAAAACATTCAAGGAAGAAAAAAAGACGCACGAACTGCATGCCGCATAGACATGCACGGAAATGCCATTTTTACCGGGTCAGTGAAATCTACGCATGGTGTGGACAGACGCCATACGTGATGTCTGTGACTGCTTTCGGGCAACGGTCTTCTTACCGCAGAACCCGAATCTACATCGCGTCTAATACATAACCAGGCGATGTGATGAATAACGGGTCCAGGCTCTGAACAGTGATGTGCACAGGGTCCAGGCAGGAGTAGGGAAGGAATACAGAGAGACAATAATAATGGTAGATAGCAAGAAGCGCCCTGGCAAAGATCTCGACCGTATCGATCGTAACATTCTTAATGAATTGCAAAAGGATGGGCGTATTTCCAACGTCGAGCTTTCAAAACGTGTGGGACTTTCCCCGACGCCGTGCCTTGAGCGTGTGCGTCGACTGGAAAGACAGGGTTTTATTCAGGGCTATACGGCTCTGCTGAACCCGCATTATCTGGATGCCTCACTTCTGGTATTTGTTGAGATTACTCTGAATCGTGGTGCACCAGATGTGTTTGAGCAATTTAACGCCGCTGTACAAAAACTTGAAGAAATTCAAGAGTGTCATCTGGTTTCCGGTGATTTTGACTACCTGTTGAAAACCCGTGTGCCTGATATGTCCGCCTACCGTAAGCTGCTGGGTGAAACCCTGCTGCGTCTGCCAGGCGTGAACGACACCCGTACTTATGTGGTGATGGAAGAGGTCAAACAGAGCAATCGTCTGGTTATTAAGACGCGCTAACACGGAACAGGTGCAAAATCAGTGTAGTTTGATTACACTCCTGTTAATCCATACAGCAACAGTGCCGGGGAGTCCCGGCGCTGTTGTCCGTTTTAGCACACAGGCAGGACATGCCTGATACCTGGAGAGCCTTTCTTGAGCCAGGAATACACTGAAGACAAAGAAGTCACATTATCTAAGCTAAGCAGCGGACGTCGTCTCCTTGAGGCGTTACTGATTGTTATTGCCCTTTTTGCCGTCTGGCTGATGGCTGCCTTACTCAGTTTCAACCCCTCAGACCCCAGCTGGTCGCAAACCGCATGGCATGAGCCTATCCATAATTTAGGTGGCGTTCCCGGCGCCTGGCTTGCGGACACACTCTTCTTCATTTTCGGTGTGATGGCCTATACCCTTCCCGTCATCATTATTGGCGGATGCTGGTTTGCCTGGCGTCATCGACAGAACGACGACTACATCGATTATTTTGCCGTTTCGCTGCGCCTGATTGGCGCCCTGGCGCTGATCCTCACCTCCTGCGGACTGGCGGCGATCAACGCCGATGACATCTGGTACTTCGCCTCCGGCGGGGTGATTGGCAGCCTGTTGAGCTCCGCGCTGCAACCGATGCTTCACAGCAGCGGCGGCACGCTGGCGCTGCTTTGTATCTGGGCAGCGGGCCTGACGCTGTTTACCGGCTGGTCCTGGGTGAGCATTGCCGAAAAAATCGGCAGCTTTATTCTGACTCTGCTGACGTTTGCCAGCAATCGCACCCGTCGTGATGATACGTGGGTCGATGAAGATGAATATGAAGATGAGTACGAAGAGGAAGACGAGGCACCCGTGCAGCGTCGTGAATCCCGCCGTGCCCGTATTCTGCGCGGTGCTCTGGCGCGCCGCCAGCGCGTTGCTGAAAAATTTGCTAACCCGTTAGGCCGTAAAACGGATGCCGCGCTTTTCTCCGGCAAACGTATGGATGAAGAGGAGCAGATTGAGTATCGCGGCGCGGCCGTCGATCCTGATGATGTGTTGTTCTCTGGTCATCGAGCTACGCCGGGTGAGTATGACGAATACGATCCGCTGTTGCATGGTCATTCCGTGACTGAACCGGTAGCCGCTGCTGCTGCCGCAACGACGGCTGCGCAGGCCCATGTTGCGCCTGTTGAAGCCGTGATGCCGTCCTCGCCTGTTCCGGCACCGGAGTCCGCGATCCAGCAACCGCAGGTGGACTGGCAGACTGCGCCAGGCGTCCATACGCCTGAACCGACCATTGCGCCGGAGCCTGAAAGCTATATTCCTGTGCAGCAGGAACAGTGGCAGCAACCGTATCAGACGCCTGAGCCTGCCAGCGAGCCGCAACAGCCGTATCAGGCCTATACGCCCGAACCTGCTGAACCTGAACAGCCATACGTTGCGCCGGTGTCTGAACCCGAAGTGGTGGAGGAAGCGAAGCCATCCCGTCCGCCATTGTACTATTTTGAAGAGGTGGAAGAGCGCCGTGCCCGAGAGCGCGAGCAGCTTGCCGCCTGGTATCAGCCCGTGCCTGAGCCGGTGCAGGAGCCTGTTGTAAAAGCGCCTTCTGCAAGCGTTGCACCTGTAGATCCAGCGCCAGCCGTTGCGTCAGGAGCGGAAACCGTGAAGCAGGCAACGGCAGCCGCTGCCGCGTCCGCTCCGCTATTCAGCCCGGCAACCGATGGTGCGCCGCGTCCTCAGGTAAAAGAGGGCATTGGTCCACAATTGCCGCGTCCTAATCGCGTGCGCGTACCGACGCGCCGGGAGCTGGCCTCTTATGGCATTAAACTGCCTTCCCAGCGTATGGCGGAAGAAAAAGCCCGTGAGTCCGACTACGAAGATGATGCCGACGAACTGCATCAGGATGAGCTGGCGCGTCAGTTTGCCGCCCAGCAGACTCAACGCTACGGGAATGAGTACCAACACGATGTTCATTCTCAGCAGGATGAAGATGATGCTGCCGAAGCGGAATTAGCGCGTCAGTTTGCGGCCACGCAGCAGCAACGTTATTCCGGTGAGCAGCCTTCGGGGGCAAACCCGTTCTCGCTCTCGGATTTTGAATTTTCACCGATGAAAGATCTGGTGGATGACGGTCCGAGCGAACCGCTGTTCACGCCGAGCGTGATGCCAGAAGCGGAACCGGTGCGTCAGGCGCCAGCGCCGCAGGTTAATGCGCAACCACAACAGCCAGTGCCGCAGGCTTATGCGCAGCCGCATACACCGCCGGCCCAACCGCCGCAGCCGCAGTTCCAGCAGCCAGCACCACAGCCGCAGGAAAGCCTGATTCACCCGCTGCTGATGCGTAACGGAGACAGCCGTCCGCTGCAACGACCAAGTACGCCGTTGCCGTCGCTGGATCTGTTAACGCCGCCGCCAGCGGAAGTCGAACCGGTGGATACTTTTGCTCTTGAGCAGATGGCCCGTCTGGTGGAAGCGCGTCTGGCTGACTTCCGTATTAAAGCGGACGTGGTGAACTACTCCCCTGGCCCGGTGATCACCCGTTTCGAACTGAACCTGGCGCCAGGCGTAAAAGCGGCGCGTATTTCTAACCTGTCCCGTGACCTGGCGCGTTCTCTGTCGACCGTGGCGGTACGCGTGGTGGAAGTGATCCCAGGTAAGCCTTACGTTGGCCTTGAGCTGCCAAACAAGAAACGCCAGACCGTTTATCTGCGTGAAGTTCTGGATAACACCAAATTCCGCGACAACCCGTCCCCGCTGACCGTGGTGCTGGGTAAAGATATCGCTGGCGATCCGGTGGTTGCCGATCTCGCGAAGATGCCGCACCTGCTGGTTGCGGGTACCACCGGCTCCGGTAAATCGGTCGGGGTGAACGCCATGATCCTCAGTATGCTCTACAAAGCGCAGCCTGAAGATGTGCGTTTCATCATGATCGACCCGAAAATGCTTGAACTGTCCGTCTACGAAGGCATTCCGCACCTGTTAACGGAAGTAGTGACCGACATGAAGGACGCCGCCAACGCATTGCGCTGGAGCGTCAATGAAATGGAGCGTCGCTACAAGCTGATGTCGGCGCTGGGCGTGCGTAACCTGGCCGGTTATAACGAGAAAATCGCTGAGGCTGCACGTATGGGCCGTCCGATTCCGGACCCATACTGGAAGCCGGGTGACAGCATGGATGCCCAGCATCCGGTGCTGGAAAAACTGCCTTACATCGTGGTGCTGGTGGATGAATTCGCCGACCTGATGATGACCGTTGGCAAGAAAGTGGAAGAGCTGATTGCGCGTCTGGCACAGAAAGCGCGTGCGGCGGGCATCCACCTGGTGCTTGCAACGCAGCGTCCGTCCGTAGACGTTATCACCGGACTTATTAAGGCAAACATCCCGACCCGTATCGCGTTTACCGTGTCGAGTAAAATTGACTCGCGTACTATCCTGGACCAGGGCGGTGCAGAGTCGCTGCTGGGGATGGGTGATATGCTCTATTCCGGCCCGAACTCCACCTCGCCGGTGCGTGTCCACGGTGCATTTGTTCGCGACCAGGAAGTGCACGCGGTGGTGCAGGACTGGAAAGCGCGCGGTCGGCCGCAATACGTTGACGGCATCACCTCCGACAGTGAAAGCGAAGGTGGCGGCGGTGGTTTTGACGGCGGCGAAGAGCTGGATCCGTTATTTGACCAGGCGGTTAATTTCGTTACCGAAAAACGTAAGGCGTCCATCTCCGGCGTCCAGCGCCAGTTCCGTATTGGCTACAACCGCGCGGCGCGTATTATCGAGCAGATGGAAGCCCAGGGTATTGTGAGCGAACAGGGGCATAACGGTAACCGTGAGGTGCTGGCGCCACCGCCGTTTGATTAACCTTCAGCGATTGCAAAGAAGGGTAAATCAGCAAAAATTAAGCATATTCTTCTGTCGCCTGCCTTCGGGCAGGTCCAGAATAGAAACGGAACCCCCATATCGGGAAGACGTATTTTAAGGAATAACAATGAAAAAAATCGCCATCGTCTGTGCATTACTCTCCAGTTTTGTTGCCAGCAGCGTCTGGGCTGATGCAGCCAGCGACCTTAAAAGCCGACTGGATAAAGTGAGCAGCTTCCACGCCAGCTTCACGCAAAAAGTGACTGACGGCAGTGGCAACGCGGTGCAGGAAGGTCAGGGGGATTTGTGGGTGAAACGCCCGAATCTCTTCAACTGGCACATGACCCAGCCGGATGAAAGCGTGCTGGTGTCCGACGGGAAAACCTTATGGTTCTACAATCCGTTTGTTGAGCAGGCGACCGCCACCTGGCTGAAAGACGCGACCAGCAATACGCCGTTTATGCTCATTGCCCGTAACCAGTCCAGCGACTGGCAGCAGTACAACATTAAACAAAACGGTGATGAGTTCGTCCTGACGCCAAAAGGCAGCAACGGTAACCTGAAGCAGTTCACCATTAACGTGAGCAGCAACGGTACCATTAATCAGTTCGGTGCGGTTGAGCAGGACGATCAGCGCAGTAGCTATCAGCTTAAGTCTCAGCAAAACGGCGCTGTAGATGCTTCGAAATTCACCTTTACCCCGCCGCAGGGCGTAACGGTGGACGACCAACGTAATAAGTAAGAGGCATGAGTGAGCAACCTGTCGCTCGATTTTTCAGATAATGCGTTTCAACCTCTGGCCGCCCGTATGCGGCCAGAAAATTTAGCGCAGTACATCGGCCAGCAACACCTGCTGGCTGCGGGGAAACCCTTGCCGCGCGCCATAGAGGCCGGGCATCTGCACTCCATGATCCTCTGGGGGCCACCCGGCACCGGCAAAACAACCCTCGCTGAAGTGATCGCCCGCTATGCTAACGCGGACGTTGAGCGCATCTCGGCGGTTACCTCCGGCGTAAAGGAGATTCGTGAGGCGATCGAGCGCGCGCGGCAAAACCGTAATGCCGGGCGCCGCACCATTCTTTTTGTTGATGAAGTCCACCGCTTCAACAAGAGCCAACAGGATGCGTTTCTGCCGCACATTGAAGACGGCACGATTTTCTTCATCGGCGCAACCACGGAAAACCCGTCGTTTGAGCTGAACTCTGCGCTCCTTTCCCGCGCCCGCGTTTACCTGCTTAAATCCCTGACCACAGAGGATATCGAAAAGGTTCTGACCCAGGCGATGGAGGACAAAGCGCGGGGTTACGGCGGACAGGATATCGTTCTGCCGGACGACACGCGTCGTGCGATCGCTGAACTGGTCAACGGCGATGCGCGTCGGGCGCTGAATACGCTGGAAATGATGGCCGATATGGCCGAAGTGGATGATGCCGGAAAGCGGGTGCTAAAGCAGGAGCTGCTGACCGAAATAGCCGGTGAGCGCAGCGCACGCTTCGATAATAAAGGCGATCGTTTTTACGACCTGATCTCGGCATTACATAAGTCCGTGCGCGGCAGCGCCCCGGATGCGGCGCTCTACTGGTACGCGCGTATCATTACCGCCGGTGGCGATCCGTTATATGTCGCGCGTCGCTGCCTGGCCATCGCGTCAGAAGATGTCGGTAATGCCGATCCACGCGCCATGCAGGTCGCTATTTCCGCCTGGGACTGCTTTACCCGCGTCGGACCCGCGGAAGGTGAGCGTGCCATTGCGCAGGCAATTGTCTATCTGGCCTGCGCGCCGAAAAGTAACGCGGTGTATACCGCCTTCAAAGCGGCGATGTCAGATGCACGTGAACGTCCGGACTACGATGTGCCGGTTCATCTGCGCAATGCGCCAACTAAATTGATGAAAGAGATGGGGTATGGGCAGGAGTATCGCTACGCCCATGATGAACCCAATGCCTACGCCGCCGGGGAAGAGTATTTCCCGCAGGAGATGGCACAAACCCGCTATTATCATCCCACAAACAGAGGTCTTGAGGGTAAGATTGGCGAAAAGCTCGCCTGGCTTGCCGGACAGGATCAAAATAGCCCTATAAAACGCTACCGTTAGTTCAATCGTTGCGGTAATGTTGGCAATATATCTCTGTGGCCGCAGGCTGTGGTCACTTTTTCCTTTTTTAATTCGATAAGCACAGGATAAGCATGCTCGATCCCAATCTGCTGCGTAATGAGCCAGACGCAGTCGCTGAAAAACTGGCACGCCGGGGCTTTAAGCTGGATGTAGATAAGCTGCGCGCTCTTGAAGAGCGTCGTAAAGTTTTGCAGGTACAAACTGAAAATCTGCAAGCAGAGCGTAATTCTCGATCGAAATCCATTGGCCAGGCGAAAGCGCGCGGGGAAGATATTGAGCCATTACGCCTGGAAGTGAACAAACTGGGTGAAGAGCTGGATCAGGCGAAAGCTGAACTGGATGTTCTTCAGGCTGAAATTCGTGATATCGCTCTGGCGATCCCGAACATTCCTGACGACAGCGTGCCTGTCGGCAAAGACGAAAACGACAACGTTGAAGTGAAACGCTGGGGCACGCCTCGCGAGTTTGACTTCGAGGTGCGCGATCACGTCACGCTGGGCGAAATGCATGCGGGCCTGGACTTTGCGGCTGCGGTTAAGCTGACGGGTTCTCGCTTTGTGGTCATGAAAGGTCAAATTGCCCATCTGCATCGCGCTCTGGCGCAGTTCATGCTGGATCTGCACACCGAGCAGCATGGCTACAGCGAAACCTACGTTCCGTATCTGGTTAACCACGATACGCTGTACGGTACCGGCCAGTTGCCGAAATTTGCCGGCGATCTGTTCCACACCCGTCCGCTGGACGAGGAAGCAGACAGCAGCAACTACGCACTGATCCCAACCGCGGAAGTGCCGCTGACCAACCTCGTGCGTGATGAGATCATCGACGAAGACGATCTGCCAATCAAACTGACCGCGCACTCTCCATGTTTCCGTTCTGAAGCCGGTTCTTACGGTCGCGATACGCGCGGTCTGATCCGTATGCACCAGTTCGATAAAGTTGAGATGGTACAGATCGTTCGTCCGGAAGAGTCTATGGACGCGCTGGAAGAGATGACCGGTCATGCTGAGAAAGTGCTGGAGCTGCTGGGCCTGCCGTACCGCCGTATGGCGCTGTGCACCGGCGACATGGGCTTCGGTGCCTGCAAAACCTTCGACCTTGAAGTCTGGGTGCCTGCGCAGAACACCTACCGTGAAATCTCCTCCTGCTCCAACGTCTGGGATTTCCAGGCGCGTCGTATGCAGGCGCGTTGCCGCAGCAAATCTGACAAGAAAACCCGTCTGGTTCATACCCTGAACGGTTCTGGTCTGGCAGTAGGCCGTACGCTGGTTGCTGTGCTGGAAAACTACCAGCAGGCTGACGGACGCATTGAGATCCCGGAAGTGCTGCGCCCTTACATGAAAGGCCAGCAGTTCATCGGCTAATTATTTGCTCTAAGACAAAAAAGCGCCTCAGGGCGCTTTTTTTATGCCTCTGATTTGATACGAAGCAATAACCCCTCCCTCTAAAGTAGTAATACTCCTCCGAACGAAAGTCAGCATAAAACACTGATAACCAAAAATATCGTTATACATAAAACTATATAGCGGTGTATGCCGCCCTTTATTTCTTTGTGAGCAACCAAAGTGAGTCTTTATGAAAATCAAAGCGCCTGAAGCGTTAATGGCTGCCGAGGTCACTCGCCGTGGGTTGATGAAAACCACGGCAATAGGCGGTCTGGCGGTTGCCAGCAGCGCCTTTACGCTCCCTTTTACCCGTCTGGCGTCGGCGGCGGAGGCTCTGTCTCCCGCTTCAGCCCCGGAAAAAGTGGTGTGGAGCGCCTGTACCGTTAACTGTGGTAGCCGTTGTCCTCTGCGTATGCATGTTGTGGACGGTGAAATCAAATATGTCGAAACAGACAATACCGGCGATGATAACTACGAAGGGTTACATCAGGTTCGTGCCTGTCTGCGTGGCCGTTCAATGCGCCGTCGCGTTTATAACCCGGATCGTCTGAAATACCCAATGAAGCGCGTCGGTAAGCGTGGGGAAGGGAAGTTCGAGCGTATTAGCTGGGACGAAGCCTACGATATTATCGCGACTAACATGCAGCGCCTGATCAAAGAGTATGGCAACGAATCCATCTACCTCAACTACGGCACCGGCACGCTGGGCGGTACCATGACCCGCTCCTGGCCGCCGGGTAAAACGTTGGTGGCGCGCCTGATGAACTGCTGCGGCGGCTATCTCAATCATTACGGCGACTACTCTTCCGCACAGATTGCTGCGGGGCTGAACTACACCTACGGCGGCTGGGCAGACGGTAACAGCCCGTCGGATATCGAAAACAGTAAACTGGTGGTGTTGTTCGGTAACAACCCAGGCGAAACCCGGATGAGCGGCGGTGGGGTAACCTATTATCTTGAGCAGGCGCGCGCCAAATCCAACGCACGTATGATCATCGTCGATCCGCGCTATACCGATACCGGCGCGGGACGTGAAGACGAGTGGATCCCTATTCGCCCTGGTACCGATGCGGCGCTGGTCAATGCGCTGGCGTATGTGATGATCACTGAAAACCTCGTCGATCAGCCGTTCCTTGATAAATACTGCGTTGGTTATGACGAGAAGACCCTGCCAGCCAGCGCACCGGCTAACGGGCATTACAAAGCGTACATTCTTGGTCAGGGCAGCGACGGGGTAGCGAAAACCCCTGAGTGGGCATCCACCATTACCGGCATTCCAGTCGAACGTATTGTTCAGCTGGCCAGTGAAATTGGTTCAGCAAAACCGGCTTATATCAGCCAGGGATGGGGACCACAGCGTCACGCGAACGGCGAAATTGCTACCCGCGCTATTTCTATGCTCTCGATTCTGACTGGCAACGTCGGTATTCACGGCGGTAATAGCGGGGCGCGTGAAGGCTCGTATGAAGTCCCGTTTGAACGTATGCCAACGCTGGATAACCCGGTTCAGACCAGCATCTCCATGTTTATGTGGACGGACGCGATCGAGCGCGGCCCGGAAATGACCGCGCTGCGTGACGGTGTTCGGGGCAAAGATAAGCTGGACGTGCCGATCAAAATGATCTGGAACTACGCCGGTAACTGCCTGATAAACCAGCACTCTGAAATCAACCGCACCCATGAAATTTTGCAGGATGACAAGAAGTGCGAAATGATTGTGGTGATCGACTGCCACATGACCTCATCGGCGAAGTATGCCGATATTCTGCTCCCAGACTGCACCGCGTCTGAGCAGATGGATTTCGCGCTGGATGCCTCCTGCGGCAACATGTCCTATGTGATCTTCACTGACCAGGCCATCAAACCGCGCTTTGAGTGCAAAACCATCTATGAGATGACTTCCGAGCTGGCGAAACGTCTTGGCGTTGAGCAGCAGTTCACTGAAGGACGTACTCAGGAAGGGTGGATGCGCCATCTGCACGAGCTCTCACGCAAAGCCATTCCTGACCTGCCGGACTTCGATACCTTCCGCAAGCAGGGCATGTACAAGCAGCGCGATCCGGAAGGGCATCACGTGGCGTATAAAGCCTTCCGCGACGATCCGCAGGCCAATCCGCTGACCACGCCGTCGGGCAAAATCGAGATCTACTCCGAAGAGCTGGCAAAAATTGCCGCAACGTGGGAATTGCCGGAAGGGGACGTTATCGATCCGCTGCCGATTTATACGCCAGGCTTCGAAAACTACAACGATCCGCTGACGGAGAAATTCCCGCTTCAGTTGACCGGTTTCCACTACAAAGCGCGTGTTCACTCCACCTACGGCAACGTTGACGTACTGAAAGCGGCCTGCCGACAGGAGATGTGGATCAACCCGATGGATGCGAAAGCGCGCGGCATCAGTAATGGCGATCGCGTACGTATCTTCAACGGACGTGGCGAAGTGCATATCGAAGCTAAAGTGACTCCGCGTATGATGCCTGGCGTTGTCGCGCTGGGGGAAGGGGCCTGGTATAACCCGGATGCGAACCGTATCGATCAGGCGGGCTGCATCAACGTTCTCACTACGCAGCGCCCATCGCCGCTGGCGAAGGGCAACCCATCCCACACAAACCTCGTTCAGGTTGAAAAGGCGTAAGGAGTAACCGATGACAACCCAGTATGGATTTTTTATTGATTCCAGCCGCTGCACCGGGTGCAAAACCTGCGAGCTGGCCTG
>NZ_JADBRE010000033.1:0-407 GCF_014930525.1 Enterobacter cloacae complex sp. S1
CACTTCATGTCTATATATTAACCTGATTGGCCGATTTAAGGGCAATTTATCCGATCAGGATCACACTAATTGAAATTATCTTTAATATTTTGAAACTTATTATTGAAAGCAGTCTACGGAATTTTAAAAATAGTCTGCCATTGACGATAAGCCTCGTTTAAAAATCGCTCAGGTGGCTTAGGAAATACCTAAATAAAATTATAAGGATTATTTAAGATGAAACTTAAATTAGTTGCAGTGGCAGTGACTTCCATGTTGGCAGCTGGCGTTGTTAACGCGGCTGAAGTTTTTAACAAAGACGGTAACAAACTGGATCTGTACGGCAAAGTTACTGGTCTGCACTATTTTTCTGATGATGCTGGTAGCGACGGCGACAAAACGTATGTTCGTCTGGGCTTCAAAGGTGA
>NZ_JADBRE010000033.1:435-71418 GCF_014930525.1 Enterobacter cloacae complex sp. S1
CAGATCAACGATCAGCTGACCGGATACGGTCAGTGGGAATATGAGTTCAAGGGCAATCGCTCTGAAGCTCAAGGTTCCGACGGCAACAAAACCCGTCTGGCGTACGCTGGTCTGAAATTCGATGAATTCGGTTCCTTCGACTACGGTCGTAACTACGGTGTGGCTTATGACATCGGCGCATGGACTGACGTTCTGCCAGAGTTCGGTGGCGATACTTGGACGCAGACTGACGGCTTCATGACCGGCCGTACCACTGGCGTTGCAACCTATCGTAACACCGACTTCTTTGGTCTGGTTGACGGCCTGAACGTGGCTGCTCAGTACCAGGGTAAAAACGACCGTGACGATATCACCGAATCCAACGGTGACGGCTGGGGTCTGTCTTCTACCTATGAATTCGACGGCTTCGGTGTGGGTGCGACCTACGCGAAATCTGACCGTACCGACCGTCAGGTTCGTGCTGCAAGCAACCTGAACGCCGGTGGCGAAAACGCAGAAGTCTGGGCTGCTGGCCTGAAGTACGATGCGAACAACATCTACCTGGCAACCACCTACTCTGAAACCCGCAACATGACGGCGTTCGGTAACGGTCACGTTGCCAACAAAGCGCAGAACTTCGAAGTTGTGGCTCAGTACCAGTTCGACTTCGGTCTGCGTCCGTCCATCGCTTACCTGAAATCCAAAGGTAAAGACATCGGTTCTTATGGCGACCAGGACCTGGTTGAATACGTTGACGTTGGCGCGAGCTACTACTTCAACAAAAACATGTCCACCTATGTTGATTACAAAATCAACCTCGTGGATGACAGCCAGTTCACCAAAGATGCCAAAGTGGCTACCGACAACATCGTAGCTGTAGGTCTGACCTACCAGTTCTAAGATCTGTTAGTTCAAAAGGCCAGCCCTCGCGGCTGGCCTTTTTTATTACTGCTGCCCTCCGACCTTCGCCAGACTAAACCAGATCCCGACCGCCAGAATCAGCAGCATGCCTCCCGCACTGCCCAGGGCCACGCTGTGCGAGGTGATGAACGCGGTTTTCGCCGCCGTCATCACCGGCTCGGCCAGCGACGGCGACAGCTCCTGCGCCACCTTCATCGCTTCACCGATGGACGACGAGGCTTTATCGGTCAGCGACGCGCTCAGCCCTTGCGGCAGTACAATAGACGCCGAAAAGCTGCGGGTTAACAGCAGACCGAAAATGGCGATCCCCAGACCAGCACCCAGCTCGTAGGACATGGTTTCGATCGCGCCTGCGGCGGCCGCTTTCTCTTTCGGCGCGGCAGCCATGATCGCTGACGTCGATGCCAGCAGTGCGCTGGCGGCACTGAAGCCCAGCAGCACCATCAGGCTCCACGCCTGCCACTGTTGGGTGCTGAAATCGAGCGTCGACAGGCCGATAAAACTGACCGCGCTAAGCCCCATGCCTCCGGCCGCGACAATGCGCAGCCCCAGACGCCCGACCAGCACACCCGCGATCGGCCCGCTAAATCCGCTCGCCACCATCACCGGCAGCATAAATATCCCTGCTTCAAACGGCGTAAACCCATGCACGAACTGCAACTCCTGCGCCATCAGCAGTTCAAAGCCCACCAGCGCAATCATGGCGGTCATCGCCATGACCACGCCGCTTAAAATAATGCGATGGCAAAACAGACGCATGTCGATCATCGGCACGCACGCGCGCAGCTGGATACGGACGAAGATAAACAGCATTACCGCTCCGGTAAGCAGCGTACAGGCCACCATCCACGGCGACAGCACCCCTTTCAGGGCGGTTTTGGCGCTATAGACCAGCAGTAAAATCGCCACAATCAGCATAATGGCATGGCTGATATTGAGCGGCTGCTCGGGCCGCCCCTGCTGAGCAGGCACCAGGCGCGCAGCAAGCGAAACCACGATCAGCACGATCGGCACGTTAATCAGGAACACCGACCCCCAGTAAAAGTGCTCCAGCAGCATGCCGCCAATCAGCGGGCCAAACGCCGCGCCGCCCGACCCAACGGCAGCCCAGACGCCGAGGGCGATATTACGGTGCCGCACGTCAATAAACAGGGTGCGGATCCCTGCAAGCGTAGCCGGAATGATCATCGCCGCGCCAATCGCCAGCGACGCGCGGGCGGCAATCAGCCAGCCCGCGGACGGCGCAAAAGCCGCCGCTAACGATGACAGGCCAAACAGCACGCTGCCGATCATCAGCAGGCGCTTAAAACCTATGCGATCGCCCAGCGCGCCCATCGGCAGCACCATTCCCGCCATCACCAGCGAGTAAATATCAATAATCCACAGCAATTCGTTGCCGCTGGCACCCAGCGTCATGCTCAATGTTGGCGCCGCCACGTGCAGCACCGTCGCGTCAATCGCCACCGGGATATACACCAGCACGATAATCACTAACGCTAACCACTGACGAAACATAAATTTCCTTTTCAGTTAAAAACTGGACACATGTCCAGAATGCGATCCTACGTAAAGTTGAACACTTGTCCAGCTCTTTGTTACACTCGTTTCGTTGCCATTGAGAGTGAGAAATTATGCGTTATCTGAGCAAGGACGAGCGGCGGGAAGAGATCCTCCAGGCCGCGATGCGCGTGGCGCTGACCGAAGGATTCGCTGCGATGACCGTGCGCCGCATCGCCACCGAAGCGGGCGTCGCCACCGGGCAGGTGCATCACCACTTTGCGTCGGCGGGCGAGCTTAAGTCGCTGGCGTTTGTCCGGCTGATCCGCGATTTGCTGGATGCTGAAATCGTTGGCGAAAACGCCGGCTGGCGTGAGCGCCTGCATGCCATGCTCGGCAGCGATGACGGCGGGTTTGAGCCCTACATTCGACTGTGGCGGGAGGCGCAAATTCTCGCCAGCCGGGATAGCGATATCAAAGGCGCCTACGTTTTGACCATGGAGATGTGGCACCAGGAAACGGTCGCGATTATCCGCGCCGGGGCGGAGGCCAACGCCTTTACGCTTGCTGACCAGCCGGAAAATATCGCCTGGCGTTTAATTGGTCTGGTATGTGGCCTGGATGGCATATACGTATTAAATATGCCTGAAATGGACGACGCGGCATTTAATAAGCATCTGGATAAGCTTATTTCCCTCGAATTGTTTTAATACTCCCATCGGGGTATTAATTTCCGCAAATAGTTACAATTAGTAACACATAAAGCGAACCCTGATTCCCATTCCAAACTCAGGGATTCGCTTTTTTATCTATCCTTTCAGATGTATCCCATAACATCCAAAAATTTCTACAAACTGCCGAAAGGTATCTTTCTGTTTTCACTTCTTTTTTCTCTCCATTTGGGTAAGCAAGAGGGTGATATGTCACATCAAAGCGAGAAGAGTAATCAGCATCTGTTGAGTAACTGGAAACCGGAAAACGCGCAATTTTGGGAGAATAAAGGGAAACATATCGCACGTAGAAACCTGTGGATTTCCGTGGCGTGTTTGCTTCTCGCGTTTTGTGTATGGATGTTGTTTAGCGCTATTGCGGTAAATCTTAATAAGGTCGGATTTAATTTCAGCACCGATCAGCTTTTTATGCTAACGGCATTACCTTCTCTTTCCGGCGCGATATTGCGTGTCCCCTACTCTTTTATGGTGCCGATATTTGGCGGACGTTACTGGACCGTGTTAAGTACCGTTATCCTGGTCGTACCCTGTGTCTGGCTTGGGATCGCCATCCAGAATACCGCCACGCCTTACTGGGTCTTTATCATCATCGCACTGCTTTGCGGATTTGCCGGCGCCAACTTCGCTTCCAGCATGGGAAACATCAGCTTCTTCTTCCCGAAAGCCAGACAGGGCAGCGCGCTGGGCATTAACGGCGGGCTGGGTAACCTGGGCGTGAGCGTGATGCAGCTGGTTGCGCCGCTGGTGATTTTTCTGCCGATGTTTACCTTCCTCGGCGTGCACGGCGTACCGCAGGAGGATGGCTCGACGATGTGGCTGGCGAACGCGGCGTGGATCTGGGCGCCGCTGCTGATTCTTGCCACCCTTGCGGCGTTTTTTGGCATGAACGACATCGCCAGCTCGAAAGCGTCCATTGCCAGCCAGCTTCCGGTGCTTAAGCGCTTTCATCTCTGGCTGCTGAGCCTGCTTTATCTGGCAACCTTCGGCTCGTTTATCGGTTTCTCGGCAGGCTTTGCTATGCTGTCGAAAACCCAGTTTCCGGACGTAAATATCCTCCACCTCGCCTTCTTTGGCCCGCTGATCGGCGCCCTGGCGCGTTCGGCTGGCGGGATGATTTCAGACAGGCTGGGCGGCGTACGGGTGACGTTGATCAACTTCGTCTTTATGGCCATCTTTAGCGCACTGATTTTCCTGACGCTCCCCGGGTCTGGTTCAGGCAGTTTTATGGCCTTCTATCTGGTCTTTATGGGCCTGTTCCTCACCGCAGGCCTGGGCAGCGGCTCGACCTTCCAGATGATCGCGATTAACTTTCGCCAAATCACCCTCGACCGCGTGAAAAAACAGGGCGGGAGCGACGAACAGGCACAGCATGAAGCGGTGACCGAAACGGCTGCCGCGCTGGGCTTTATCTCTGCCATCGGTGCGGTAGGCGGGTTCTTTATTCCCAAAGCCTTTGGCACATCCCTGGCGATGACCGGTTCCCCGGTGGGCGCCATGAAAGTCTTCCTCGTGTTTTACATCGTCTGCGTGCTCGTCACCTGGCTGGTGTACGGCCGCAAATCCTCACAAAAATAATAACTACCTCTTCGCCGGAGCGTGATCTCTCACCCTCCGGCCATGCTATCGAAGCAGGAGAAATGTCATGAGCAAACTGTTGGACCGCTTCCGTTACTTCAAAACAAAAGGCGACAGTTTCGCCGATGGGCACGGGCAGGTGTACCACACCAACCGCGACTGGGAGGACAGCTACCGTCAGCGCTGGCAGTTCGATAAAATTGTGCGATCCACCCACGGCGTTAACTGCACCGGCTCCTGTAGCTGGAAAATTTATGTCAAAAATGGCCTGGTAACCTGGGAAACCCAGCAGACCGACTACCCGCGCACCCGCCCTGACCTGCCTAACCACGAACCGCGCGGCTGCCCGCGTGGCGCAAGCTACTCCTGGTATCTCTACAGCGCCAACCGTCTCAAGTACCCGCTGGTACGCCGCAGGCTGATCGAACTCTGGCGCGAGGCGCTGGCGCAGCATACCGATCCGGTGCTGGCCTGGGATGCCATTCAAAACGATCCGCAGAAAGCGCAGAGCTACAGAAAAGCGCGCGGAAAAGGCGGTTTTATCCGCTCAAACTGGAAAGAGCTTAACCAGCTGATTGCTGCCGCCAACGTCTGGACCATCAAAAACTACGGCCCGGATCGGGTAGCCGGTTTTTCCCCCATCCCGGCCATGTCGATGGTCTCTTATGCCGCCGGTACGCGCTATCTCTCCCTGCTCGGCGGCACCTGCCTGAGCTTCTATGACTGGTACTGCGATCTGCCTCCGGCGTCGCCGATGACCTGGGGCGAACAGACCGACGTGCCGGAATCGGCGGACTGGTACAACTCCAGCTATATCATTGCCTGGGGCTCGAACGTGCCGCAGACGCGCACCCCGGACGCCCACTTCTTTACCGAAGTGCGTTACAAGGGCACCAAGACCGTCGCCATTACGCCGGACTTCTCGGAGGTGGCGAAGCTCAGCGACCAGTGGCTGGCCCCCAAACAGGGTACCGACAGCGCCCTTGCCATGGCGATGGGCCATGTGATCCTTAAAGAGTTCCACCTCGATAACCCGAGCGAGTACTTCCTCAACTATTGCCGCCGCTACACCGACATGCCGATGCTGGTCCTGCTGGATGAACAGGCTGACGGTCGCGTGGTGCCGGGCCGCATGCTGCGCGCGTCGGATCTGGCCGACGGGCTGGGTGAAACCAATAATCCGGAGTGGAAAACCATCGCCTTTGACGTGGCCGGAAATCTGGTGGCGCCGAATGGTTCCATCGGCTTCCGCTGGGGTGAAAAAGGCAAATGGAACCTGGAGTCGCTGGCTGCAGGACAGGAAACCGAGCTGACGCTTTCCCTGCTCATCACCCACGACAGCGTGGCAGACGTGGCCTTCCCTTACTTCGGGGGCAACGAGAATCCGCATTTCCGCAGCGTGAAGCAGGAGCCGGTGCTGACGCGCCGCGTACCGAGTAAAACCCTGACGCTGGCCGACGGCAGCCAGAGACGCGTGGTTAGCGTGTACGATCTGGTGCTGGCAAACTACGGCCTCGATCGCGGTCTGGAAGACAGTAACGCGGCGACAAACTACGCCGAGATAAAAGCCTATACCCCGGCCTGGGGCGAACAAATTACCGGCGTCCCCGCTTATCTGATAGAAAAAATCGCCCGTGAATTTGCCGACACGGCGCACAAAACTCACGGTCGTTCGATGATCATCCTCGGGGCCGGTGTGAACCACTGGTACCACATGGACATGAACTACCGCGGGATGATCAACATGCTGGTCTTCTGCGGCTGCGTCGGGCAGAGCGGCGGCGGCTGGTCGCACTATGTCGGCCAGGAAAAGCTGCGCCCGCAAACCGGCTGGCTGCCGCTGGCCTTCGCGCTGGACTGGAACCGTCCGCCGCGCCAGATGAACAGCACATCGTACTTCTACAACCACGCCAGCCAGTGGCGCTATGAGAAGCTCACCGCACAGGAACTGCTTTCTCCCCTTGCAGACGCATCGAAGTTTACCGGTCACCTGATTGATTTCAATGTCCGCGCCGAGCGCATGGGCTGGCTGCCGTCGGCTCCACAGCTTAATCTCAACCCGCTGCACGTTAAGGCCCGGGCGGACGCCGCCGGCATGTCGCCGCAGGACTACATTGTTCAGGCGTTAAAATCGGGCGATATCCGCTTCGCCTGCGAACAGCCGGATAACGGTAAGAACCACCCGCGCAACCTGTTTGTCTGGCGTTCTAACCTGCTTGGCTCGTCCGGGAAAGGCCATGAATACATGCTGAAATACCTGCTTGGCACCGAGAGCGGTATTCAGGGTGAGGATTTAGGCTCAACGGACGACGTGAAACCTGAAGAGGTGGAATGGCAAACCGCCGCCATTGAGGGCAAGCTGGATCTGCTGGTGACGCTCGATTTCCGTATGTCCAGCACCTGCCTGTTCTCGGATATCGTCCTGCCCACCGCCACCTGGTATGAAAAAGACGATATGAATACCTCGGACATGCATCCGTTTATTCACCCGCTTTCCGCAGCCGTTGACCCGGCGTGGGAGTCCCGCAGCGACTGGGAGATTTACAAGGGCATCGCCAAAGTGTTCTCTGAAGTGTGCGTAGGGCATCTCGGCACCGAAACTGACGTGGTGCTACAGCCGCTACAGCATGATTCACCGGGGGAACTGTCGCAGCCGTTTGATATTCAGGACTGGCGCAAAGGCGAATGCGATCTGCTCCCCGGCAAAACGGCACCGAACATCGCCGTGGTCGAGCGTAACTACCCGGAAACCTACGAGCGCTTCACGGCCCTTGGGCCGCTGCTGGACAAGCTCGGCAACGGCGGAAAAGGCATATCGTGGAACACCCAGAATGAGGTCGATTTCCTCGGCAAGCTCAACTACGTCAAGCCTGACGGCCCGGCGAAAGGTCGTCCGCGCATCGAGACCGCCATTGACGCTTCAGAGGTGATCCTCGCCCTTGCGCCGGAAACTAACGGTCAGGTCGCGGTCAAAGCCTGGGAAGCCCTCGGCGAACTGACCGGACGCGATCACACCCATCTGGCGCTGAACAAAGAAGATGAGAAAATCCGCTTCCGCGATATTCAGGCGCAGCCGCGCAAAATCATCTCCAGCCCGACGTGGTCCGGCCTTGAGAGCGAGCACGTCTCCTATAACGCAGGCTATACCAACGTTCACGAGCTGATCCCGTGGCGCACGATTTCGGGCCGCCAGCAGCTGTATCAGGATCATGCCTGGATGCGCGCCTTCGGGGAGAGTCTGGTGGCCTATCGTCCACCGATTGACACCCGCAGCGTTACCCATATGCGCGAAATCCCGCCGAACGGATTCCCGGAAAAAGCGCTTAACTTCCTTACGCCGCACCAGAAATGGGGCATTCACTCCACCTACAGCGAAAACCTGCTGATGCAAACCCTGTCGCGCGGGGGGCCAATCGTCTGGATCAGCGAAACCGACGCGCGCGAGCTGGGCATTGAGGACAACGACTGGATCGAAGCCTTTAACGCCAACGGCGCCCTCACCGCCCGCGCGGTGGTCAGCCAACGCGTTCCGCCGGGCATGACCATGATGTACCACGCTCAGGAGCGCATTCTGAACATTCCGGGGTCAGAAGTAACCGGACGGCGCGGCGGGATCCACAACTCGGTCACCCGCGTCTGCCCGAAACCGACCCACATGATCGGTGGCTACGCGCAGCTGGCGTACAGCTTCAACTATTACGGCACCGTCGGCTCGAACCGCGACGAGTTCATCATGATCCGTAAAATGAAAAACATTAACTGGCTGGACGGCGAAGGTCGGGATCAGGTACAGGAGGCGAAAAAATGAAAATACGCTCACAGGTTGGCATGGTTCTGAATCTTGATAAATGCATTGGCTGCCACACCTGCTCGGTCACCTGTAAGAACGTCTGGACCGGGCGCGAAGGGATGGAGTACGCGTGGTTTAATAACGTCGAAACCAAACCGGGTATCGGCTATCCGAAAAACTGGGAAGATCAGGATGAGTGGCAAGGCGGCTGGATCCGCGGTATTCACGGCAAGCTGACCCCGCGCCTCGGCGGCAAAATGGGCGTGCTGTCGAAGATTTTCGCTAACCCCGTCCTGCCGCAGATTGACGATTACTATGAACCCTTCACCTTCGATTACCAGGATCTGCACCGCGCGCCAGAGGGCGATCACCTCCCTACCGCCCGCCCGCGCTCGCTGATTGACGGCAAGCGAATGGATAAAATCGAATGGGGGCCCAACTGGGAAGAGCTGCTGGGCGGCGAGTTCGAAAAACGCGCCCGCGACCGCAATTTCCAGAAGATCCAGAAGGAGATGTACGGCCAGTTTGAAAACACCTTCATGATGTACCTGCCGCGCCTGTGCGAGCACTGTCTGAACCCCAGTTGCGTTGCCACCTGCCCGAGCGGTGCGATTTACAAGCGCGAAGAGGACGGCATTGTGCTGATTGACCAGGACAAATGCCGCGGCTGGCGTCTGTGCATCAGCGGCTGCCCGTACAAGAAAATCTACTTCAACTGGAAGAGCGGCAAGTCAGAGAAATGCATCTTCTGCTACCCGCGCATTGAATCGGGTCAGCCGACCGTCTGCTCGGAAACCTGCGTCGGGCGCATCCGCTACCTTGGCGTGCTGCTGTATGACGCGGACCGCATTGAAGAGGCGGCCAGCACCGAGCATGAAACCGATCTGTACGAGCGCCAGTGCGACGTGTTCCTTAACCCGAACGATCCGGCGGTGATTGAGGAAGCGCTGAAACAGGGTATTCCGCAGAACGTCATCGACGCGGCACAGCGTTCCCCGGTTTACAAAATGGCGATGGACTGGAAGCTTGCCCTGCCGCTGCATCCGGAATACCGCACCCTGCCGATGGTCTGGTACGTGCCGCCGCTGTCGCCGATCCAGTCCTACGCGGACGCGGGTGGTTTGCCGCAGAGCGACGGCGTGCTGCCTGCCGTCGAAAGCCTGCGCATTCCTGTGCAGTATCTGGCGAACATGCTCAGCGCGGGCGATACCGGCCCGGTGCTGCGCGCCCTGAAGCGCATGATGGCGATGCGCCACTACAAGCGTTCCCAGACCGTGGAAGGCGTGACCGACACCCGCGCCATCGAAGAAGTGGGCCTGACGGAAGAACAGGTCGAAGAGATGTATCGCTACCTGGCGATTGCCAACTACGAAGATCGCTTCGTGATCCCGACCAGCCACCGCGAAATGGCGCGCGACGCCTTCCCGGAGAAAAACGGCTGCGGCTTCACCTTTGGCGACGGCTGCCACGGTTCCGACACCAAATTCAACCTCTTCAACAGCAGCCGCATCGACGCGATCAACATCACCGAGGTGCGTGAACACGGGGAGGGAGAATAATGCAAATCCTCAAAATCATCGCGCTACTCATTGAGTATCCCGATGAGCTGCTGTGGGAAAACCGTGACGAAGCGCTTTCCCTGGTGGAACAGGACGCGCCCATGCTGCTGCCGTTTGCGCAGCAGCACCTGAGCGCCCCGCTGCTGGATAAGCAGGCCGAATGGTGCGAAGTGTTTGAACGCGGGCGCGCAACGTCGCTACTGCTGTTCGAGCACGTTCACGCCGAGTCCCGCGATCGCGGTCAGGCGATGGTAGACCTGATGAGCCAGTATGAGAAAGCCGGCCTTCAGCTTGACTGCCGCGAGCTGCCGGACTATCTGCCGCTCTATCTGGAATATCTCAGTATCGTCAGCGATGACGAGGCGCGTGAAGGGCTGCAAAACGTCGCGCCGATCCTGGCGCTGATTGGCGGCCGGCTGAAACAGCGCGAGGTGGCGCATTACCAGCTGTTTGACGCCCTGCTGACGATGGCCGGTACACGGCTTTCCAGCGACAGCGTGGCGAAGCAGGTGTCTGGTGAAAAACGGGATGATACCCGTCAGGCGCTGGACGCCGTGTGGGAAGAGGAACAGGTGAAGTTTATCGAAGACAACGCCACATCGTGCGACAGCTCGCCGATGCAGCAATATCAACGACGCTTTAGCCAGGACGTCGCGCCGCAGTACGTGGACGTCAGCGCCGGAGGCCCAAAATGACACATTACCTGAACGTGTTTTTCTATGACATTTATCCGTACATCTGCGCCACCGTGTTTTTCCTTGGCAGCTGGTTGCGCTACGACTACGGGCAGTACACCTGGCGCGCCTCGTCGAGCCAGATGCTCAGCAAACGCGGTATGAACTGGGGCTCTAACCTGTTTCATATCGGGATTTTGGGGATCTTCTTCGGGCATTTGTTCGGCATGTTAACCCCGCACTGGATGTACGCCTGGTTTTTACCCGTCGCGGTTAAGCAGCAGCTGGCGATGATGGCGGGCGGGGTGTGCGGCGTATTGACGCTGGTTGGCGGGTCGATGCTGCTTTACCGCCGCCTGTTCAACCAGCGGGTGCGTGCCACGTCCACCACGCCGGATATTATCATCATGAGTATCCTGCTGCTTCAGTGCATCCTTGGGCTGTCGACCATTCCTTTCTCCGCCCAGTATCCTGACGGAAGCGAGATGATGAAGCTGGTCGGCTGGGCGCAGGGGATCGTGACGTTTAAGGGAGGCTCGTCAGAAATGCTAAGCGGCGTCGCGCCGATCTTCCGCGTGCATCTGGTGCTGGGGATGACGATCTTCCTTATCTTCCCGTTCACCCGCCTGGTGCACGTGTGGAGCGCGCCGTTTGAGTACTTCACCCGTCGGTATCAGGTAGTGAGATCGCGCCGTTGATTTTGTCGGGTGGCGGCTACGCCTTACCCGACCTACGTTTCAAGCCGCTGTAGGCCCGGTAAGGCGTAGCCGCCACCGGGCTATTTCCCTGCCTGTGGATGCGTATCAAACCCCGCCATCACGGCCGTCAGCTCGGCCAGGGTAAAGCCGTGCTTCGGGTCATCAACGCCCAGGCCAAACCGCGCCTGCATCAGCTTATACAGCGCCTCCGCATCCGGCAAATGGATCTGCTCCTCCACATGACCGTTCTGCCAGTGGGTAAAATTAAAGTTGGTCAGCGTCAGCTTGCCCCCGTCCGGCAGGTGGCGACACATCAGCAGGTGATGACGGAAATGGGACTGCGGCCAGTGCGCCGACCAGAAGTTTCCCATCACGTAATCGTTGAAGTACTGGGTCGCCAGGTCGAAGTGGTACATCGACTGCCAGTGCTCGTGATGGCGGAATTGCAGTACCCAGTCGTTACCCTCGCTCAGCAAACGATAACTCCCGTGCGGGGTTTCCTGTTCCTCGTTGGCGATCAAACGAATCGGCGCCGTCAGCGTTTGTCCGCCAAATCCCACATCGGCGATCCAGCGCTCGCCGTTCAGCTCAACCAGCAGCAACCGGTGCGTACGCGGCGGCATCTGCGACGGATTAGCCAGCACAACCCGCCCCAGCACGCTGCGCACCGTAAAACCGACTTCGCGCAATACCCGCTCAAACAGGCCGTTTTGCTCGAAGCAATACCCCCCCCGACGCGCGGTGACCAGTTTATCCACCAGACACCCGTCGTCCAGATGGATTTCCCGCGGCAAAACGACGTCAATATTTTCGAAAGGGATCGCGCAGTTATGGTGTAAATGCAGCCCCCGCAGGGTATCGATATCAACCTGTACGGGCTGCTGCCAGCCCGTGCGGGCGAAATAAGCACTCAGAAATGGGGACATGATTTGCTCCAGGATGTGATATCCCCTGTTTATAAACTATTTTCCCTTATGCATATGCGCAAAAGTGCTTTTTCGTCATACTCATCGTGTACATGAGGAGATCCTATGAACCACTTTCGCCCTGTTGAATTACGCCATGCCAGCCGTCTTCTGAATCACGGTCCAACCGTGCTCATCACCAGCCGGGATGAGACCATCGATCGTCGCAACGTCATGGCCGCCGCATGGTCTATGCCGGTGGAATTTGAACCCCCGCGTATCGCGATTGTGGTAGACAAAAGCGCGTGGTCACGGGAGTTGATCGAACGCAGCGGGAAATTCGGCATTGTGATCCCCGGCGTGGCGGCAGCCAACTGGACCTGGGCGGTCGGCAGCGTCAGCGGTCGCGACGAGGATAAATTTAACTGCTACGGGATCCCGGTTATTTATGGCCCTGAGCTTGGGCTGCCGGTTATAGAAGAAAAATGTCTGGCGTGGATGGAGTGCCGGTTATTACCTGTAACCTCTGCGGCCGAGAAATATGACACTCTGTTTGGCGAAGTGGTTTCCGCCGCGGCGGATGAACGCGCATTTGTCGCCGGACGCTGGCAGTTTGACGGGGATAAGCTGAATACGCTGCATCATCTGGGTGCGGGTACGTTTGTCGCGAGCGGGAAAATGGTGAAGGCGCTGGATTAACGCACCTCAAAAAAGAAAAGCCCTCTTCCTGAGGAAGAGGGCTTTTTATTACTTAACACGCTTCGCAATAATCTCATCCGCCACATTCCGCGGAGCTTCCGCAAAATGATGGAATTCCATCGTATACGTCGCGCGCCCCTGGGACATCGAGCGCAGCGTGGTGGCGTAGCCAAACATCTCAGCCAGCGGGACGTCAGCGCGAATAATCTGGCTGCCGTACTGCTCTGCCATCCCCTGCACCAGGCCGCGACGGGAGGAGAGATCGCCCATAATGTTCCCGGCGTACTCTTCCGGCGTTTCCACCTCAACGTGCATCACCGGCTCAAGAATAACCGGATCCGCCCGCCGTGCGCCCTCTTTGAAGCCGAGGATCGCCGCCATGCGGAAGGCCATCTCCGAGGAGTCAACGTCATGGTAGGAACCAAACGTCAGGGTCGCTTTCACATCCACCACCGGATAGCCCGCCAGCACTCCCGTATTCATGGCTTCTCGCAAGCCTTTTTCCACCGACGGGATGTACTCCCGCGGCACCACCCCGCCTTTGGTGGCATCTTCAAACACAAAACCACTCCCGGCGGCTAACGGCTCAAGGCTCAGGACCACATGACCGTACTGCCCTTTCCCGCCGGACTGTCGGACAAATTTACCTTCAATATCCTTCACCGCTTTACGCAGAGTTTCACGGTAGGTGACCTGCGGACGACCAATGTTCGCCTCAACGCCAAACTCGCGCTTCATGCGGTCAACGATGATCTCCAGATGCAACTCGCCCATCCCGGAGATAATGGTCTGTCCGGACTCTTCGTCCGTGTGCAGGCGAAACGACGGATCCTCCGCCGCCAGGCGCTGTAGGGCGATCCCCATTTTCTCCTGATCGGCCTTGGTTTTCGGCTCAATCGCCAGCGAAATAACCGGGTCCGGGAACTCCATCCGTTCAAGGGTGATCACCGCATTCGGGTCGGTCAGCGTGTCACCGGTGGTGACGTCTTTCAGCCCGACACAGGCTGCGATATCCCCTGCGCGCAGCTCGTCCACCTCATGGCGATCGTTGGCATGCATCAGCACGATGCGCCCGATACGTTCTTTCTTACCCTTCACCGGGTTGTAAACCGCGTCGCCTTTACGCAGTATGCCGGAATAGACGCGGATAAAGGTCAGCTGGCCGACGTACGGATCGCTCATCAGCTTGAAGGCCAGCGCCGAGAACGGTTCATCATCGCTTGGGTGACGCTCAGCGTGCTGTCCGTCTTCGTCTACCCCATCAATAGCGGGCACGTCCAGTGGAGACGGCATCAATTCAATCACCGCGTCGAGCATGCGCTGCACGCCCTTGTTCTTGAAGGCGCTGCCGCACAGCATGGGCTGTATTTCGCCGGAGATAGTCCGGATCCGCAGCCCTTTGATGATTTCCGCTTCATCCAGTTCGCCCGTCTCAAGGTACTTATCCATAAGCTCATCGCTGGCTTCTGCCGCAGCCGAAACCATTTTTTCTCGCCACGCCTGGGCGGTGCTCAGCAGATCGTCAGGCACTGGCGCATAGCTAAACGCCATGCCCTGCGTCGCATCATCCCAAAGAATAGTGCGCATCCTGATGAGATCCACCACGCCGGTGAAGTGTTCTTCTGCCCCCACGGGGATCACAATCGGGACCGGATTGGCTTTCAGCCGCTCCTGCATCATCTGCACCACGCGGAAGAAATCCGCACCCGGGCGGTCCATTTTGTTGACGAATGCCAGGCGCGGGACGTGATATTTATTCGCCTGACGCCAGACGGTCTCCGACTGCGGCTGCACGCCACCGACGGAGTCATAGACCATCACCGCGCCGTCGAGTACACGCATGGAACGTTCCACCTCAATGGTGAAATCCACGTGCCCGGGGGTGTCGATAATATTGATGCGGTGCGGTTCAAAGCCTCTGTCCATACCGGGCCAGAAACAGCTTACCGCCGCCGACGTAATGGTGATCCCGCGCTCCTGCTCCTGCGCCATCCAGTCGGTGGTTGCCGCGCCATCGTGTACTTCACCCAGCTTGTGGCTCATCCCGGTGTAAAACAGGATGCGCTCAGTGGTGGTTGTTTTGCCCGCATCGATATGCGCGGAGATACCGATGTTGCGATAACGTTCGAGTGGAATGGGTCGGGGCATGATATTTCCTTAAGTCTTCATGACTGGTTTGTGACGACCGGGATGGTCGCGTGTTCGTTCGTTTGTTATAATAGTCCCATTGTACGAGTATTATCGAACTATTTTTTAACGGTTGACCTATTGTTGATATAGCTCAATCTCACGCGAGACGCAGGAAAACGATGATCCCAAACCACCCGGAACCTGAACAAATAGTGTTGGAAAATGTGCTGTTCGCCCTCGGCAACCCGCTGCGATTAGCGATTATCCGCAGGCTGGCCGACGGCAGCGAACTGAGCTGTAACGCGCTGCGCCCGGAAGAGGTGGTGAAATCTACTATGACTCACCACTGGCGCGTGCTGCGCGACAGCGGCGTGATCTGGCAGCGCCCGCAGGGGCGCGAGAATATGATCTCACTGAGAAGAGAGGATCTGGACGCCCGCTTTCCTGGGCTGCTGGCGATCCTGCTCCAGGCTAAGTAGCGGCAGCGTCCTCAAGACGATAAACCGGAATGCGCCGTGTTGTTCCGGTAAGGGTGTCGAACACCTCCGTATCGGACGTCACTATTCTCATCCCGGTCTTCCTTAACCGCTGCACCTCGGCGGCTATGCGCTGGAGGCCAAACCAGAAAAGCCCGTCAAGCGCGGTGACCGCAAGCCCCTGTTCCAGCGCCAGCTGGAGGCGCTCGCGGGGGGCTTTCACCTGCTGAGCGATTTGCCGGTAAGGCACTTCCGAACCGCCGGACGCATCGATCCGCTGAATACGGGTCTTCAGGTGGTAGGTAAATTCATCGGGAATGCCGTTCAAATCCCGTTTAAGGCTGTAGACGCAGCCAAACCGCTTCCCGTTGAACAGGACATTTTTTTGACTGAGCTGAAACTCATTTCTGATGCTATCAATCAGCTGCGGTGCACGGGTAAGAAGTAACCGGAAGGGAAGCTCAAAGCTGGTCACATAATCCACGTTCAGCAGCGCGAGACGCAGCCGCTCTTCTGCCCCGGATTTCTGGTCATGACATTCGCGCATCACCTCGGCCCACTGGCGCGTCAGACGTTCCGGCTCGCCGGCTTCGGTGAGGAGGTATTTTTCTAGATGATAATCGACTCTTCCGGTCATGTGGGGCATCCCGTCAATATGGATGCGGTAATTCTATCCAGCGCGGCAGGATTTATAAAGGGCGGAGCGCACCGGCATCCGCCCTGCCGGGCTACTGCTGGATACTCGACCGGTCCGAAATATCGCTGGCAGAAAAGGTTCTTGCAGTAGACGCGACCTGTTTTTTGCGTTTATACCGGTCCGGCTGGCCTTCAGGGCGGGTTTTGAACCGGCGATGCAGCCACATATATTGCTCAGGCGCCATCATCACGGCGCGCTCAATCGCTCTGTTCATTTGCGTGGCCACCGACGCTTTGTCGCCTCCCTGCAAGGTATCGCTAATATCTTCCAGAATAATCAGCTCATACCCTGTGCCGTCTGCTTTTCGGCGCGGTACAAACGGGATCACGGCCGGTCTGGCACTTTTCACCAGCATGTAGCTCCCGGCAGTTGTCGCGGCGTCCGGGACGGCAAAAAACGGCACAAACACGCTATTCGTTTTGCCATAATCGTGGTCCGGGGCATACCACAGGATCTCGTTTTGCTTCAGCGCGCGGATCATGCCCTTCAGGTCATAGCGGTCAAGCATGGTTTTATTGGAACGCAGACGACCGCGCGTTTGCAGCCAGTCGAGCAACGCATTATTGTTGGGACGATACACACCAATACCCGCGTTAAGCATGCCAAAGATGCGTGCGCCTAATTCCAGCGTGAGAAAATGCATGCCAATGAGCACCACGCCCCTTCCTTGCGCCCGCGCCTGTTCCATATGTTCGTAGCCGGTCACGCTGAAGTGTTTCCGTACGCGCCAGTCTGGCCAGAACCACGCTATCCCCGTTTCGATGACGCCCATTCCAACCGATTCAAAATTACGCTCAAGTAAACGCTCGCGCTCGTCCTCTTTCATATCAGGGAAGCAAAGCTCAAGATTTCGTCTGGCGATCTCCACGCGGCGTGGAAGCAGGCGCATAGCCAGACGCCCAAGCCCGTGACCTGTTTTCAACAGCAGCGGGTACGGAAGCTGAACCGTGCACCAGAGCGCGGCAATGCCTGCCCAGCTGAGCCAGTAACGAGGATGAATAAAGGCAAGTGAAAACTGAGGTAATTTTGTCATGGAAAAATTATCCTTTTACTAATTTGTACTTAATCTGGTGCAGTTGCAGTGCTTACCTGCTGATTTAACGAATATTGTTCGGAAGGATGAATTGTAGCGGAATCGTTATGGTTTTTATTATCGATTTTTGCGAAATGGAATAAAAGCGAGGAGCGCCGGGTGATATTGCACCACCCGGCAGGCAAGTTACATCGAATAACCGGGCTTCTTAATCAGTTCATCCAGTTTCGGGCCGATCTCGGTATCCCAGACCTGCGCCTTCCAGTCAGCCTCCTGAACCTCCTGAAGCGCCACGGAGATTGAGCGATCTTTGCTGTTCAGATGACGGGCGATCGCTTCGGCGATATCCGCCGCCAGGGCCGTTTTTTGTTCGTCAGTCAGATCGCGTGGAAAACATTTGATATCAACGTGTGGCATGGGCAGGGCTCCTTTTATAGGTGAGCGTTCCACGTTATCAGATTATATCGTTAGCTTTTAGCACCTTGTGCAGTTCCGGCAGCGCGCAGACGGCATCCGCGACGGCGGTAATATTAGGCGTGTTAGTGGCAAACCACTCATGACGTGGCCCCCAGGTACGCGCAACGGCAATATAGACGTCAAGCAGCGTCAGCTGTTTGCCAAACGCAAACGGCGAGGCGCTGAGCTGGCTGTCGAACCACAGATAAAGCGATTTTCGGTACTCAATGCAATTTTTCTTCAGCTGTTCCGGGGCATCAGGCACCCAGCGTTCCGGGTAATCTGCATACGTAAAGGTGGGATAGACGTTCGCCACAAACCAGATGAGCAGGCGCTGAAACTGCTGGCGCTCGGCCTGCCCTACGGGCGGCGCGAGGTCGGGACGTCTGTCGAGCACCATCAGGGCGATCGCTGCGGTTTCCGTCACGATCGCCCCATTTTCCAGCTCCAGCGTCGGCACCTGGCACAGCGGGTTCAGTTTCAACAGCAATTCGCGCTGCGGGCCGGGCTGGTCAAACCCGTCCACGTTGACGAACTGATACGGGATGTCTGCCAGAGTCAGCATCACTTCACTGATTGCCGACCCCCAGCCGGGTACGCCATAGAGTTTGATCATGTTGCCCCCTCAGGGATGAAAACCCTAAGTGTAGAGCACCATTAGTAGGTTATCCCGGGCGGGTTAACGTCAGAAGACGTCACCGCTTCGCCCGCCTCCCCCCAGCGCGCCAGCACCTTTTGATACTCCCCGCGCTTAATCGCACCGTCCAGCGCAGCCTGCAACGCATACACCAGCCCATTGCCTTTTTTGGTTGTGGTGGCGACATAGGCTTTCTTCGGCCCTAATCCCACGACGCGGGTTTTGCCGGTTAACGCGGCTTTGTAGGCCGAAACGGACTGCGGTCCAAAGAAAACATCCGCCCTGCCGGACTGAATATAAAGATTGCCTGAGGCGTCGTCGGTCAGATAAACCGGCAACGCAGGCTCGCGCCCGGCCTTTTTATTCTCTTCGTTCCAGCCCAGCAGAATACGTTCCTGATTGGTGCCTGACCCGACAATCACCTTTTTACCGGCCAGATCTTTCGCACTGGTGATCGACTGTACGTTGCTGGTGGATTTCACCGAGAAGGCGAGGGAATCGACGCGATAGGTCGCAAAATCGAACTTCGCCTTACGTTGCTCGGTGACGGCGATATTCACCAACGCTACGTCATAACGCCCGGAAGTGATCCCCAGCGGCCAGTCTTCCCACGCCGTTGGCACCAGCTTCAGCTTCAGCCCCAGACTGCCCGCCAGCAACCGGGCGATATCCGGGTCGCTGCCAATACGGGTGCGGTTATCACTGGCCAGCAGCGCCAGCGGCGGAGAATTCAGGGCTGAAATCGCCACCGTGAGGGTACCCGGCTCAACAAATTTATAGTTCGCCGGGATTTTCGCCACTGCCTGTTGATCAACCGTCACCGGCAGCGGCTGTTCGTTGGCCTTTAAATCAATGCTGGCGTAGCTCGCCGTCGTGAAGACCAGCCCCGCCAGGAGTCCATATTTCATCTGCGCTCCTTACAGCACTTTTGAGAGGAACTGGCGCGTTCGCGGATGCGACGGTCGGTTTAACACGTCGTCGCTGCTGCCCTGCTCCACAATTTTACCGTCGACCATAAATACCACCTGGTCCGCCACTTCCCGGGCAAAGCCGATCTCATGGGTGACCACCACCAGCGTAGTGCCGGAACGGGCGAGCTTTTTAATCACGTCCAGCACTTCGCCAACCAGTTCCGGATCCAGCGCCGAGGTGGGTTCATCAAACAGCATCACGCGCGGGCGCAGCGCCAGCGCGCGGGCAATGGCGATACGCTGCTGTTGGCCGCCGGAGAGGTGACGCGACCAGGCATCGGCTTTATCGCGCAGACCTACCACATCCAGAAGGCTGTAGGCGTTTTCAACAGCCTCTTTTTTACTGAACTTTTTATGCGCGATGGGTGCTTCAATCAGGTTTTCCAGCACCGTGAGATGCGGAAAAAGATTGAAGTTCTGAAACACGTACCCAACGTTGACGCGCTGTTTAAGGATCTCTTTCTCTTTGAGCTCGTAGAGTTTGTCACCCTGACGGCGATAGCCGATGTAATCCCCGTCAATCTGAATAAAGCCTTCGTCTACGCGCTCAAGATGGTTAATGGTGCGCAGCAGCGTCGATTTTCCCGATCCAGAGGGGCCGAGGATCACCGTCACGGAGCCCGGCGGGATCTCAAGCGTGACGTTATCGAGCGCTTTATGTCGGCCAAAAAACTTACTGACGCCGGTAATGGAAATATGTCCTTCAGGAGAGGCTTGCATGAACAGGCTCCTGTGCTGGCGAAGTGGTGACGGAACGCGCGCGACTGGCCGCCCGGTTGTGGTTAACGGCGGAGCGGCGCTCGCTGCGGGCGAGTCCACGCTCAATAACATGCTGGATGGCAGACAGTACGGTGGTGATCACCAGATACCAGACGGCCCCCACCATCAACAGCGGGATCACCTCCTGGGTGCGGTTGTAGATCATCTGGATCGTGTAGAACAGTTCCGGCATCGCCAGCACGTAAACCATCGCCGTCCCTTTGGCGAGGCTGATGATTTCGTTAAACCCGGACGGCAGGATGGTGCGCAGCGCCTGCGGGAGAATTATGCGCACCGTGCGACGCCATGCCGGCAGACCTAGCGCAGCGGCCGCCTCATACTGACCGTGGTCGACCCCAAGGAAACCCCCGCGAATGATCTCCGCAGTATAGGCGCTCTGCACCAGCGTCAGCCCCACGATGGCGGTAGAAAACTGCCCGAGAACATTGATGGTTTCAAAGCTGCCCCAGGTAATGCCGGTAAAAGGCACGCCGAGAGAGAGCGTGTCGTAGAGATAGGAGAAGTTATAGAGGATAATCAGCACCACGATCAGCGGCAGGGAACGGAACAGCCAGATGTACCCCCACGCCAGGCTGCTCAACAGCCATGATGACGAGAGCCTCGCCAGCGCCAGCATGCCGCCAATCACCACGCTCAGTACGGTGCTTATCAACGTCAGCAGCAGCGTCTGGCCGACGCCTTCGAGGATCACCGGGTCGAAGAACCAGCGGGCAAATACCGCCCATTCCCAGCGCGGATTAAAGGCCACGGACTGGATTACGACCGCCAGCACAAACAGCGCCACCACGGCGCCAGCAGCACGCAGCGGATAACGTGCCGGGACCACTTTTATGGTTTCAACGTTGCTCATCGTCGCTCCTTATGCGGTTTTGCTGAGCGCTTCGCGGATCAGCGTCTTGGTGAAACGCAGCCGACCGTCGAACGGCGGCTGGCTGTACTCTTCCGGGTCACGGTTAAGATCGAACTGCGGCTGATACCCCTGACTGAGATAGAGCCGCACCGCCTCCGGCTGGCGAAACCCCGTGGTCAGGTAGATGCGGCTGTAGCCCGCCAGCACCGCCCGGCGCTCCAGCTCCTGTACCACGCGCGCGGCCAGCCCCTGCTGGCGCAGCGCTTTATTCGTCCAGATGCGTTTGATCTCTGCGGTATGTTCGTCGAAGGGCTTGTACGCACCGGTGGCGATGATCTCGCCATCGCGCTCCAGGACGATAAACAGCCCCTGCGGCGCCAGGTACCACTCTGTCAGCTCGACTTCCGCATCCTTTGAAAAGTAGTCGCCGTAACGAGCGGCGTACTCACCGAAAAGCCCCTCGATAATGGGCTGAAGATCGGCATCTTCCGGCGAAACGTCACGAAATTGTTCGCGCATAGCGCCTCCTTAATCGCCCAGACCCGCCGGGTTAACTTCGGAATTGGAGATACGCTCCACGCCTTCCCCCCAGCGGTTCAGCACTTTGTCGTAATCTCCGTTCTTGATCGCGCCGTTCAGCGCGGTTTGAACCGGCTCGACCAGGCCGCTGCCTTTTTTCAGCGTCACCGCGATATGCGCCGCCTTCGGCCAGCCGCCGTCGACGCTGCCGACCAGTTTGGTTTTACCGTTAAGCGCCGCTTTCCAGGCACCGATCACGTTCGGGCCAAAGTAGGCGTCCGCGCGTCCGGACTGAAGCGCCAGCGTTTGGGCCGCGTCGTCTTTGGTGTAGATCGGCGTAAAGGGTTTAAGCCCTTTTTTGAGGTTCTCTTCGTTCCATGCCAGAAGGATGGCCTCCTGGTTGGTGCCGGAACCCACGATGATGCGCAGCCCGGCGATATCCTCTGCCTTCACAAGCGAGTTGATCGGACTGGTGGATTTCACGTAGAAGCCAAGTGAATCCTTGCGGTAGGTGGCGAAGTCGAACTTCTCTTTGCGCGCTTTAGTGACGGTGATGTTGCTGATAGCCGCGTCGTATTTCCCGGAGGCAACCCCCAGCGGCCAATCCTCCCAGGAGGTGGGCACCACGTTCAGCTCCAGTCCGAGGCTGTCCGCTACCAGACGCGCGATGTCGACCTCACTTCCCAGCAGAGTTTTGTTGTCGTCGGAAAAGACCGTCAGTGGCGGTTGATTCAGTCCCGCCACCGCCACGGTAAATTTCCCCGGCACGGCAAAACGATAGTCTTTCGGCAGTTGCGCGATCGCATCGCTGTTTTTGGCGGTATTGATCGGCGTTTTATTGGCCTCAATGCTCACGCCGGTGCCGTTAATATTGACGTTCTCTGCCCAGACGGCAGGGGTAAAGGCCAGCGCAAGCGCCAGAATAAGCGATGATTTCTGCATAGCATTTTTCTCTTTTATTGTTGTGTGAACTGATTTTTGGGCTCGTCTAAGCCCAGACTTTCGCGCAGCGTGGTGCCGGGATAGTCGGTGCGGAACAGGCCGCGCGCCTGTAAAACGGGCACCACCTGGTCGACAAAGCGCGGGAAGGTGTCCGGCGTGCCGCCCTGAATGATGAAGCCATCCGCCGCCTTCTCTTCGAACCAGGCCTGTAAACCATCGGCCACCTGCTCCGGTGTGCCGGAAAAACGCGGGCGCGGCGATGCGGCTTCCAGCGCGACCTGACGCAGAGTTAAGTTGCGCTCACGGGCGTTACGCTTGATTTCATCGGTGGTGCTGCGGAAGCTGTTTTTGCCCAAATCGCCAATATCCGGGAACGGCGCGTCGAGGGGATACTGGCTGAAGTCGTGATGCTCGAAATAACGTCCGAGGTAATTCAGCGCATCATTAATGGAGACCAGTGCCGCCGTAGTTTGATACTGGTTTTCTACGTCATCGGCGTCGTTTCCAACAATCACGCTGACGCCCTGGAATATATGTAAATCCTCTGCGCGACGGCCGTGACTTTCCAGCTGCTGTTTAACATCGCGGTAAAAAGCCTGGGCTTCTTCCCGCGTGTCATGGTGGGTAAAGATGGCGTCAGCGTGTTTTGCCGCCAGCTTTTTACCGTCGTCGGACGCACCAGCCTGAAAGACAATCGGACGTCCCTGCGGCGTGCGGCCAATATTCAGCGGGCCGGAAACCTGGAAGAAATCACCGTGGTGATCAAGAGTATGCAGTTTCGACGCATCAAAGAACTGTCCGCTCTCTTTATTGCGGATAAAGGCATCCCCTTCCCAGGAATCCCACAGCCCCTTCACCACGTCGAGATACTCATCGGCAATGCGGTAGCGCAGCGCATGCTCCGGGTGTTTTTCGCGGGAGAAGTTCCTGGCTGACCCTTCCAGCGGTGACGTCACCACGTTCCAGCCCGCGCGTCCGTTGCTCAGGTGATCGAGGCTGGCGAACTGGCGTGCAACGGTGAAAGGCTCGCTGTAGGAGGTGGATAACGTGCCGACCAGCCCCAGGCGCGAGGTGATACTCGCCAGCGCGGACAACACCGTCAGCGGCTCAAAGCGGTTTAAAAAATGCGGAATGGATTTCTCGTTAATATAAAGGCCGTCGGCCACAAATATAAAGTCGAGCTTGCCCTCTTCTGCTTTTAAAGCCGTTTCTTTAACGAAATCAAAATTAATGCTGGCATCCGCGACCGCCGCCGGGTGGCGCCAGGCAGACATATTTCCGGATGCACCATGCAAAATGGTCCCCAGCCGCAATTGACGATGTGCAGACATATTCACCTCAAATTAATTAAACGTGTTGCAGGGCTTTTTCCGCGAGCTGAGCAAAATAGCGGGCAGCGGGTTCGATTAATGCTTCGTCCGGGTTAAATGCCGGGTGATGTAACCCAAACGGACTGTTGCTGCCAATGCTGACAAACGCGCCGGGTATGTTTTGCAGATAGACCGCGAAATCCTCCCCGCCCATGTGCAGTTCCGCATGCCGGGTTTCATATCCCGCTTCGCGCGCGACCGAGGTGGCAAACCCGGCCCAGTGCTCATCGTTCACCAGCGCGGTGGGCCCGGCGTACCAGGTGATGTTGATTTGCGCGCTAAAGGCGCTGGCAAATCCGGCGGCGATTTCACCGACGCGCGCTTTTACGTTCTGCTGCACTTCCGTGCGGTGCGTGCGCAGCGTGCCCTCCAGCTCAACGCTTTCCGGCAGCACGTTCCAGGTATTCCCCCCGGCGATGCGCGTCACGCTCAGAACAACCGAATCCAGCGTGTTGACGTTACGGCTGGCTACGCTTTGCAGCGCGGTTACCAGCTGGCTTGCCAGCACGATGGCGTCGTTGCCTTCATGGGGACGTGCGGCATGCGCGCCTTTGCCGGTCACGTGAATAACGAAGCGATCAACGTTGGCATAGAACGGGCCGCCGCGCGTGGCAAACTCGCCGACCGGCAGTGACGGCTCGTTATGCATCCCGAAAATCGCGCGTACGTCGCGTAACGCCCCGGCCCGCACCATGCTTTTCGCTCCGCCGAAATTCTCTTCCGCTGGCTGGAACAGGATCCGCACGCGACCGTTGAGCGAGGCTTCCCGCTCTTTCAGCTTTAGCGCGGCGCCGAGGATCACGCTGGTGTGAATGTCGTGTCCGCAGGCATGCATCACCCCGGCGCGCCGGGAGCTAAACGGCACCCCGCTGCGCTCGTCGATGGGTAACGCGTCGATATCGGCGCGCAGCGCAACCAGTGCGTTGCCCGTGCCGATCTCCGCAACCAGCCCGGTCTGGAGATCGTAAGGCAGCGGGGCAATCCCGGCTGCCGTCAGCCACTCGCGCAGGCGCGCCGTTGTTTCGACCTCCTGACCAGAGAGTTCAGGGTTCTGGTGCAGCTCACGGCGCCAGGCAATCAGTTGTTCGCTAAAGCTCATACGGTAACCTCCCTGTCAGGACGCGCCTCGGCCAGCAGTCGCAGGGACTGTACGCGCGTTGCGCCATCAGCGACCGGCGTGTCGATGATAAATTCGTCAATCCCCCACTGCTGATGCAACGCGTTGAGCTGTTCAAGCACCGACGCCGCCGTTCCGGCCAGCAGAGACTGCGCCCGACGCGCGATGCGCACCGGTTCACTCCCCGCCTGCCGCGCAAAGGCGTAGGCCTGTTCTTCGCTGGCGACGGTGACGCGCTGTCCGTTTGCCAGCTCCACGCCCCACACTTCAACCTTCTGCGCCAGCGCATCGGCCTCAGCCTGGGTTGGGGCAACAATGGCCTGCACGGCCACAATCACCTCCCGGACGCTGTGTTGACGCCAGGCTGTGACGACCTCGCGCAGCAGCTCAGGATCACCGTTCAGATGGGCGGCAAAGACAAAATGCCAGTCGAGGGAGGCCGCCAGCAGCGCGCTTTCTGTGCTGGCGCCCAGCAGAAACCCCCGGGCAGGCACCGGCGGCAGCGGCGTGGCGAGAACGTCCTCCTCCGCTGACTGATTTTCAGGGCGGATCCAGCGATCGAGCTGCGTCAGTTGTTCAGCAAAGCTGCCTTTTTCCTGCGGATTAAGGCCGTGCTGCAAGGCGCGGGTAGAGAGCGGCAGACCGCCGGGCGCTTTGCCAACGCCCAGATCAACCCGGCCCGGCGCAATGGCGGCCAGTACGTTAAAATTTTCGGCGACTTTATAGGGGCTGTAATGTTGCAGCATGACGCCGCCTGAGCCCACGCGAATACGTTTTGTTTGCCCGAGGATCCAGGCAATCAGCAGCTCCGGCGAGGGGCTGGCAAGCTGCGGGGTATTGTGGTGTTCGGCAATCCAGAAGCGGTGATAACCCAGCGTTTCTGCCTGTTGCACCAGTGCTAAGGTTCGCGCCAGCGCATCGGCGGCTGTTTCGTGTTCTGCGACGGGGCTTTTATCCAGAATGCTGATTCGCCATGACATGTTGCGTTCTCGTTTGACTTAACATGTCGTCATTATTAAAGGTGGATTTCACCTCTGAGAAACAATTAATTTACATTTGGATTGCCGGAAAACGGCAATAGAGAGTCTGTCATCGGCGTGATTTGAGCGATGTAATGAGTCTTTCCGCATCCTGCCGTCGGGTAATGCGGAGAAAGCGAATGTGTGCGTACTGCGGGTTTTGCATATCCGCCTCATATCGTTTGCGGTTGCTGCGCCAGGTTTTGATCGTCCAGATGATAATAGAGTCCTTGCTAAGGAACGACCGACGAAAGCTTTCGCGGTTCCCCGTGCCGGGCCAGAGTTCCTGTTTGTGCCAGGCGCGTCTGGAGGCCCGCGTCACCGCCTGCCAGAGCGTGCGGATAAACCCACGATCTATCCACACCACCAGATCGACGTCGCGCCACTTAACGTCGCGTGTGCGGTTGTAATTCCCGTCCAGGACCCAGTCAGGCGAGGCGGCGAGCGCTTTTTCCAGGGTTGCAAGAAACTCATCATCCGGTGTTCCCTGCCAGTTCGCTCGCCAGTAAAGCCTGTCCATCTCAATGTAAGGGATAGCCAGCGCCTCCGCGATTCGCCTGCCAAACGTGCTTTTCCCACTTCCGCTGGTGCCTATGATATTGATTTTCACCGTTCCGCCTGCACATGCTGAAGAAAACGGATCGAATCATAACGTTAATAATTTGTTTACGAAACGCCAGACTACTCGTTTGGATACTGCTCGTCGGTGACCTTCTCCAGCCATGCCACCGGGCTCCCGTCGACAGCTTCTGCGATGGCGATATGGGTCATGGCCGTCTGCGCGCTTGCGCCGTGCCAGTGCTTCACGCCGGGTGGGATCCAGGCGATATCACCCTGATTCAGCGGTTCCGCCTCTTTCCCCCACTCCTGTAACCAGCCGCGCCCCTGCGTCACGATCAGCGTTTGTCCAAGAGGATGCGTATGCCAGGCGGTACGTGCGCCGGGTTCAAAGGTGACGGTCGCGCCGCCGACTTTTGCCGGTTCAGTCGCCTGGAAAGGCGCGTCAATGCGCACGCAGCCGGTAAACCAGGCCTCTGGCCCCTGAACGGAAGGTAACGAACCGCTACGGATAATTTTCATGATTAACTCCTCGTTTGCTGTTGCGTTAACAGTAGCGTAAAGCCATGGGGAGCATTAGAGTGCATAATCAGAAAGGAACCATGAATTCATTTCATAAATCGAGTAAACCACCATGTTAAAAGACAACTTCAACGATCTGCTTTCCTTTATGGTCGTCGCCCGGGAGCGCAGCTTTACCCGCGCCGCGGCGCAGCTTGGGGTATCTCAGTCGGCGCTCAGCCACGCAATGCGAAATCTGGAAACGAGGCTGGAAGTCCGTCTGTTAACCCGCACCACCCGTAGCGTGGCCCCTACCGAGGCCGGCGAGCAACTCTTCATGCGCTTAAGCCCCCATCTGCTGGAGATCGAGCAGGAACTCACCGCGCTGCGTGATACCCGCGACAGACCTGCCGGGAATATTCGCCTTACCGCCGGGGAGCACGCCATGTCTGCGGTGCTGTGGCCTGTGCTTAAACCCTTTATGGCGCAGTATCCTGATATCAACGTTGAAGTCACGGTGGACAATGGGCTGACTGATATTGTCGATGGCCGCTTTGACGCGGGGGTGCGTCTGGGTGAGCAGGTGGCGAAAGATATGATTGCCGTTCGTATTGCGCCGGACATGCGCATGGCGGTCGTCGGGTCGGCAGATTATTTGCAACGTTTCGGCGTACCGGAAACGCCGGAGCAGCTTGATCAGCACCGCTGCATTAATATGCGCCTGCCCACACGCGGCGGGTTATATGCCTGGGAATTTGAACGGGACGGACGTGAGCTGCGCGTGCGGGTTGACGGCCAGCTGATCCTCAACAGCCTGCCGCAACGCATCGATGCCGCCGAAAACGGTCTGGGGCTGGCGTACGTCCCGGAAGATGCGGTTCAGGACGCCCTTGCTGAGAGCCGGTTAGTGCGTGTGCTTGAAGCCTGGTGCCCGGCTTTTACGGGATACCATCTGTACTATCCGAGCCGCCGCCAGCACACTACCGCGTTTGCATTACTTATTGCAGCCCTGCGGCATTCATAAGCTCTACCTATAAGTAACTATTAAGTAAACCTGATGATTAAATCAGAATTCGCAGACCTTTTTGCCTAAAAAAACGTCACGATTCAGCGCGTTGTGATCGCCGTCTGCTCTGACCACACGATTTCCTTCGACGAGCATCACTTTCGACACGGTTATATTTTGCGTCGCTTAACAATTGCGGGTAGGATGCCTCGCCATGTTTTGCCTTATCCATACACAGAATGACTGGAAAGGCAGCATGTGTCTGCGCAGAAGCAATCGTTTGTTTCGGCATCTGCCAGGCAGGACTATCACGTTAATGGTTCAGACAGGCAAACAGGTAACTCAATGAAAACAAGCAATAAAAGCGCAGCCGATCATCATGCTGCGAAACGTCGCTGGTTGAACTCTCATGAAGAGGGCTATCACAAGGCGATGGGCAACCGTCAGGTGCAGATGATCGCCATCGGCGGCGCTATCGGTACAGGTCTGTTTTTAGGTGCAGGCGCACGTCTGCAAATGGCTGGCCCCGCTCTCGCCCTGGTCTATCTGGTGTGCGGGATCTTCTCTTTCTTCATCCTTCGCGCCCTCGGCGAACTGGTACTCCACCGCCCTTCCAGCGGCAGCTTTGTCTCTTACGCCCGCGAGTTTCTTGGTGAAAAAGCCGCGTATGTCGCGGGCTGGATGTACTTCGTTAACTGGGCGATGACCGGTATCGTCGATATCACCGCCGTTGCGCTGTACATGCACTACTGGGGCGCGTTTGGCGATGTGCCGCAGTGGGTGTTCGCCCTTGGGGCGCTGGCAATTGTCGGGACCATGAACATGATCGGCGTGAAATGGTTCGCCGAGATGGAGTTCTGGTTCGCACTGGTGAAGGTGCTGGCCATTGTGATCTTCCTGGTGGTCGGAACCGTATTCCTCGGTACCGGTAAACCACTGGACGGTAACGCAACCGGCTTCCACCTGATTACCGATAACGGTGGTTTCTTCCCGCACGGCCTGCTGCCTGCGCTGGTGCTGGTGCAGGGGGTGGTGTTCGCCTTTGCTTCCATCGAACTGGTCGGTACGGCGGCAGGCGAATGTAAAGATCCGCAGACGATGGTGCCAAAAGCCATCAACAGCGTGATCTGGCGTATCGGTCTGTTCTATGTGGGTTCCGTGGTGCTGCTGGTGCTGCTGCTGCCGTGGAATGCATACCAGGCGGGGCAAAGCCCGTTTGTAACCTTCTTCTCTAAGCTGGGCGTGCCGTACGTGGGCAGCATCATGAACATCGTGGTACTGACCGCCGCGCTCTCCAGCCTGAACTCCGGGCTCTATTCGACGGGCCGTATCCTGCGCTCCATGTCGATGGGAGGCTCTGCGCCGAAGTTTATGTCGAAGATGAGCAGGCAGCAGGTTCCTTATGCGGGGATTCTGGCCACGCTGGTGGTTTACGTCTTTGGCGTGTTCCTGAACTATCTGGTGCCGTCCCGCGTATTTGAGATCGTTCTGAACGTGGCTGCACTGGGGATTATCGCCTCCTGGGCCTTTATTGTGGTCTGCCAGATGCGTCTGCGCAAAGCGATCAAAGAAGGCAAAGCGGCTGATGTGTGCTTCAAGATGCCGGGCGCACCGGTGACCTCCTGGCTCACCCTGCTGTTCCTGTTCAGCGTGCTGGTACTGATGGCGTTTGACTACCCGAACGGTACTTACACCATCGCGACGATCCCACTGCTGGCGGTTCTGCTGATTGCTGGCTGGTTCGGCGTGCGTAAGCGCGTTCACGAGATCCACAGCACCGCGCCGCTTCATCACGACGATGAAAAGCACGACGCACCGCTGGTAGAAGAAACCTCGCGTTAATAAAAAAGCCGGGTGGCGGCTTCGCCTTACCCGGCCTACATCTCATGGTTTTGTAGGCCCGGTAAGCGCAGCGCCACCGGGCAATTCCACCATCACAGCGCGATACGAATCACATCGTCAGGCTGGGTCGCTTCCTGCTGACGGGTTGATTTCTGTTTCACCGTTACGTACAGCGTTTTACCGTCCGCAGACAGCGCCAGGCTGTTCGGGTAAACCGGGGTATCGTAGGTCCTGGTCACTTTGTAGGTTTTGGCGTCAATCACGCTCACCTTGCCCGCCTCGCGGTGCGTCACATAGGCTTCGTTACGCGCCGGGTTAAACAGTACGGCCAGCGATGCTGGCGCGGCGATTTTCTGCATCACGCTGCCATCTTTCAGATTCACCACCAGCACTTCTGGCTGTTTTGAATCCGTCACAAACGCACGCTGGCCGGCAGTGTCCAGGCTCAGGTTCAGGTAGAAGTGCTCTTTTCCGTCATCCTGCACTTTTTTACGACTGAGGATTTTGTTAGTTGCCGTATCAATGGTCACCAGCTCGCCGTCCGCATTGGTGGTATACAGGCGTTTTGCCTTCGCATCCAGGGCCAGACCGGTGCTGAACGTGCCGGTATTGGTGATGGTGTCCTTCAGCTTCAGCGTTGCGCCATCAACAACCCAGATCACGCTCTCCTTGCCGATACCGGTAATGTACACCGTATTGGTCGTGTCATCGGCCACCAGCTGGCGCGGCTGAAGCGGCTTCACCGTGTCGCTACGCTTGCGATCGTCCAGCACCAGGCGCCCTTTCACCTCGCTCGTTTTGGCGTCAATCGCCGTCACGGTGCTGTTGACGGTGTTACCGAACCACAGCGTCTGGGTGGCGTTATCGATCGTGGCGCCAAACGGCTTGAGATCGTTATGAATCGCCTGCGTCACTTCCAGCGTGACCGGATCCAGACGATAGACCACGCCGCCCTTATCGGTTTTGCGGCTTTGTGACGTCGCAACCCACAGCGCGTTTTCCTGCTGGCTGACGGCCATTTCATACGCGCCCTTGCCGACCGCTTTGCGCAGCATCTCTTCAGCGGCATGAACCTGGAACGTACCGGCAAACAGTAAAGAGCCCAACAGCAGAGACCCACGCAGGCGCGGCGAGCACAGATGACGTAAAGACATAACAATTCCTTTTTAAATGAGGAGATTTACCGCTGACATCACTTCCGGTGGGCAAAGTCATCGCTTTGCCGTTATTTTAATGAGAATAGTAATCATTAATGAGTTGAATGTGGAGTATTTCTTTCCTTCAAAACCTTACATTCACGAAATGTGCGGTTATAGTTTTCATAACATTTACAAAGGATTTAACATATATACACAGGTTCCAGTTGATTTGGTTCGAATTTTTCTTAACCGGTTTACTCCATGAAAATTATTACTGCCCGTAAGGCATCACTACCACTGCTCTTCGTTCCCGTCATTTTTGGCCCGCTGAGTGCGATGGCCGCGGATGAACAGACCCTGATCGTCAGCGCCACGCCGCAAACCGTCTCCGAACTGGACACCCCGGCCGCAGTCAGCGTGGTGAGCGGCGAGGATATGCGACATGCCACACCGCGCATCAACCTTTCTGAATCCCTTGGGAGCGTACCAGGCCTGCAAATCCAGAACCGCCAGAACTATGCTCAGGATCTGCAACTTTCCGTTCGCGGATTCGGCGCGCGTTCGACCTTCGGCGTACGCGGGATCCGCATGTACGTGGACGGCATTCCGGCAACCATGCCCGACGGCCAGGGGCAGACATCAAACATTGACCTCAACAGCATTGAGAGCGTCGACGTGCTGCGCGGCCCCTTCTCTGCCCTGTACGGCAATGCCTCCGGCGGCGTGATCAACATCAACACCCAGACCGGACAACAGCCAGCCACAATTGAAGCCAGCAGCTATTACGGCAGCTACGGCACCTGGCGTTACGGCATGAAGGCCACCGGTGCGGTGGGCGACGGGACTCAGGCGGGGGATGTGGACTATGCGGTATCCACCACCCGTTTCAGCACCCATGGCTATCGTGACCACAGCGGCGCACGGAAAAACCTCGCCAATGCGAAACTGGGCGTGCGCATTGATGATGTCAGCAAGCTAACGCTGATTTTTAACAGCGTGGACATGAAAGCCAACGATCCGGGCGGACTGAGTTATCAGGAGTGGCAGAACAACCCGCGCCAGTCACCCCGTGGCGATCAGTACAATACGCGTAAAACCATTAAGCAGACCCAGGCCGGGATCCGCTACGACCGTCAGTTGAGCGAACAGGACGACCTCAGCGTGATGATGTACGCCGGTGAGCGTGAAATGACCCAGTACCAGTCCATTCCGGCGTCCACTCAGCGTGACAATCCTGCGCATTCGGGCGGCGTAATTGATATGCAGCGCCATTATCAGGGTATTGATACCCGCTGGACCCACCGCGGCGAGCTGCTGGTGCCGGTAACGTTTACCACCGGCCTTAACTACGAAAATATGAGTGAAAATCGCCGCGGGTATGAAAACTTCGTGATGAACAACGGCGTGCCGGATTTTGGCGTGAAGGGTAACAAACGCCGTGACGAACGTAACCTGATGTGGAACCTTGATCCCTACCTGCAAACCCAGTGGCAGCTCACGCAAAAGCTGTCCGTTGAGGCGGGCGTGCGTTACAGCTCCGTCTGGTTTGACTCCAACGATCATTACATTACCCCGCAAAACGGCGATGACAGCGGTGACGCCAGCTACCATAAATGGCTCCCGGCTGGTGCGGTGAAATACGCCGTGACCGACGCCTGGAACCTTTATGCCGCGGCGGGACGTGGATTTGAGACCCCGACCATCAACGAACTCTCCTACCGTTCTGATGGCAAAGGCGGCCTCAATATTAATCTGCAACCGTCAACCAACAACACCTATGAGATTGGCAGCAAAACCCGCATCGGCAATGGCATCCTGACGGCGGCGCTGTTCCGCACGGATACCGACAACGAGATCGTGGTGGACGAAAACAAAGATGGTCGCACTACCTACAAAAATGCGGGGAAAACGCGCCGTCAGGGTGTGGAAATTGCGCTCGACCAGCAGTTTGCCGAAAACTGGAAGCTGAAAATGGCGTGGACCTATCTCGATGCGACCTACCGTACCAACGTCTGTAGCAATGCAGACTGTAGCGGCAACCGGATGCCGGGGATTGCCCGTAACATGGGGTATGCGTCGTTTGGCTGGGAGCCTGAGGAAGGCTGGTACGCGGGGGCAGATGCCCGCTACATGAGCGACGTGATGGCAAACGACACCAATACCGCCAAAGCGCCCTCTTATACCGTGGTCGGTCTGAATACCGGGTATAAACTCAATTACGGCAAATGGGGAATGGACATCTTTGGTCGCGTCGATAACCTGTTTGATAAAGAGTACGTCGGTTCAGAGATTGTTAACGCTGGCTACAATCGCTATTACGAACCCGCCCCTGGCCGTAACTATGGCGTGGGCCTGTCGGTCTCTTATCGCTTTGAGTAAAACATTTTCCGGCAGCGCACGTTGCCGGTAAAAAATAACATCATTCCCGGTAGCCTTAAGCGCCGGGAATATACTCAGGGAAGTTTAAAACGAATAAAAAAATAAGTGCGCCAGTGCGATCCTTAACTGTAGTATTGCCGTTGCAGGAGGATATTAGCTTCATCAATGGCTCGGTCGATCGCTTCCCGACTGGCCGTCACGTCCCTTTGCTCAAGCGCAGAAAGCAGATCGGCATAATGGTAAGTCGTTGCAGGGATATCTTTCATCTCTTCGTGCAGGTAGTTGATACACGGACCAATCCGTACCCAGAGCTGCTCAATCAGCGAGTTCAGGGTCGGCATTTCGGCATACTGATAAAGCGTAAACCGGAACACGCGGTTGGCATGGATCGCCTTCTGCACGTCGCCCTGATGCATGGCGGTGCTGAAGTTATCTGACAGCGCGCGTAATGCATCCAGTTTGGTCTCGGTCATATTCTGACACGCCGCCGCAACGGCCATCGGCTCAAGCTGTTTTCGAATGGCGTTAATTTCGTTATAACGCTCCAGCGTAACCTCTGGCACCAAAAACGCCTGAGCAGGCGTGGCCTGTAATGCGCCTGCCGACACCAGGCGCAGCAGGGCTTCGCGCACCGGTGTGATGCTGGTGCCTAATTTATCCGCAATCTCTTTCGTGATGAGTCGAGCCCCAGGTTTTAATGAGCCCGTAATTAACGCTCCCTTTAAACTGTTCTCAACTTGCATCGTCAGACTGATTCTTTGTGCTTTTTCCAGATTTTCCAAATCAAGCATGTTTAATTCCCGTAGCCAAAACAAAATGCCATTTTCAGCGACTGTTTATAAAAACATCGCCGGTTTGATATATCCTGTATCGTCATGCCTGGTATGAAGGGCGCGCGTTAAAATAAAAATTGTTCAATTAATATTACGTTTACCACTTCTGGCTCAGCTGGGCCGATGGCGCGCAATGCTTATGGATTAATTAAAGACAATATATCGTATCTTCACAAATAATTATGGCGGACTTTGCCCGCCATAACCGATGCTCTGTTTAGTCCGCCGCCACGCGGATCACGACCTTGCCGAAGTTTTTCCCTTCCAGCAGCCCAATCAGCGCCTCCGGCGCCGCGTCCAGCCCTTCGGTGACCTGCTCGCGATAGTGAATTTTGCCTTCCTTCACCCAACGTCCCATTTCCTGCTGGAACTCGTCGATACGATGACCATAGTCCTGAGCGATGATAAAGCCCTGCATGCGGATGCGTTTTTTGAGGATGGTCCCCATCAGCAGCGGCAAGCGATCCGGACCATCCGGCAGGTTGGTCGCGTTGTAGCCGCTGACCAGTCCGCAAACAGGTACGCGCGCGGAGGTATTCAGGAGCGGCAGCACGGCGTCAAAGACTTTACCGCCGACGTTTTCATAATATACGTCAATGCCCTGCGGGCAGGCTTTCGCCAGCTGTTCGGCAAAATCATCCGCATGGTGATCCAGACAGGCGTCGAAACCGAGCACGTCGACCGCATGACGGCATTTCTCCTCCCCGCCGGCCACGCCGATGACCCGGCACCCTTTGATTTTACCGATCTGCCCCACCGTTGCGCCGACCGGCCCCGTGGCTGCCGCCACGACAAGCGTTTCCCCCGCCTGAGGCTGGCCGATATCAAGCAGCCCCATATACGCGGTGAAGCCCGGCATTCCCAGCACGCCGAGTGCCCACGAAGGGTGCGACGGGTTTTCACCCAGCCTGACCAGTCCTTTCCCGTCGGAAAGTTCATACTCCTGCCAGCCGCTGTAGCCCAGAACCCACTCGCCCTCTTTATAATCCGGATGGCGGGAGGTCTCGACGCGGCTTACCGTGCCACCCACCATCACCGCGCCAATCTCGACAGGAGGTGAATAGGATGGCGCATCGCTCATACGGCCCCGCATGTACGGATCAAGCGAGAGCCATACGGTGCGTAATAACACCTGCCCGTCTGCGGGCGTGGGGATCGGCTGCTCTTCCAGGCGGAAATTTTCGGCAACCGGTGCGCCGTGTGGACGGGAAGCCAGTACCCAGCGTCGGTTTTGCGTAGTTGATTGACTCATTCATCGCTCCTTACAGCTGAAAATGTCATTCAAGTCTGGCACGTTATCCTGCGGATCGCCTTTGCATTATGAGCCGGACTGATTAAGCCGCACGACCAGATAAAGGCACGATTCATCCGTTTCGTTAATAAACCGGCAGTCGTTCGGCGGCCCGAGTTCCAGACAATCTCCGGCCTTCATTTCATGGCGGGTGTCCCCCTCCAGAAAGACCAGTTCACCTGCCTGCAACCAAATCAGCTGTCGCGCCAGCGCATAAGAGGAGGCGGGCATCGGCACATCGCTGCCCGCGGGCAGTTCCACCTGGACGAGGTCAATAGGCATATCGCTGCGCGGCGACACATGACGACGTAAATAGTGGGTTTGCGGATCGCGCCAGACGGGCTGGTTCGCCAGACGTAACAGTTTGCCCTCCTGCATTTCCGCGCGCGCAATGAGCGTAGACATGCTAATACCGAAGGCACCGGATAACCGGGCAAGCAGCGTCGCCGTTGGGCTACTGTCCCCCCGTTCAATCTTATGGATCATGGCGCGTGAAATACCTGCCCGTTCGGCCAGTTCGCTTAATGACCAGCCCCGCGACTCGCGTTCAAGGCGTATGCGGGCGCTAATGCGTTGATTCATATTGTCTGTCATTGTGTTCATGACGTCATACTATAGTGTACGGATGATTTTTCGGGGCAGTTTGGTGACAAAAAATAGGGATTTTGTCGTAGCGATGCAACACAAGAACTGTGTAATATTGTGAGTAAATCGTACTACTATAGTGAACAACACAGCCAGAGGTTAACCATGATCGTTCGTCATGCCTGCAAAGAAGATTGTGCCGCTATCGGTGAAATTTATAACCATGCGGTGCTGCACACCGCCGCCATCTGGAACGATACAACAGTCGACACCGATAACCGTATTGCATGGTTTGAGGCGCGCACGCTGTTGGGTTATCCGGTGCTGGTCAGTGAAGAAGAAGGTGTTGTGACGGGATACGCCTCATTTGGCGACTGGCGAGCATTCGACGGTTTTCGCCATACGGTGGAGCACTCGGTTTACGTTCATCCCGATCATCAGGGCAAAGGCATCGGTCGGCTGCTGATGACGGAATTAATCAAGGAAGCCCGCCAGATTGGTAAACATGTGATGGTTGCCGGTATTGAGGCGCAGAATCAGGCGTCGATTCATCTGCACAAAACCCTGGGCTTTATTACCACCGGAAATATGCCGCAGGTGGGAACCAAATTCGGTCGCTGGCTGGATTTAACCTTTATGCAACTCCAGCTCGATGAGCGCAGCGATCCGGATGCTCTGCCATGAATCAATCGTTGACGTTAGCGTTTCTGGTGGCCGCCGGGATTGGGCTGGTGGTGCAAAACACCCTGATGGTGCGCATTACGCAATCCTCTTCCACTATTCTTATCGCCATGCTGCTGAACTCGCTGGTGGGGATTGTGCTGTTTGTCAGCATTTTGCTGGTGAAAAATGGCCTGGCGGGGTTTAGCGAACTGGCGTCGACGGTGCGCTGGTGGACGTTGATCCCCGGCCTGCTGGGGTCATTTTTTGTCTTTGCCAGTATTAGCGGGTATCAGAATGTGGGCGCGGCAACGACCATTGCCGTGCTGGTAGCAAGCCAGCTGATTGGCGGCCTGGTGATGGACATCCTCAAGAGCAACGGCGTTCCCCTGCGGGCGCTGGTTGGCCCGGTCTGCGGCGCAGTGATGCTGGTGGTCGGCGCCTGGCTGGTGGCACGGCGCCAGTTTTAACCCTTACAGGATAGTCCCACCCTGCGTGAGGTGGGCATGGCGCGCCTCCGCCTCTTCTTTATGCTGTTTACCATGATGCGCAATCGCGGTACGCAGGCGCTGCTGCTGGGTATAGCGATCTTCACGGCTGAGCTCTGCATCGTCGCTTAATTCGATCAGCAGTTCGTTCATGTGGGTAATTATGCTCTCTTCGATGGCGGCATCGACGCGGGCGATAACATCGTTTAAATGTGACATTGTCACTCCTTTCCAAATGCCCGGTGGCGCTACGCTTACCGGGCCTACGGGTGGTAACTGTAGGCCGGGTAAGGCATAGCCGCCACCCGGCAAGAATACGATCAGTTCAGCTTCGCTTTCGAGAAGTCACTGCCCATCAGACTCACGCTGTACCCGGTCACGTTGCTGCGGGTCGCGTAGAACGTTTTGCCGTTAGCTAACGCAATCCACGGTGCCTGCTGGTAGAAAATCTCCTGTGCCTGGCCATACAGCTTCGCACGTTCGTCCGGGTTGCTGGTCAGTTTGGCCTTTTGCACCAGCTCATCATACCCCTTATCACACCATCGCGCGGCGTTAGATCCGGTTTTGATGCTGTTACAACCCAGCAGCACATCGGCGAAGTTGTCCGGATCGCCGTTATCAGACATCCAGCCGAACAGCGCGGAATCATGCTCGCCTTTACGCATGCCGGAGAGATATTCCCCCCACTCGTATGAGACGATTTTCGCCTTCACGCCCACTTTCGCCCAGTCAGCCTGGATCATCTCCGCAATGCGTCGCGAGTTCGGGTTGTACGGACGCTGAACCGGCATGGACCAGAGGGTCACTTCCGCGCCCTTATCCAGACCCGCCTGCTTCAGCAGCGCTTTCGCTTTTTCCGGATCGTAGCCGTAATCCTTCAGGTCTTTGTTAAAGCCGAGCATGTTCGGCGGGATCGGCGATTTAGCGACCGTACCAGACCCCATAAAGACCGCGTTCACAATGGCCTTTTTGTCCGTTGCGTAATTCAGAGCCTGGCGCACCAGCACGTTATCAAACGGTTTTTTCTCCGTGTTGAACGCCAGGTACCCCACGTTCAGCGCATCTACCGAGTGCAGGGTCAGGTCTTTGTTTTTCTTGATCGCTTCAAACTGCACCGGCGACGGCGCAGGAATGATCTGACACTCGTTCGTTTGCAGCTTAGCCAGACGCGTCTCAACATTTGGCGTGATGGAGAAGATCAGGTGTTTGGTCGGCACCTCTCCCTCCCAGTAGTTCGGATTGGCGACGTAGCGGATCAGCGAATCCACCTTGTACTGCTGAAGCACATACGGGCCGGTGCCGATTGGCCAGGTATCCACATTTTCAGGCGTACCCTTTTTCAGCATCGCGTCCGCGTACTCGGCAGAGAGGATCGAGGCGAAGTCCATTCCCCAGTCGGCCAGGAACGCCGCGTTGGGTTCACTCAGCGTGAACTGAACGTGATAATCGTCGATCTTTTTCACATCCTGAATGAGCTTGTCGAGGCCCACGTCATTAAAGTATTCGTAATTACCCTGGGAAACATTGTGATAGGGATGCTTAGGGTCTTTCTGACGCATAACGGAGAAAATAACGTCATCAGCGTTAAAATCACGGGTCGGTTTGAAGTATTTATTGCTGTTGAATTTTACCCCTTTACGCAGGGTAAACGTGTATGTTTTGCCGTCTGGCGAAATGGTCCACGACTCGGCCAGAGAAGGCACCGGCGTGTTTTTTACCGGGTCGAAGTTAATCAGACGGTTATACAGCGTTTGCGAGCTGGCGACAAACGAAGGTCCAGAGCTGGCGATCTGCGGGTTAAACGACTCCGGCGACGCCTCGGAGCAGTAGATAATGGTGTCTTTGTTTTCCGCCCATGCGGCGCTTGCCGGTAGCAGCGCGCTCAGCGCGAGGGCGAGCACGGTTTTCCCTGTAGACATGGTTATTACCCTTTCGGTTTTATTATAGTGAACAGTAATAACAGCACAGACGTTTTGGCCTGACAAATAACGAATCACTATCAGGTTATTCTAAAGCCGTACATTTCGTTGGTTTTAGCATCATCCCGCAGAAACCGATTTGCCTTAAGGTCCATTATTCGTCAAGCACAACCGTCACGATCAATGCCGCAAGAAATCGTCCCTTTTGCCGTCTCCTCAGCCGTTTGCTTGCTTACCTGATTCGCTAAAGTAATGGCGTGAAAAAGTCTACAGGACCAAATCGTGGCAAAAACACTTTTACGCAGCGGTAATCTGGATGATTTTCAGGCCGTTGGCGGCGGCGGACAGGCCGTTTTTGAATCAGCGCTGCAAATCCGCGAAGCGCTTCGGTTGCGCAAACAACAGGCTATCGTTGATTGCCTGGCCATCCCCCAGGTCAACGACGGCGGCGATCGCGTTGACTGGTACTCCCCGGTTGAGGGAACCGTCTCCAGCTGGAAGGCGGCGGATGAAGATGATCGTTATCGCGCCCTGCGCTATCTGGAAAACACGCTCGCCAGCGTGGAGTCGCTGAGTAAAAAATGCCTTCAGTCACCGAAAACGGCGCAGCAACTGTTTGGCTCTCTGCTCTCAAAAGCCTTTCAGTTTCCCGGTGAAAACTTTGTTTTCCTGGTGGATGGCAAACCGGTGATCTGCTTCTGGGGTTTCGTCAACCTTAACGAGAACGCGCGCGACGACGTGCTGGACTGCCTGCGCGAATCGTTGGTCCCTGAACCTGAGCCAGTGGTGATTAACGAGCCTGAGCCTGAACCTGAGCCAGAACCGGCCCCGGTGGTGACCTTTGAGCAGGCCGACGCGCCGCTTATCAAGCCTGTGGCTACCGTCCGTATCACCGAAGATGAACTGTATACGCCAGAGCCGGTGCGCATGAACGCCGCGCCGCCAGAGCCCGCACCGGCGGCCATACAGAAAAAACGTCGCTCCCCCCTGTGGTTGCTGCCGGTTGCCGCCGTCATTATTGCAGCCATCGCCACCCCGCTGCTCTGGCCAAAACAGGCCCCGATCGCAGCGCCTGTTGCCACACCAGCGCCAGTACCCGTCGCCATTGCTCCGGCCCCCATAAAGACGGTTGAGCCGCTTGAACTGAAACTCCCGCTGCACCAGGCCGAAGTGGTAGAGCCGAAGGTGAAAACGCCTGCCCCGGCAGCCGAACCGGTGGTCATTACCGCGATACCGAAAGATGCGATGGTGATGGAGGCAAACCAGGTCAAAGCGGGGTTAACGCGCTTCCTGAACGGCACCTGGCGCGCGTTTCTCGATGTGCAGGATCCGCTCACCGGCAAACCGCCGTCGCTGCGCTACCAGATCCAGAACAATAAAGGTTTCGCCCGGGTCGTGCATGGCGACAACATTGTCTGCCGGGTAGACGTCTTTTCCGGATTACACAGCAACGGCGAGCTGTTGATCAAAACGCGCGGAAACGCTCGTTGCACCGACGGTTCACGCTATCCGATGCCGGAAGTGACCTGTAAGGCAGGTGCCAGCGATGTGGCGGAATGCACCGCACGTTACGATGCCAACACCGTCGTTCCTTTGACGTTCAAGAAAGCAGGTGTTTGATCCTATGCTGGTTAATCTTTGCGACTATAAACAGAGCGTGACGCTGATTGCTAACAGCGGCGTGCAGTTTCTCGATTTTGGCCTGACTCCGCAGGACACCGCCAGCAACGGGCGTTTCGTGCGTAAAACGGCAAATGGCCCGCTGCTGCGTCTGGATTTTGACCTGGTTAACGGCCGGTACACGCTCCCTGCCACCGATGGCGGGCAGCCGGAAGTGGTCAAGCCTGAAAGCACCATTCCACTGCATGACTCCCTGACCGTGCTGGACGGCGTCTGGCTGCCGATCCCTTTCCTGCGCTTTAACCCGCCGCGGACGTTTGTTGAAGGCCCGGATAACTGGGCGCGCGTCCAGGTACGAAAGCTTTCCACGCCCGACGCAGCTGGCAATACGCACCGGGTCACCGTCGCGCTCGACAGCCAGATTGCAGAGCATGCGACGTCTGCCCTGTCGCCGGTTGAAAACGATATCCTGAACGGCACGCGTTTCGCGCTCGCCTGGCGCGACAATGAGGTTGAGAGTTTCCTCGACCAGACCTGGATTGACGGCTGGCTGCGAGAAGCCTTCACCCAGTTTGCCGACGGGGTTGAAAAACGCTCCGAGCGCGAGCTGCATCAGGCCATGCGCAGCTTTGAATATCAGGCGCACTGGCTCAACCTGCTCTCCATGCTCGGTGAACAACTCACCGTGCCGGAAGTGAAGTTTGTCACCCATACCCTGAGCACCCCTGCTATTCCTGTCGATCTGATCCTTGACGTAGGCAACACCCACACCTGCGGCGTGATTATTGAAGATCATGGTGATGCCAACGACGGCCTGCGCCAGACGGCTGAACTTCAGGTACGATCTCTGAGTGAGCCGCAGTTCCTGAATGAGCCGCTGTTTACCAGCCGACTTGAGTTTTCTGAAGCGCGTTTTGGCAAACAGCACTTCTCCGTGGAAAGCGGCCGGGAGGATGCGTTCGTCTGGCCGTCGATTGTCCGCGTGGGTGATGAAGCGCGTAAGCTGGCGATGCAGCGTCTGGGCACGGAAGGCAACAGCGGCATCTCCAGCCCGCGTCGCTATCTGTGGGACGAGACGCCGGTGGTGCAGGACTGGCGCTTTAGCCAGATGAACAGCAAAACCCAGCGCGAACCGCTGGCAACTGCGTTTCCGCTGATGAACCTGATGAACGACGACGGGGAACCGCTCTTTACGCTGCCGCAGGATGAGCGCCTGCCGGTGTTCTCTCCGCAGTACAGCCGCAGCACCCTGATGACGCACATGCTCTGCGAGCTGCTGGCTCAGGCGCTTGGCCAGATTAACAGCGTGGCCACCCGCCTGCGGCTCGGCTTCCCGGCCTCTCCGCGCCAGCTGCGGACGCTGATCCTCACCCTGCCGTCGGCAATGCCGAAACAGGAGCGCGAGATTTTCCGTCGCCGCATGTTCGAAGCCATCGCCATCGTCTGGAAAGCGATGGGCTGGCACCCGCAGGATGAAGATTTTGCCAGCCGCAAGCAGCAGGAAAAAAGCGTGGTGCCGGTCCCTGAGATCCAGATGGAGTGGGACGAGGCCAGCTGCGGCCAGCTGGTGTGGCTGTATAACGAAGCCATTTCCCATTTTGGTGGCCAGACCGAGGCCTTTTTCGCCTCCCTCGCCCGTCCGGATCGCGCGCCTGAGCCTGGCGTCCAGCCGGGGCGTGCGCTGCGCGTGGCCTCGATTGATATCGGCGGCGGCACGACGGATATGGCCATCACGCACTATCAGTTAGATGATGGTTCCGGGAATAACGTCAAAATCACCCCGCAGCTGCTGTTCCGCGAAGGGTTCAAGGTCGCTGGCGACGACACGCTGCTGGACGTGATCCAGCGCTACGTTCTGCCCGCCCTGCAAACCCAGCTTCAGAAATCCGGCATAGCCGATGCCTCCCAGCTGATGGCATCCCTGTTCGGTGACTCCGGGCGGATCGATACCCAGGCGGTCCTGCGCCAGCAGACGGCGCTTCAGCTCTTTATGCCGATCGGTCACACGATCCTGGCGGCGTGGGAATCGAGCGATGTTGACGATCCGCTGGCCGGGCTGCATGCCACCTTTGGCGATCTGCTTGCGCAAAAACCGACGCGCAACGTGATGAATTATCTCCAGCAGGCGATCGACCATGCGTTGCCTGCCGGCTCAGAACACTTTGATCTGTTCAGCGTACCGCTGCACGTCAGCTTCCGGGAGATGCGGGACGCCATGCTGGCGGGTCAATTCACGCTTGCCGCCCCGCTTCATGCGGTATGTGAGGCGATCTCTCATTACAGCTGCGATATCCTGCTGATCACGGGACGGCCGGGCTGTCTGCCGGGCGTTCAGGCCTTGATTCGCCACCTGCAACCGGTGCCCGTCAACCGCATCGTCTGGCTGGATAAATACCAGGTTCATGAATGGTATCCGTTCAGCCAGCAGGGACGGATCGGCAACCCGAAATCCACCGCTGCGGTGGGAGCGATGCTCTGTAGCCTGGCGCTGGATCTTCGTCTGCCGCGCTTTAACTTTAAAGCAGCGGATATCGGCGCGTATTCTACGGTGCGCTATCTGGGCGTGCTGGATAACACGATCAATACCCTGCGGGACGAGAACGTCTGGTATCACGATATCGACCTCGATAAACCCGGCGCGAAACTGGACGCCCGTCTGCACTTCCCGCTGCGCGGCAACGTTACGCTCGGCTTCCGGCAGTTGGCCAATGCCCGCTGGCCCGCTACGCCGCTCTATACCCTGAGCATCAACTCAGCCGAGCTGGCGAAAGCCATTGCGGGCGACGGCGTACTGAACGTGCGCCTGAAGCTGCGTGGCGGCACTAAGCAGGAAGGCCCGGAATCTTTCGAGCTGAGTGATGCCTGGCTACAGGACGGCACGCCAGTGCCGCCGGATGCCCTGACCTTTAAACTGAATACTCTGGCCGATCGCCGACACAGCGGCAGCCACTACTGGATCGACAGCGGGAGCGTATACCTTAAATGACTGCGACGACTGCCACCACTCAGGCCTTAATCGGGTGGATCAACGAGACGCGACAGCACGCCCCGATGCTGGATAACGAAGCCGACGCCCTGCTTGCCCGCCTTAACGCAGTAAGCGCGCGTGAAGAGGCGCTCGATCGCGCCCTTGTCAGCCAGGGCAGTATCGGCTTATATGGCCACTCGCAGGCCGCGAAAGCGCACCTGCTGGCTGCTCTTTGCGGCAGCGGGGACGAACGGCTGAACGTTACGCCGGGTCAACGCACGTTTGATTACTTCTCGCATATTAACCCCGGGCATGCACCGACCAACATGGCCGTGCGTTTCAGCAGAGCGTCCCGCGAGGTCGCAGACGACGCGTTTCCCTTACGCCTGCGCCTGGTAACGGAGGCCGAGCTGGTGCAGCTGTTTATCGCGCGCACCACGCTGGATCCGCAGATCCGCGCGGTGGATAAATTGGTGATTGAAGCCCGGCTTGAGAAGTGGCGGGCGCTGCGTCAACCGCAGAGCGTGCCGGGAATGACGGCGCGGGAAGTCGCGACCATTGCCCGGTTCTGGCAAAGCGTAGTACCCGGCGCTAAGCAGCATATTGATGATGCCCTGTGGCACCAGTTTGCCCTGCTGGTTCCGTCGCTTGATCTCAGCACCCGCGCCAGCGTCTGGTCTCTGCTGTGGGGTGAGCAGCAGGAGTTAACCCAGCAGTGGCTTAAATTCGCCCAGGTGCTGCATCAAACCAGCCATGCCAGCGCGCTTGCGGCGCCGTTGAGTCTGCTGGTGGACAGCTTTGGTCTGCCCTGCGAAGGCTTCCTTACGCACGGGGCGTTTACCGTGCCGGAAGCACAGGAAACACTGCTTCATCCGGTAAAAAACGGCGAGCTGCTTAACGCCATTAGCCTGCCCGTCGATGTACTGGCATCTCTGACCCGCGAAGTGGTGCTGCCCGTTGAGAACTGCGTGCTGGATAACGTTGACGTCATTGATATCCCTGCCATTTCTGAGGAAAACACGCCGCTGATGATGCAGGCAAAATGCCTGTGGTTGCTGGAGCATTATCGTCAGCACATTCAGCCGGATATCCTGGTTATCTGCAATGCGACGGCGCACCACCAGCAGACCGCGAAAACGGCAAGGCTCCTGCAAAACTGGGTCAAAGAGACGCAGCCGGTTGAAGAATCCGCGTTGCCGGGGCTGGTCTGGGCCATTACCCCTCATGATGCGCGGTTTACCACAAAGCAGAATCTGGACGAAGCGGTGCAGCAATTGCTGGGCCAGCCGGGCCTGCGCTGGGGCACGCTCCAGGCGCTCGATACCCACAGCATGCAGCGGGTGATTGAGTGGCTGTCGCAGGCTACCCTGCCGGCACAGCGCCAGAAGCGTCTCCGCGCGCTAAAAAGGCTGTTACAAGAGTCGGTGTCGACGCTGATGCGCCCATATGTCGCGCCTCTCACTCAGGAGCCAGGCGCAGGGCGGGCACAGGCCGAAAAAATGGTCCGAACGCTGCAAGGCAGTGCCGCTCGTCATGGTGAACTGCTTGAGGGGCTTCTGCCGCCGTTAAACGCGTTTGAGACGCTGCTGACCGTTCACCAGCCTCGTGAGGAACAGGTCAACGGCCTGTTTAACGATGTTATCGATCTGTTTGCGGAAGAGACGCAGGAAAATCCAGGCGCGTTGCAGACCAAAGACAAGGCGCGGCTGGCCCATAACGTGTGGGTTAACCATCTTCGTCAGTGGAGTCGCAACGACGCGGCGGCTGCCCGTCTGGGCCTGGACGCAGAGGTATTACAGCAGATTGCGGATGTGCTGATCGTTACCAGCTACCGGCTGGATCTGCCGCTGCAACTGCAACGCATTGCAGAAAAAGATAAAAGCAGTGCCGCGCAGCTGCATGCCGCGACAGGCAATTTCATTAGCTGGCTTGGCTATGAAATGACGCCCGTTTCTGAACGGCCTGCAAGCCGGATCCGCAAAGGTCAGCCAATTTTTGTGACGCCAGTTGTGAGCAGCGCTTCACCCCGTCTTACCCGACTTGGCGAGCAGCCTGTCCATGCGGCGACAGCCTATGTTTATGACTGGCTGGTTGCGCTCTACACACGCGCGATTGAGAACGTGGATTATCAGTGCCCGTATGACGTTCAGCCTGCTGCGCGGAAAGCCTTGTCTGCCCTGCTGTCTTAATCATTGCAGCCCGCAGCAATGCGGGCTACCCCTTCATGAGCCGTTTATGAAGCCAGATAAAGCCTGAGCCAACGCTGACGGGTTTTCCCAGGACATTGAATGGCCCGCATCAGGGATAATTTTTACAGCAACGCCGTTTTGTTGCAGGCGATTAAAATCGTCATCAGGCAGGGATCGCTCACCAAAAACTAACATTACCGGGCAGCTCAATGACAAGAACAGGCGTGCCCAGTCAGGTTTAACGCCCTCGACCAGGCTTGTTGCGCCGCGCCAGACGGCCCAGGGGGCATTGCTTTGAAGGCTTCCAGCCCACGGCGACGTTTCCGCCCGCAGCATGTCATCATAGCCCTGAGCCAGAAAATGTTGTTCCGTTTGGGCCGCAATTGCTCGGCTGAACATCCCGCCACCCGCATGAAAATTGGGTTCAGATACTATCAGGCCCTTAACGCGCGACGTTAACAGTGCTGCCGTTTCGATCGCGATACTCCCCCCCATGCTATGACCATACAGCCATAGACTATCCAGGCCGAGATGGTTTAACAATTCAACCACCACCTGCGCCTGTTCGCTCGTGCGATAACGGTAGTTGTCAGGTTTGTCACTGTAACCGCTACCGGGAAGATCGATCAGAATGGCTCTGCGCCCCCCGAAACGGGTATCACAGACAATACGAGGATATTCATACGACGATGCACAGCCCAACCCGTGGATAAACACAACCGGGTCACCGACACCGGGAAGATCTTGCCAGCGCACAGTGCAGCCTGCTTGCTGCGAATAGAAACTGTTCATAAGCACTCCATGTATGAAGGACTGTATATTTATACAGATTCAATGTATGGAATGCTATGTCTTGATGCCGATTCTGGAAGCGTGCTTCAGAAAAGAGAGATCAACAGGGCAACAGGAAAGCTCATCGGCCAGGTGGAACCCACCAGGAATGCGCTCAACAGGCGAATACGTTTACGATCTTTAGACAGGAACCAGGTGATTAATGCGCAGATGGAGGCCATGATTGCGTAGAACACCAACATCTTTTGATACAACGTCATTCTGTTTACCTGAGCCGAAAAATAACCGCACGCAATATGCGTCATATGTTGACACAGATCAAGTTTTTTCGTTACATCATAACCACTTAAATACTAAGGATAATAACAACTGAGTACCTTGTGTAACAACGCCGGGTAAAGCAAAACGGTTATTATTGATAAGATGCATATTAAATGCACTTTTTGATAAATCCATCCCCTCAGAAAGCAGTTTAATAACAGCAGGCTTTTAAGGGAGGAAACATGCTACGCATTCCGCAGAGTTGCATTCACACCCGTTCCACGCCTTTCTGGAACAAAGAAACGGCCCCCGCCGGCATTTTTAAACGTCACCTTGATACGGGCACGCGTCCGGGCGTTTACCCTCGCCTGTCGGTGATGCGTGGCGCAGTGCGTTATCTGGGCTATGCTGATGAATTTACCTCTGAGCCTGACAGCGAGCTCGTCATTGAAGCGGGTCGTTTCGGCGTTTTCCCGCCAGAGAGATGGCACCACATTGAGGTGATGACCGACGACACCCTGTTCAATATTGAATTCTTTGTTGAACCTGAGGTGCTTAAGTCCCTTTAAGCGCCCGCCAACATGAAGGAAACTATGATGTTACGTATTCCTGAAAACTTTGTTCATACCCGCTCGACGCCGTTCTGGAATAAAGAGACCGCCCCAAAAGCGCTTTTTACCCATCACAACACCAAAGCCGGCGTGTACGGTCGGTTATCCGTCATGCAGGGTGCAGTGCGTTACTTTGGCTTTGCCGATGGCGACGCCACCGAACCCGATCTGGAAGTGGTCATTGAGGCCGGTTCTTTTGGCATCTCCCCACCGCAAAAATGGCACCGCATTGAGCTACTGACCGACGACACCTATTTTAATATCGATTTTTTCGCGGATCCTGCCGTCACGCTCAGCGGTGCGGGCATCGGTAAAGTGGTCAACACGCATAAGGAGTAAATAATGGGTAAGGCTACCTATACCGTGACCGTCACCAACAACAGCAACGGCGTGTCGGTGGATTATGAAACAGAAGCGCCAATGGAGCTGTTGATCCCGGACGTCGCGGCAGATGTCGTGAAGGATCTGGTGAACACCGTTCGCGCCTACGATACGGAAAATGAACACGAGGTATGTGGCTGGTAAGCTGAATCGCCCGGCACTGCGCCGGGCATGAGAGTTTAGTGTTTGATCATTACATGCCGGACTACCGTGTAATCCTCAAGTCCGTAGACCGACATATCTTTGCCATAACCGGATAACTTCATCCCGCCGTGCGGCATTTCGCTCACCAGCATAAAATGGGTATTGACCCAGGTGCAGCCATACTGCAACCGTGCGCTGAGGCGATGGGCGCGTCCGACGTCTTTGGTCCAGACGGACGAGGCCAGGCCGTATTGCGAATCGTTAGCCCAGTTCAGCACCTGCGCTTCATCCTCAAATTCTGTCACGCTGACCACCGGACCAAACACTTCTCGCTGGACGATCGCATCTTCCTGCTTCGCCCCGGCCAGCAGCGTTGGCTGGAAGTAATATCCTGCCCCCTCTCTTTTACTGCCACCGGTGACGACGCGGATATGTCCAAGGGTTTTGGCTTCGTCCACGGCAGCACAAACGCGGGAAAGATGCGCTGCGGAGCTGAGCGGGCCCAGCTCGGTTGACGCATCGTCCGGCGCGCCCATTTTCAGGCTGGCAACGGCTGCGCCCAGCTTTTCGACCAGCGCGGGGTAAATCCCCTTCTGGGCATAGATACGACAGGCTGCGGTACAATCCTGACCAGCATTGTAGAAACCAAACGTACGCACGCCTTCAACCACGGCATCCAAATCTGCATCGTCAAAGACAATGACCGGGGCTTTTCCGCCCAATTCCATATGGGTACGTTTAACTGAAGATGCGGTATGCCCGATAATATGTTCTCCGGTAGCAATAGAGCCGGTGAGAGAAACCATACGGACTTTTTCGTGACCGGTCAGCGGATCTCCTACGGTTTTGCCGCGACCAAACAGCACGTTCAGCACGCCTGGCGGGAGGATATCTTTCGCCAGTTCCGCCAGCTTCAGCGCCGTCAACGGGGTGATTTCAGACGGCTTGATGACGACACAGTTTCCCGCCGCCAGCGCGGGCGCCAGCTTCCACGCCGCCATCATCAGAGGGTAGTTCCAGGGCGCAATAGAGGCGACAACGCCAACCGGGTCGCGGCGGATCATTGAGGTATGTCCTTCGAGGTATTCTCCGGCAGCCAGCCCGTTCAGGCAGCGGGCGGCCCCGGCAAAGAAGCGAAACACATCGACCACGGCCGGGATCTCATCTCCCTGAACACAGTGCAGCGGTTTCCCGCAGTTAAGGGACTCCACTTTTGCGAACGCGTCAGCGTTGGCTTCTATCACATCAGCCAGTTTCAACAGACATTCGGCGCGCGTTTTCGGCGTCGTTTGTCCCCACTCTGTGAACGCGCGATCGGCAGCCTGGACGGCAGCGTCCACCTGTGCTGCCGACGCTTCAGCAATCTCCAGCAGCACTTCACCCGTGGCAGGATTATAAACCGCCTGCTTCTCACCTTCGCCGGTCACCAGTTCACCATTAATCAGCAATTGATTTTGCATAGCATCGTCCTGTTGAAATCGACATTGTTTTCGCTGTCAGCACACGTTCTGGCGGGCAGAAACGCGACAACGTCACGTTACCAATCCGCGCTCCCTTACTAAAGGTAGACCGCGCGTCATGTCGCTTCAGGAATTTTCATCAAGGTGTGACTGGGTGCAGCATCATTTCGCGGATTAACCCCGCCAGCTGGACGACCGCCTGCTCCTCCCGCTCGCCCCAGCCCCATGAGGTATTGAAACGGAAAAACGGTGTCCAGATATTGGAGGTGGAAAACATCTTGCCGGGCGCAATGCTGATTTGATGGGTTAACGCCTTCTCACTCAACCGCCCCGCATCCAGCTGTTCAGGCAGTTCAAGCCATAAAAAGTAGCCGCTGTCGTTATGATGGATTTTGACGCCGGCAGGCATATGACGCAAAAGCGATTGCCAGGCCTGCTGTTTGCGTTCAGCAAGCGTGCGTCGCAGGCGACGAAGGTGGGCGTCGTAACGTTTGGTCGCCAGGTAATCCACCAGCGCCAGCTGCATGGGAGAGCTGGTGGACAACGTACTCATCAGCTGCAACTGCTGAATACGGCGCGCATGTTTTCCCGCCGCCACCCAGCCAATACGGAAACCAGCCACCAGACACTTGGAGAATGAGGAGCAGTGCAACGTCATATCTTGCTTATCCCAGGCCTTTGCCGGAAGCGGCTTTTCGCGGCCAAAGTAGAGTTCGCTGTAAACATCGTCTTCAATCAGCGTGACGTTATGCCGGGTGAGTAAGGCCACCAGCTGAGCTTTCTTCTCTGCACTCAGCGTGAAGCCGAGCGGGTTCTGACTGTTGGTCATCAGCCAGCAGGCTTTCACCGGATAATCATTTAACGCCTGCTCAAGGGCACTGAGATCGATGCCCTCACGCACGTCAGTGGCAACCGACAGCGCTTTCAGTTTCAGACGTTCAAGCGCCTGGAGTGCACCATAAAAACAGGGGTTTTCAACGATAACCCAGTCCCCTGGTTCAGTCACAGCCTGCAAACTGAGGTTAAGCGCCTCAAGCGCGCCCGCGGTGATCACAATTTCATCCGGGGAGATATTCATTCCCTGCTGAGCGTAGCGACGGGCAATGGCATGACGTAAGTCGACGTTACCCGGCGGCAGGTTTTCGATCACGCTCATGGCGGTAGCCGTTTTGCTGACGTTAGCCAGCGATCGGTTGAGTTGCTGAAGCGGGAAAAGGCGCGGATCGGGAAACGCCGAGGCAAAAGGGACAACGGAGGGGTCGCGGCTGGCCTGTAGCACGTCGAAAATATAGGTGTTGATGTCGACCACTTCATCGCGCATCACCTGCGCGGGCGGTGCAGGCTGGTGTGTGGTCGGGCGGGCGGCAACGTAATAGCCTGACTGCGGTCTGGCAACAATGCGCCCCTGACTTTCCAGCATCTGATACGCGTGGCCCACGGTCATAAAACTCATGCCGCTGCTTGCCACCTGCTCTCGTAGAGAAGGCAGCTTATCGCCCGGCAACCATACGCCAAGCTCAATCTGCGAGATAATTTGTTGCGCCAGACGCTGGTATTTTTTCATCAGATTCTCCTTATTGCTGACAGTGTATATCAGCAGGAGAAAAAGAGAAGATTTTGCTAACTGTTATAGGAAACGCGGCAGATTACTTGCGGTACTCTGTAATGTGATTCTGAGCAGAACGCGCTGCGGCCAGGTGGTCGAGCGTGATCATCGACGATTTGCAGAAAATGCATTTCGCGCCGAACGGATTTTTGTCAGACACATCAAAAGCTGAGGTGCGGTACTGCGAGCCATGACAGCATGGGCAGCGGAAATGGATATAAGAAGTCATAGGATTCTCCTGTAAACGTAAAAACGTAAATTACTCATGAGCCGATCAGGCAATAAATGGTTCGATACAAAACTAATCGGAATGTAGATAAAGACCCAAGAGAGGCTGCGGAGAGGCACAACGTGATGAGAACTGCTTTATAAAACTACGTCAGATATTTATTTGGATTCAAAACCAAAAATCCATTAACGCATGTTGCTGGCGACAAAGCAAGCTGTTTAATGCGTAAAAATCATAAAAAGAAATTTTTTATTCTTCCTTGTTACCTATATCAGCCAGATAAAGTTCAGCTTTTCCCACAACTGTTATAGATAAATTATCGATTTCTGCTTCTGATATCTCATTTGCCGCCTCTCTATCATAACAGTACACCGTTTAACATTGAGGCAGTGCATGTTTGGTTTAGATGCGTTTCATCTTGCGCGAATACAGTTCGCCTTTACCGTATCCTTTCATATTATTTTTCCGGCGATAACCATTGGCCTGGCGAGCTATCTCGCCGTGCTGGAAGGGCTGTGGTTGAAAACAAAAAATCCCGTCTGGCGCTCGCTGTACCATTTCTGGTCGAAGATCTTCGCCGTCAACTTTGGGATGGGCGTGGTCTCCGGCCTGGTGATGGCTTATCAGTTTGGCACTAACTGGAGTGGGTTTTCCCAGTTTGCGGGCAGTATTACCGGCCCCCTGCTGACCTATGAAGTGCTTACCGCGTTCTTCCTTGAGGCGGGGTTCCTCGGGGTAATGTTGTTTGGCTGGAATAAGGTCGGGCCAGGGCTGCACTTCTTTTCGACCTGCATGGTCGCACTGGGGACCCTCATGTCCACGTTCTGGATCCTCTCGTCAAACAGCTGGATGCAGACACCGCAAGGGTATGAAATCATTAACGGTCAGGTCGTTCCGGTGGACTGGTTTGCCGTGGTGTTTAACCCCTCCTTCCCTTACCGCCTGCTGCACATGTCGATAGCGGCATTTCTCAGCAGCGCGCTGTTTGTCGGTGCTTCCGCGGCCTGGCATTTGCTGCGCGGAAACAATACGCCCGCTATTCGCACCATGTTTTCCATGGCGTTGTGGATGACGTTGATCGTGGCCCCAGTCCAGGCGCTGGTGGGGGATATGCACGGGCTTAACACCTTAAAACACCAGCCAGCGAAAATAGCCGCCATAGAAGGCCACTGGGAGAATCCGCCGGGTGAGCCTACCCCACTGCTGCTATTTGGCTGGCCGGATATGGAGCAGGAACGGACCCGTTTTGGCCTGGAAATTCCCGCTCTCGGCAGCCTGATCCTGACCCACAGTCTCGATAAACAGGTTCCGGCATTGAAGGAGTTCCCAAAAGAAGATCGCCCGAACGCCACCATTGTCTTCTGGTCTTTCCGCATCATGGCCGGCCTGGGAATGTTGATGCTGCTCCTGGGCGTGACGGCAATCTGGCTGCGTTATAAACAGCGCCTTTATACCTCACGTTCCTTCCTGTGGTTTGCCCTGCTGATGGGGCCGTCCGGGCTGATCGCGATCCTCGCCGGATGGGTAACAACGGAGGTCGGCCGCCAGCCCTGGGTCGTCTATGGTCTACAGCGTACAAAGGATGCGGTTTCCGCGCATGGCGATCTGCACATGAGCGTCAGTTTGCTGGCCTTCTTCGTGGTTTATACCGCTGTATTCGGCGTGGGTTACAGCTATATGGTGCGTCTGATTAAAAAAGGGCCGCAGCCCCATGAATCCTTCGCGACTGAATCCGATGGCCGCCCTGCTCGTCCGCTTTCTGCCGTCACCACTGAATTTAAGGAGTAACCGTAATGGGTATCGATCTTTCCATTATCTGGTTCGTGATTATCGTTTTCGCCACGTTGATGTATATCGTGATGGACGGTTTTGATCTGGGGATAGGCATCCTGTTTCCGGCAACGCCGAATGCGGACGACCGAGACGTGATGGTCAATAGCGTGGCTCCCGTCTGGGATGGCAACGAAACCTGGCTGGTGCTTGGCGGTGCGGCCCTGTTTGGCGCCTTTCCTCTCGCCTATGCGGTTATCATCGACGCGCTAACCATTCCACTGACAATAATGCTGATCGGGCTTATATTTCGTGGCGTCGCCTTCGAATTTCGCTTCAAGGCCACTCCGGCGCACCGCCCGTTCTGGGATAAGGCCTTTATTGGCGGATCAATTGTGGCGACCTTTAGCCAGGGCATCACCGTCGGCGCGGTCATCCATGGGTTCAGCGTCACTGGTCGCGCTTACAGCGGTGGGCCGTTTGACTGGTTTACCGCGTTCAATTTTTTCTGCGGTGCGGGTCTTGTAGTGGCTTACGCGCTGCTAGGTTCAACGTGGCTGGTAATGAAAAGCGAAAATGCCCTGCAACAGCGGATGCGTCAGGTATCGAAAGTGCTTCTGCTCCTGCTTCTGGTATTCATTGCAGTAATCAGTATCTGGACCCCTCTCGCCCAACCAGCTATTGCTGCGCGCTGGTTTACGCTGCCGAATCTGTTTTATCTGCTGCCAGTGCCTGCGCTGGTTGCGATCCTGAGTCTGTGCCAGTGGCGCTGCCTGAACGATCCTGCGAGCCATACTCTGCCGTTTATTATGACATTAGGGCTGGTTTTTCTTGGCTTTAGCGGGCTTGGGATCAGCATCTGGCCGCATATTATCCCGCCGGACATTACCCTGTGGCAGGCCGCTGCGCCAGTCCAAAGCCAGGGCTTTATGTTAGTGGGTGCACTGTTGATCATTCCCGTGATTCTGGTCTACACCTTCTGGAGTTATTACGTTTTTCGCGGAAAAGTACAGCATGGGGAGGGTTATCACTGATGCAACAACCTGTATGGAAACGTTTGATGTGGCTTGCCATCATCTGGGGCGGCAGCGTTCTGGCGCTGGCCTGCGTAAGTATGCTCTTTAAAATGCTGATGGCCGCAGCCGGATTTAAATCGCACTAACTCACTGACCGGGTGCGCCGCCGCCCGGTCCCTTCCCGCACTTTCAGATAAACCCCATTAACACCCAGGAGGGTATGGTTACACTGAAAAAATATTTACGGTATTGATAGTTTGAGAAAAAAAATGAAAAAGCTCGCGGCAGTAAGTTTAATCAGCCTCGCACTGGCTGGATGCGTTAATCCTGGTAAAGCCTCCGTTCAGACCGAACAGCTAGAGAATCATCGTTTCGTTCTGGAGAATGTGGATGGCAAAGCGGTTAAAGGCGGGAAAACCCAGCCTGAAATTCGCTTCAGTGCGCAACCCAATATCAGCCTGATTAACAACATTGTCGTCTCCGGCACAATGTGCAACGGCTTCAACGGCCAGGGGAAACTGTCCGAAGGAGAGTTGACGGTCAAAACGCTGGCAATGACGCGGAAACTCTGCACCGAGCAGCAGCTAAATGAACTGGATCAGACCATCGCCGATATGCTACGCACAGGCGCACAGGTAGACCTGACCGAAGACCAGTTAACACTGGCGACAGCCAATAAGACATTGATGTTTAAGCGAGTTGAATAACTCAGTAGCTTCCGCACGAACCTACGGCAAGCGACTGCTCACTACAGCGTTTGCCATTTGGCAATGCGCACATGCCGATGGCGGAGCCATCGAGCTGACGGGCAACGGAGAGTGAACCGCCGATCATTGCGCAGTTGGCCTGACCTGAACTGGACATAGCCGCCCGCATACCTGGCGTAACGTGTGCCGCTGTCGCCTGCTGTACAGGTTCATTGCTGCATGCCGACAACAGTAACGCGGCACATCCGACCCAAAATGCTGAACGCATACCTTCCTCCCCATAAATAAAGCGAAACCTATGCATAATAGGCATCACGCGCCGCATCGTCGAGAGCGGATGTGCGTATTTATGCGCCCTGGTAACAATTTCTCGCAATTTTTTAACGCGAATAGCCTTCGAGTCATTGATACAGCGCATACCAAGGACACAAAAGCGAAAATCGTAAAACCTGAGCTTTGCTAAAATACACAGATAATATTCAGGGTCTGTCGTCGTTTTTCAGGCCCCTCTTTTTGCGCAATGTAAGGGTGTTCTCCTATGCAAACTATTGACGGCAATGGTGCAGTCGCGTCTGTTGCGTTTCGTACCAGCGAAGTTATCGCCATCTACCCCATCACTCCCAGCTCCACGATGGCTGAACAGGCTGACGCCTGGGCTGGTAATGGGATAAAAAACGTCTGGGGCGATGTCCCGCGGGTTGTAGAGATGCAGTCCGAAGCCGGTGCCATTGCCACCGTGCACGGTGCGTTGCAGACCGGTGCCCTGTCGACCTCGTTTACGTCGTCTCAGGGGCTGCTGTTGATGATCCCCACGCTTTACAAGCTGGCAGGGCAATTAACGCCGTTTGTGTTACACGTCGCCGCACGCACCGTAGCCACTCACGCTCTCTCTATTTTTGGCGACCACTCAGACGTGATGGCCGTGCGTCAGACCGGCTGCGCTATGCTCTGCGCCAGCAGCGTGCAGGAAGCGCAGGACTTCGCGCTGATTTCGCATATCGCCACGCTGAAAAGCCGAGTGCCATTTATTCATTTCTTCGATGGTTTTCGCACGTCCCACGAGATCAATAAAATTGTTCCGCTGCCGGACGACACCATTCTGAATCTGCTGCCGCAGGCTGACATCGATGCGCATCGCGCTCGCGCCCTCAATCCGGAACATCCGGTGATCCGGGGTACCTCTGCGAACCCGGATACCTATTTCCAGTCCCGCGAGGCGACAAACCCGTGGTACAACGCGGTCTATGAGCACGTTGAACAGGCGATGGACGATTTTGCCGCTGCGACGGGCCGCGAATATAAGCCGTTTGAATATTACGGTCATCCGCAGGCCGAGCGCGTGATCGTTCTGATGGGCTCCGCCATCGGCACCTGTGAAGAGGTGGTCGATGAGCTATTGACGCGTGGTGAAAAAGTTGGCGTGCTCAAAGTTCGCCTCTACCGTCCCTTCTCAGCGAAATACCTGCTCGCAGCCCTGCCGGACAGCGCGCGTGCCGTGGCGGTACTGGACCGCACCAAAGAACCTGGGGCACAGGCTGAGCCACTTTATCTGGATGTGATGACCGCTCTGGCTGAGGCGTTTAACCGCGGTGAGCGCGAAACGCTGCCGCGCGTCATTGGCGGGCGTTATGGGTTGTCTTCCAAAGAGTTCGGACCGGAGTGCGTCCTGGCGGTATTTGCTGAACTCCGCGAGGCAAAACCGAAGCCGCGCTTTACGGTCGGCATTTATGATGACGTGACTAACCTTTCTCTCCCCTTGCCGGAAAACACCCTGCCCTCCAATGCGAAACTGGAAGCGCTGTTCTACGGTCTGGGCAGCGACGGCAGCGTCTCGGCGACCAAGAACAACATCAAAATTATCGGCAACTCTACGCCGTGGTATGCGCAAGGATATTTCGTCTACGACTCCAAAAAAGCGGGCGGACTGACCGTCTCCCACCTGCGCGTCAGCGAACACCCGATCCGCTCGGCATACCTGATTTCTCAGGCAGATTTTGTTGGCTGTCACCAGCTCCAGTTCATTGATAAATATCAGATGGCCGAGCGCCTGAAGCCCGGCGGTATTTTCCTGATCAACACCCCTTACAGCGCCGACGAGGTCTGGGCACGCCTGCCCCAGGAAGTGCAGGCAGTGCTTAACCAGAAACAGGCGCGCCTGTATGTCATTAACGCCGCGAAGATCGCCCGCGAATGCGGCCTGGCGGCGCGCATCAATACGGTTATGCAGATGGCGTTCTTCCACCTGACCAATATTCTGCCGGGCGACAGCGCACTAATGGAACTCCAGGGGGCGATCGCCAAAAGCTACAGCAGCAAAGGGCAGGAACTGGTTGAGCGCAACTGGCAGGCGCTGGCGCTGGCCCGCGAATCGCTGTTCGAGGTGCCGTTGCAGCCGGTCAATGCCAGCAGTCCGAACCGGCCGCCAGTGGTGTCTGACGCCGCCCCGGATTTCGTCAAAACCGTCACGGCGGCGATGCTTGCCGGACTGGGCGACACCCTTCCCGTCTCTGCGCTTCCGCCTGACGGCACCTGGCCGATGGGCACGACCCGCTGGGAAAAACGCAACATTGCCGAAGCGATCCCTATCTGGAAAGAAGAGCTGTGCACCCAGTGCAACCACTGCGTGGCGGCCTGCCCGCACTCGGCCATTCGCGCCAAAGTGGTGTCGCCAGAAGCGTTAGATGGCGCGCCGGAAAGTTTGCACTCGCTGGATGTAAAATCCCGCGATATGCGTGGTCAGAAATATGTCCTACAGGTGGCGCCGGAAGACTGTACCGGCTGTAACCTGTGCGTCGAGGTGTGCCCGGCGAAAGATCGTCAGGACCCGTCAATCAAAGCCATCAATATGATGTCGCGTCTTGAACATGTTGAAGAAGAGAAAGTGAATTATGATTTCTTCCTCGACCTGCCCGAAATCGATCGCAACAAGCTGGAACGCATTGACATTCGTACCTCGCAGCTCATCACCCCGCTCTTCGAGTACTCCGGGGCGTGCTCCGGCTGCGGCGAAACACCGTATATCAAACTGCTCACTCAGCTTTACGGTGACCGAATGCTGATTGCCAACGCGACGGGCTGCTCGTCAATCTATGGGGGTAACCTGCCGTCTACGCCATACACCACCGACGCGAACGGTCGCGGCCCGGCGTGGGCAAACTCCCTGTTCGAGGACAACGCAGAATTTGGTCTGGGATTCCGTCTGACGGTCGATCAGCACCGCGCCCGCGTAATGCGTCTGCTGGCACAGTTTGCCGATAAGATCCCGGCAGAACTGAATGATGCCCTGCATGCGGAGGCCACACCTGACGTTCGTCGCGCGCAGGTTGCTGAACTGCGCAACGCGCTTCAGGGTGTTGAAGGGGCTGAACAACTCCTGACTGATGCTGACGCGCTGGTTGAAAAATCTATCTGGCTGATCGGCGGCGACGGGTGGGCCTACGATATTGGCTTCGGCGGTCTTGATCATGTCCTGAGCCTGACCGAAAACGTCAATATTCTGGTGCTTGATACTCAGTGCTATTCCAACACCGGCGGACAGGCCTCGAAAGCAACGCCATTGGGGGCGGTCACGAAATTTGGTGAGCACGGCAAGCGCAAGGCGCGTAAAGATTTGGGCGTCAGCATGATGATGTATGGACACGTCTACGTCGCGCAGATTTCGCTGGGGGCGCAGCTCAACCAGACGGTGAAAGCCATTCAGGAAGCGGAAGCGTATCCAGGGCCGTCGCTGATTATCGCCTACAGTCCGTGTGAGGAGCATGGCTACGATCTGGCGCTCAGCCACGACCAGATGCGTCAGCTCACCGCAACCGGCTTCTGGCCACTGTACCGCTTCGACCCGCGCCGTGCCGATGAAGGGAAATTGCCGCTGGCGCTGGATTCGCGTCCGCCGTCAGACGCCCTTGCCGAAACCTTACTTCAGGAGCAGCGTTTCCGCAGGCTGAACGCTCAACAGCCAGAAGTGGCAGAGCAGCTATGGAAGGATGCGGCAGCGGATCTACAGAAGCGTTATGACTTCCTGGCGCAACTGGCGGGGAAAGCCGAAAAATCGACCAGTGAATAACTTTATGCCCGGCTTGTCCGGGCATTTTTTTGCCAAAAAAAGCCCGATGCACGTGCACCGGGCGAATCCAGAAGATCGGTGAAAATTGCCTCAATGTTCTGAACAATATTCACGTGAATTATGGATGAAAAAATCTTAAAGGCATATAACGGCGTGGAGGTTACCTTGTTTTCCACGTAATTAATAATTTTTATTTTGTATTGATTATAATAATTCATTCATGGCATCAATCGTTATTTCCACCGCATCATTTAGTTTAGATTTTACTTAACCCGTAACAATTATATTTTATTCATCCGCCGTCAGAGTGATTTAGCATGGGACAGCTTTCCAGCCCGGAAAGTTCACGAAGTAATAAAAAAATAACTGCAAAGGAATAATCAAAATGCAAAGAAAAGTACTGGCACTGATGATCCCCGCTTTGTTAATGGCTGGCGCCGCTCACGCAGCTGAAATTTATAATAAAGACGGCAATAAACTGGATCTGTATGGCAAAGTAGATGGTCTGCATTATTTCTCTGACGACGCGTCTAAAGATGGCGATCAAACCTATATGCGACTGGGCTTCAAAGGTGAAACCCAAATCAACGACATGATGACCGGCTTCGCACAATGGGAATACAACATTCAGGCAAACAACACCGAAGGTTCTGACAATCAGTCCTGGACGCGTCTGGCCTTCGCGGGTGTGAAGGTGGGCGATTACGGCTCCTTCAATTACGGCCGTAACTATGGCGTCCTGTACGACGTTGAAGGCTGGACCGATATGCTGCCAGAATTTGGTGGCGACTCTTATACTTATGCCGATAACTTTATGACCGGTCGTGCAAACGGCGTGGCTACCTACCGTAACACCGACTTCTTTGGTCTGGTGCAGGGTCTGAACTTCGCGGTGCAGTATCAGGGTAATAATGAAGGCAGCAACTGTGACGAGTATGGCTGCTCTCAGGAAGGCACTAATAACCGTTCAGATAACAACATTCGTAATCAAAACGGTGATGGCTTCGGTATCTCCACCACCTATGACTTTGGCATGGGCTTCAGCGCAGGCGCGGCATATACGTCATCTGACCGTACCAACGATCAGGTTAGTGCTGGCACTGGCGCAGCATCTCAGTATGCAGGTGGCGATAAGGCGGATGCATGGACTGCTGGCCTGAAATATGACGCTAACAATATTTACCTGGCGGCAATGTATTCCGAAACCCGCAATATGACCCCTTATGGTTCAACCGATAGCCAAGATGGCGGCGGTATTGCAAACAAAACCCAGAACTTCGAAGTCACCGCACAATATCAGTTCGATTTCGGTCTGCGTCCGGCTATTTCCTATTTACAGTCCAAAGGTAAAGACCTGGGCAATGGCCAGGACGATAAAGATCTGGTGAAATACGCTGACGTCGGTGCTACCTACTATTTCAACAAAAACATGTCCACCTATGTTGATTATAAAATCAACCTGCTGGATGAAGATGATTCGTTCTACAAAAACAATGGCATCGGTACGGATGACATTGTAGCGTTAGGTCTGGTTTACCAGTTCTAATCCCGTTAGCCCGCAGCGACCTGCGGGCTAATTTTTATCGCTGTTTCGCCTGTTCTTTGCGGAAGGAGAGATAGCCAAATACTCCGCTGTCGCCATCCACAGGGTGATTAACTCCATCCATTACCGCCACTTCCGGGAAGTCGAATGGCGTGACATTTTCCAGACAGGCGACATTCACACCATATTCATTGGGATTGGAACGTCGTTGGTGGAACGTGTAAATACCGCAGATCGAACAGAAGAAATGGCGCGCCGTGCCGGTGTTGAAACGGTACTCTGTGAGCGTGTCCGCGCCCTGCGTCACCTTAATGCCCGTCAAAGGCGTTGAAACCACTACCGCCCCACGCATCCTGCAAAACGAGCAGCTACATCGACGTGCGGTATTCAGGCCGTCCGTCAGCTCAACCGTAAATTTCACCGCCCCACAATGACACTGTGCATGACGAATGTCAGCCATCGTTATACTCCTTTTCTCACTAACTCAGCCGCTTTTAAAAAGACCTCATCTTCGACACCATCCCCCTTCTGCCTGCCGAGCCTTACCAGCTCAGCGACAATACTTTCACGGTTGATGATCTTCTGGGATGAAACCAGCCCGATAACGGCGGCACCAATCGCCAGCCCAACTAATCCTGTCTGCTCGTCTTTATTTTTCATAGAAGCGCTCCCTTGTCCCCCTCAAAAGCGTAGCAGGAGAACTGTAAAACGCGCTGGTACGCGGGAATGAGATCCGTGCTGTATCTCAGCTGTTCGCCAGGCAAAACAGGAGGGGTGCTGAGCGGTTATCAGACAACGTTGATGAGAACAACATGAATAGCGGTGCGCGTAGAGAGGCCGAATGGGTGTTAAAACCGCCTTCGAAAAGGCGGCAGGTCATTACTCTGGATCTTTATCGCCTGATTCAGGCGCTGAGCCAGGATCATCTTTCGGTTTTTTTCCATCCTTGTCCGGGTTATCCGGGCTGGGATTATAATCAGGATGGTCACCATTAACGGGACGGTCAGTCATTTTCACCTCCGTTTTTACTGCGTAAGCTGTAAGTGTAGACAACCCTTCAGTCTTAACCAAACTTCTCCTGTGGAGCTCATTTGTAAATCGTGCTGGCATTCGGCGCTGCAATCCGTACCATACACGACACACTTTCGCATGCTGGTTTTTACCGGTAGCCGCAAACCCGTCTTTTATCGCTAACCAGATGGGGCACGTACATGCGCAGATGGTGTATGAAATCTATGCTACATGGATAGAAGAGATGAACACGAAGCTGACGCTTTGAAATCGTTTTCCTCACCCTGTGCCCCATTTGAGATCTGAGTAACGAATAGATGCAACAAAATCAAGAAATTAACAAGAAAGAACAGTACAACCTGAATAAACTGCAAAAGCGACTGCGCCGTAACGTGGGCGAAGCCATTGCAGACTTCAACATGATTGAAGAAGGCGATCGCATCATGGTCTGCCTGTCGGGCGGTAAAGACAGCTACACCATGCTGGAGATCCTGCGCAATCTACAGCAAAGCGCACCGGTGAACTTTTCCCTGGTCGCGGTTAACCTCGATCAGAAACAGCCGGGCTTCCCGGAGCATATCCTGCCGGAGTACCTTGAGAACCTGGGCGTTGAGTACAAAATCGTAGAAGAGAATACCTACGGCATTGTTAAAGAGAAGATCCCAGAGGGCAAAACGACCTGCTCGCTCTGCTCACGTTTGCGTCGCGGCATTCTGTACCGCACCGCAACCGAACTGGGCGCCACCAAGATTGCGCTTGGTCATCACCGGGACGACATTCTGCAAACGCTGTTTCTGAATATGTTCTATGGCGGCAAAATGAAGGGAATGCCACCGAAGCTGATGAGCGACGATGGCAAACACATCGTGATCCGCCCACTCGCCTACTGCCGCGAGAAAGACATTGAGCGTTTCTCTCAGGCCAAAGCCTTCCCTATCATTCCGTGCAATCTATGCGGCTCACAGCCGAACCTGCAACGTCAGGTCATTGGCGACATGCTGCGTGACTGGGATAAACGCTATCCGGGCCGCATCGAAACCATGTTCAGCGCCATGCAGAACGTGGTGCCTTCGCACCTCGCCGACGTTGAACTGTTCGATTTCAAAGGGATTAACCACGGTTCAGAGGTGGTGAATGGCGGGGATCTGGCGTTTGACCGCGAAGAGATCCCGATGCAGCCTGCTGGCTGGCAGCCAGAGGAAGAGGATGCGCAATTCGATGAACTGCGCCTGAACGTGGTAGAAGTCAAGTAACCTGGCAGCGTCTCAGATATCATTTCTGAGACGCGTTTTAAGCTTATTTCAGCAGTCGAACGCGGCAGGTCTTCCCTTTAATCTTCCCGCCCTGCAACTGTTTCCAGGCCTTATGCGCAACCGACTGGCGAACCGCTACGTAGACATGCGCAGGATGGACCGTGATCTTGCCAATATCTGCCCCGTCGAGACCGATATCCCCAGTTAACGCCCCCAGAACGTCACCGGGACGCATTTTGGCCTTTTTACCGCCGTCGATGCACAGGGTGGCCATTTCCGCCGCCAGCGGAGCGATGCTGATATTACCCGGGGTATTCACCCAGTTGAGTTTCAGTTGCAGCATTTCCGCAAGAATATTGGCGCGCTGCGCCTCTTCAGGTGCGCAGAAGCTGATGGCTAGACCACTGTTACCTGCACGCGCGGTACGCCCGATGCGGTGGACATGCACTTCCGGATCCCATGCCAGTTCGAAATTCACCACCAGCTCAAGCGATTTAATATCCAGGCCACGGGCCGCCACATCCGTTGCAACCAGCACGCGAGCGCTGCCGTTAGCGAAACGCACCAGAGTCTGATCGCGATCGCGCTGTTCCAGATCGCCATGCAGCGATAATGCGCTCTGTCCGGCATCATTCAGGGCATCGCACACCGCCTGACAATCTTTTTTGGTATTACAGAACACCACGCAGGACGCTGGCTGGTGTTGGCTCAGCAATTTTTGTAGCAGTGGAATCTTGCCGTGCTGCGATGTCTCGAAGAACTGCTGCTCAATCGCTGGCAACGCATCGACAGTATCGATTTCAATGGTTAGCGGGTTCTTCTGCACGCGCCCGCTGATCGCCGCAATCGCCTCAGGCCAGGTGGCAGAAAAGAGCAGCGTCTGACGCGTGGCTGGCGCAAAGCGGATCACTTCGTCAATCGCATCGCTGAAGCCCATATCCAGCATGCGGTCAGCTTCATCCATCACCAGCGTTTGCAGTGCATCGAGTGAAACGGTGTCTTTTTGCAGGTGATCGAGCAGACGGCCCGGCGTTGCCACAATGATATGCGGCGCGTGCTGAAGGGAATCGCGCTGCGCACCGAACGGTTGCCCGCCGCAGAGCGTTAAAATTTTAGTGTTAGGCAAAAAACGCGCCAGACGACGCAGCTCACCCGCGACCTGGTCGGCCAGCTCGCGCGTCGGGCAGAGTATCAGGGACTGGGTCTGAAACAGGGTTGCATCAATGTGTTGTAACAGGCCTAGCCCGAATGCAGCCGTTTTTCCACTGCCGGTTTTCGCCTGCACGCGCACGTCACGGCCTTCAAGGATAGCCGGCAGCGCGGCGGCCTGGACTGGGGTCATAGTGAGGTAGCCCAACTCATTCAGGTTAGTCAGTTGGGCTTCAGGCAGAACGTTCAGCGTGGAAAAAGCGGTCACAATATACTCTCGTGGTAATGATTGCAGTCAGATGGCGCGTATCCTCGCAGATCTGCGCTAACGATGCGACAATTTAATCGGTTCTTCATCGGGCGGCGGATCCGGCATCGGCTGCGGACGTGGGACAGGATCGGGTATCGGCGTCGGATCGGTGGGCACCGGATCGGACTGCCAGGTGTTAAGGCGTTGCAGGGCAAGTAGCATACTCATCTTTTCCTCCAGATTAGGGTGCTTACTCCTAAAGGGTAGACGCAGATAAACAGGAGGCAAAAAAAAGCCGACTATGAAGTCGGCGTCGTACGAATCAATTGTGCTATGCAGTAATTCAAAAAAAGGAAGTAAGACAATATGGAGCGCAACGCCCATCGCTTGACGTTGCATTCACCTGCGGGAGTAATATTGCACCTAACATGGTCGGAGTTTATTGACTTCGCTCAATTAAAATGTCGTTTTGAAGCCGACTCTGCCTCAGAAAAGCGTAAATTTACAGCCATTTACTACGATGCAACCACCATGCAACACCCCCAATCAAAACCACTAACATGACGCAAAACGTGGTGAAGCCATAGTGATATTCACCGCCGGGGATCCCTCCGAGGTTTACGCCAAACAACCCCGTCAGGAAGGTACTCGGTAAAAAGACCATCGCCATCAGCGACATGGTGTACGTTCTCCTGGCTAACGACTCCTGCATCACCTGGGCTATCTCATCCGCCATGACTGCCGTTCTGGCAATACATGAGTCAATCTCGTCCAGTCCACGTCCGAGCCGGTCGGCGATATCCTGCATTCTGCGGCGTTGATCGTCGTTCATCCAGCTCATGCGCTCGCTGGCCAGCCGCGCATAAACGTCGCGCTGAGGGGTCATATAGCGGCGCATCACGATGAGCTGCTTACGCAGCAGCGCCAGAAAACCACGTGGGGGGATTTGCTGATCGAGCAGGTTATCTTCCAGATCGATGATTTTATCGTGAAGCTCTTCTATAAACTCGCTGGCATGATCGGTCAGCGCATCACACACATCCACCAGCCAGCTGCCGCAATCCGTAGGCCCCGTGCCCTCTTTCAGATCGTTAATGACGTCATCCAGCGCCAGCACTTTTCGCTGGCGAGTGGAAACAATCAGCCGTTCATCCATATAAACACGCATTGCCACCAGCTGATCCGGACGCTCATCCGTACTGCCGTTTATACAACGCAGCGTAATTAACGTCCCCTCACCCATCCGGCTGACGCGGGGTCTGAGACTTTCTCCCGCCAGCGCATCCCGAACGTTGTTGGGCAGTAGCGGCGTGGACGCGAGCCACTCGGCGCTGTCCGGGTGCGTGTAGTTGAGGTGCAGCCAGCATGGATGTTCGCTGTCGATGTGATCCTGATCTTCAAGCGGCCTTGCGCCGCCTTGTCCATCAAACACCCATGCAAAAACTGCGTCAGGTACGTTAACCTCAGACCCTTTAATGCTCTCCACAGCGCCTCCACCGTTTTATCTCTTTCGGTGTCAGTCTAGCTTTCGCCGAGGGTTAAGCAATAATTATGTGAGGCATCGTCCTGAATACGTTCAGGAATTCACCGCCCATTCGCGGCTTCTTAACGCATTGTCAGTCTGGAACTCATTTTCCAGACGGAAATTGCGTGTTCGTGTCTGGAGCTCAATCACCTGATTGCGCAGCACATCTGACGATCCATTGAGTTCCTCAACCATCGACACGTTGCTCTGCGTTACGCGTTCAAGCTCTGATAATGCCTGCGTAATTTGTGAAATACCTTTTTCCTGTTCTGATGTTGAGGCGGATATTTCATCCATCAGTCTGCTCACATTGCCCGAACCGGTAACAATGTCATGCATGTTTTTTTCGGCTTCAGAGACCACGTTAACGCCCTGCGTCACGTTATGGCTGGTAACTTCAATCAGTGACTTAATATTTTTTGCCGCTTCGGCGCTACGATGCGCCAGGCTTCTCACCTCACCCGCGACCACAGAAAACCCTTTACCATGGTCGCCCGCTCTTGCCGCTTCAACGGCGGCGTTAAGCGCCAGAATATTGGTCTGAAAAGCGATACCGTCAATCAGCGAGATAATCTCTGTCATTTGCTGGGCGCAGTCGGTAATCGACTGCATATTGTTCGCGACCTGCCCCATTAATTCTCCGCCTTTACGCGCCTGTAACGTCGCGATATTCGCCTGCTCGCTGGCTAAACGGGTATTGTCGGCATTATTTTTTGTACTTGCAGCCATCTCTTCCATGCTGGCTGCCGTTTGCACCAGCGAAGCTGACTGCTGTTCTGTTTTGACGGAAAGCTGCGCGCTGCGTGAAGAGAGTTGATCAGACAGGGTCATCGCGGTTTGCGAGGAGGCGCGGATCTCACGGACCAGCGTTGCAATGTTGTTGGAGAGACTGTTAATCCCCGGGATCAGTCGTCCCGCACAGTTGTTGCCAAATTCAGGTATCAACACGCCAAGTTTGCCTGACGTTACTTCTTCAATACTTTTTTTCACCGTATTGATCGGCGTCACAAGATATTTTGTCATGTACGCCCAAAGCAAAAATAAAGCGATGAATTGTACAATTATGACTGCAATAAAAAGCGAAGAATTTCGTGAAAATAGCGCTATAACTCCATCACTTACCAAAAATACACATAAAAGGAAATAGATAATGAACGTTCTGACACTAATATTTCTTAGCATACGTTTTCCTGGGACATTATATTTTGGTTGGCATTAAGGGTTATAGCATTGCCATACAAATTTGTCCTCACGTTCGTCGCTGGTTTGTTGTTTTGTAGTTTGATTTGCGCAGTTTTACTTAAGGCGGATAAAAAGCATGTTTTACGCTAAATATCTGGCTTGTCGTTTGGTTGCTGATACCCCTTCAAAAATGGCAATTATATATTTAAGGAGGGGTACTGTAGGGCGCCGTTGTTTAGTGGTGCTTAATAAGTTAACGTAGTTAATACGCTCCCCTCCCGTTAGAGTGGCTTACGTTCAGGCCAGATAGTCGATAGTCTGGAAAAAGCAGTCCTCATTCATGAGAATATTCTCTTTTGCACTTTGATGCCCGCGACGAATATACCAGCCTGTATCAGGCGCCATGCTTAAATGGAATATCCTCGCCCCCGACAGACTATCGGGGACATTAATACTCATCGTCACACACCCCTTCTCCGGCCCCCTGATCACCTGTTCTGGCATAATGGTGACGCTGCGATCCCCATTTTGCAAAATGATCGTCGTAATGGCATAACGACATATACCGCTACTGAGGCTGTAGCCAACCGTACTTAAATCGGTGATATGTTTTTTAGATAAAAATATTTCAATACCAGAACCTTCAAACCATGTAATGATTTGCTGCGCAAGATCCTCCATCCGCTCACAAAACGCCCTGACTTCGGCCTCAGCCGTATTAACATAGATCGGTTTGTCCCCGATGCTCTGTTGCACTTTCTTAAAAAAACGCTCTCTTGCTGACATGTCAACTCCGTGTTTTTCGCCAGTCTCATTATTCTTTTTGGTGCTTCAGCAGGGCATAGCTGGCAATCAACTGCTGAAGATGCTGTTCGGTCTGGTTTAGCTGCGCTGCTGACACGGGTTGCCCGGCAGGTAAAATGGAAAGCAGACGAAGCTGCTCCTCAAGCGGAACGGTATGGCTGAAGGACTGCGACATGGCAAACACGGCTGATTTCAGTTCGCTGACCGTCATGTACTTCCCCTTCTGTTCATCCAGCGTGTTTAGCCTGTTCGTCAACTGCTGTAACTGCGTCATGCCCTGATGCCAGCCATTCAGCTCTGACTCTGCAAGTCCGGCAACGCTAATCTGCTTGTGCCACCGCTGCGCCAGGGGTTTGGCCTCTTCAGGCCACAGCGTCAGCGCCTGCTGCACCAGACGGTCGCCGTAGCTTACTGCCCAGTCTGGTTTCAGGTGTAAAAGCTGCGCTAACAACTGCTGTGTCTTGCTGATCCCCGGTTCAGGTGGCGGTGACGTTTGTTGCAGCGCCTGCAACTGTGCTGTAGAGAGTCCTTCAGGTAAAGGAGTCAGAGTCGCAGCCAGCTGCATTTGCGCCGAATCTGGCGCATGCATCATCTGCCATCCCACTACGACAACACTGGCAGCCACCAGCATGGACAACATACCCGCAGCAAATGGTTTCCACTGCTTCACGGGCACAGGAGGCTCTTTATTCGGCAACGACTCGGGCTGAACCACATAAACCCATTTGCAACGCTCTGTCGGTTCTGTGAGGTGGAGTTCCGCGGCCCCTACCGCGTTACCCGGCAGACTTACGCCCGAATTTTCACTGTTTTCCAGACGCACTGCTGCGTTCTGCATCATCGTGCGCAGAGCATCAAGCTGAGCAGCATGCTTAAGTTCGAGGCGCTGCAACATGTCACTCAGAGCGTTCAGATCCTCCTCAGCCTGATAAAGCTGCCCTAAATCGGCATACGTCAACGTCAGCGTTCTCACCACCTGTTGCAGGCGTTTGCTCAGTGCGCTGAGGATTTCAACTCGCGCATGAACAGGCTGTGGCCAGAGGCTACCCCACTGGCGGACGACCAGGGCAGCCAGTACCGCCAGCCCTTCATTCATGCCGTAGAGGCCGGCGAGATGCGTGCGGGCGAGCGTATACCAGGCAGCCGTTTGTAGCTCCACACCGTTATGCTCAAACAGTGACAGACAGAGCGTTTCCGCGTGTTGCCAGTTAACATCCGGGCGTGCCGGATGGGTGAGCTTGTTCATTTCGTCGCGCAAGGCAGCGTAATCCGCAAGCGTGCGCGGATCCCCGCCGGTTTTAAGTTGGCGTTCAGAATTTATTGTCATAACTGTTTTAACCTGAGTAATAACTAGATGGCGGCTCGTGCATCGAGGTATTGCTGTTGTTTCAGATGACGGATTAATACCCTGCCCTCGGGCATAAATTCCGTGCCGTAGCGCACCAGCCCGACCCCCTTCAGCTCCGCATCAATGGCGTAGCGGAGTTCACCGGGCTGAATCTGTTCCTGCATCACCACGTTAATCCGGCTCAGGCGCGGCTCGTATTTCAGCAACACAGCCGACAGTGTGGTGATCAGCTGGTGGGCGGTCCCGGGCATTCCCTGGAGGATTTTTGTCATATCCGGCAGGCCGTAGTCCGGCAGGTGAGCCAGCGTACCGGCGCGGCAGTTGAGTACCCGCTGCATATTATCGAGTACCGATAAAATCACCTGATTCTGTTCGCTGACCTGGTTGAGGTTCAGGCCACCTGAGAAATTGCCGCTCAGCATTTCATACAGCGATGGCGTGTTGTGTCCCTGTGGCATAAGTCATTATATGAACACATTCCGTTTGCAAAGCATCCATTGTTTAGACATTGACGGGTAGGGTTCAACATTATTCCTGGCTTATTTGCAGCTATAACGCTGCCAGCCCCAATGTAATTCGCTGATTCACCCTTATTTCCTTCGCGGCTTTAAGCCCAGTGACTGATTCAGGTGTAGTGAGTCCTGGTCTTACCTGTCTTTGTCATTACACTGGCCGCCAGAGCAACCTTTCAGTATTCACCCATTTGTTAAGAGTTTATATTCATCCGTATCAGCGATTAGTATGACCGGATACTGATATGATCCTTACCGTACTTATGGTAATAAGTCGCTATAGCCCATACTATTTCATTGCCTTAATCGCGTTTCCAGGTCAATTCTGACCAAGGGGGCGAAGGTAATTGGCATTTTAAACGTTAACCACACTCTGGAATTTTCCATCCAGCCCACCCTTCACTTGTTGGATACATTGCATATTGCCCGTGCCATTCTGGTGCAACCGAATCAGAGAACTGAGCTTGCCAAAAGTGCCATGCAGAGCTTTTTATTTTATTCCCATTGGAATCATATACAACAAAAAAAGATTGATTGGAAAACAACCGTAACACTCTCCCGATACCACCATATGGTCGATAGTCAGGAATATAAGTAGTCAGTTCGCATTTATTATCTCGACTCCATATAGTATCATTCTTGATTGCGTTTTGATAAGCCATGATCTTAATCACCATTAGCAAAACGCAAAAGAAGAAAACTGATATCAACATGAAGCAGCACGTTTTTTTTATAAAGCTATGCATTTATATTCACCTCTTTCCAGTAAATATATTCCTGCTTATCTACCTTATTCAAATGAATGATAAGTTAGTGAGACTGGTCCTTTGAGGTGGAAAGCCATTCCAGGTGGGTCACCATGCCGTGCACACTTTTGCCGCTCCGCATCCGGAAGGAGGCATATTTCATCAGCACCTGTTCCGGGGGAATGTTCGCCTGAAACGTTGTGAACTCGATGTCCCAGCGGAATGGTTCGCTCAGGGCTTCCCTGCCGTAAAAGCGCAGAACATCCGGCTTCACTGAACTGTCATTGATATCCAGAAAATATCGGGTCTGTCCGTCAAAAAGCGCTGACCAGTTATCCATCACGTCACTCCTTCACCGGCACGAGGCTGAGCCAGCCATCACCCAGTTCAATCGTGCGGGGTTTGTCCGGGTCGAGATCGTCACGGGTCAGTACCAGGTGCCAGCGGTTATCCTTCTGATCCGGGTGGTTAAACAGTCCCACCACAGCCACGAACTGAGCATCTTCATCCATGGGCATATTGAGCGTCACGCTGCCCCCGGGCATCACCAGCAGCTCTTTTGACGCCAGCATATCGTCCTTAAGTACCGTATCGGCCTTACGCAGCAGCGTCTGGTA
>NZ_JADBRE010000033.1:71429-71920 GCF_014930525.1 Enterobacter cloacae complex sp. S1
CCTAACACTAATAGAGGGCACTAAAAAATTTTAGGTAGAGAATTTTGGATAATCGAGGTGAATGATGTTGTATATATTTTAGCTAATGGCGGTACTCCAAAAATTGAATGGTATCAACCGAGAAATTATTTCGCTCGATATATTGTTTTTTCTCTTCCTCTCTTAAGCTTTTCCAAAACGGCTCCCAATATACATCCCACCAGAATGCCATATCTCCTTGCAGGCTACCATAATTACCAAAATCCTTATCAGGAAATACATTTTCTGGCCCTGGAGGTTCTAAGCCTTTCTCACAAAGGCATTTGATAAATTCATTATTATTCGTAATAATCCTTACTATATCCTGTCCAAATTCTTTAAATTTATAACAAATGAGAACTTTATTATGGTCTATAACCTTTTCTTCCCTCTCATCTATTTTAACTTTTCCATGAAAAAATAACCCAATTAAACATTCAATAGCTGATAGATCTTCAGGCTTTATCATAAAC
>NZ_JADBRE010000034.1:0-43236 GCF_014930525.1 Enterobacter cloacae complex sp. S1
TCAATATCCTGGCGTAAGGCGGATGAGGGGAAAAATATTGTTAGGTGATAACAAATAGCAGAACGGAATAACGAGGGGCGGGGTGGGGGGGAACTCTCTTCCCTGGCGGGAAGAGAGAGTGACAAGCTTATTTGATTTCCAGCTCGTTCATTGCAGCGATGTTGAAGCCGCCGTCAACGTGAACCACTTCGCCGGAGATGCCCGCGGAAAGGTCAGAGCACAGGAATGCCGCAGAGTTACCCACATCTTCGATGGTAACGGTACGACGAATCGGGGTAACCGCTTCGCAGTGTGCCAGCATTTTACGGAAATCTTTGATACCGGAAGCGGCCAGGGTACGGATTGGACCCGCAGAAATAGCGTTAACACGCACGCCTTCAGGACCCATCGCGTTCGCCATGTAGCGCACGTTGGCTTCCAGAGACGCTTTCGCCAGACCCATAACGTTGTAGTTAGGGATAGCACGTTCTGCGCCGAGGTAGGACAGAGTCAGCAGGGCTGCGCCCGGGTTCAGCATCGCGCGGCAGGATTTTGCCATTGCAACGAAGCTGTAGGAGCTGATGTCGTGGGCGATTTTGAAGCCATCACGGGTAACCGCGTTCACGTAGTCGCCGTCCAGCTGGTCGCCAGGAGCGAAGCCGATGGAGTGAACAAAACCGTCGAATTTCGGCCATGCTTTTGCCAGTTCAGCAAACATGCCATCAATGCTTTCGTCTTGTGCAACGTCACATTCCAGAACAATGCTGGAACCCAGCTGCGCGGCAAATTCTTCAACACGGCCTTTCAGCTTGTCGTTCTGGTAGGTGAACGCCAGCTCAGCGCCTTCGCGATGCATTGCCTGTGCGATGCCGTATGCGATGGACAGTTTGCTGGCAACGCCAGTCACCAGAATGCGCTTACCGGAAAGAAAACCCATAGCTTTAATCCTTATATTCATTGCTTATTTTGCCTTGTAATTCATAGCGTTACAGGCAGTATTTCAAAATCATTCGAAATTAGCTCGAAATTATAGCCCACTCACAGCCCCTTGTGTCACGATATTTCTCGCTCATGCGCCGTGAATGGGCTCACGGAAGAGGTTGAACTGACTCTTCATCAGGCTGTTTCGTGTGTATCCCAGCAGTATATCACCGCACGCGGGGTTCGCCTCATCCAACCAGAGACTGCCCGGAGCTTCACGCTTATACAGCCGGATCTTAATTCGCTGACGAGGGGATTCTGGCGATAACCTTAATTTCGAAATCAAAACCCGCAAGCCAGTTAACGCCTATTGCTGTCCAGTTTGGGTAAGGAGCGTGGGGAAATGCCAGTTTTTTCGCCTCCATGATAACGGGGAACTGGTTTTCAGGATCGGTATGAAACGTCGTGACATCAATCAGATCGTCAAAAGTACAACCCGCGGCTGCCAGGGTCGCCCGTAAATTATCGAACGCCAGCTGCACCTGAGCGGGGAAGTCGGGTTCAGGTGTGCCATCGCTGCGGCTGCCAACCTGACCGGAAACAAATAACAGATCGCCAGAGCGGATTGCAGCTGAATAGCCATGCTCTTCATAGAGGGCATGGCGATTAGCCGGGAAAACGGGATCACGTGGATGCATGGCTTTTCCTTTTCTGTCAGGGGTATTGTTGTGCTTACGCGGTAGAAGTAACATACGCGATGTATGTGAAAAATGTAATTCACATACATCGCGTATGTCAAATTATAGTTATCGCTTAATTAAGGAAGTCCCATGGCTACAAAACGTCGCGCTGAAACGGCCCAGGAAAATCGCGAGAAAATGATTCAGGCGGCGCGAAAGGCATTTGCTGAAAAAGGCTATGCCGCAGCGTCAATGGATGAACTCACGGCAAGCGTGGGGTTAACACGCGGCGCGCTATATCATAATTTCAACGACAAGAAGGGACTACTGGCGGCGGTGGTCGCGCAGATAGACAGCGAAATGGCAGCAAACGCAAAAGCGATTGCCGCCGCCGCCGAAGATGACTGGGAGCGACTGCTGGCGGAGGGCATCGCCTATATCAAAATGGCGCTCGTTCCGGAAGTTCAGCGTATCGTCCTCCTTGACGGCCCGGCTGTTCTGGGCGACCCGGCGCAATGGCCCAGCCAGAACAGCTGCCTTGAGTCGACCCGTCAGACCATCGAAAAAATGATGGAGTGCAACGTAATCAAAAAGATGGATGCCAGAGTCGCAGCCCATCTGCTGAATGGCGCTGCTCTGAATGCGGCTCTGCTGATTGCCGCGAGTGATGAACCGCAGAAGACCCTCCCGCATGCCATAGAGGTGTTTACTCTGCTGGCAAGCGGGTTACGCAGCGGCTAACGATCTTTACGCCACGCGTCCGCCGTCAACGCTTCACCAAAGTGGCCGGCAATCAGGCGTTTTGTCAGATCGTGGAGCGGGGAGGCCAGCACGTCAGCGGTACTGCCGCGCTCAACAACTTCTCCCTGGTGCATTACCAGCACCTGATCGCTGATGTGCTTCATCATGCCCAGGTGCTGAGTCACGTAGATATACGAGATCCCCTGCTTTTCCTGTAACTCCAGCATCAGGTTAATGAGCTGCGAACGCATCGACATATCCAGCGACGCCAGCGCTTCGTCGGCGATGATGACCTTCGGGCGCAGGATCAGCGCGCGGGCCAGACCGAGACGCTGTTTTTGGCCCGGGGCCAGCATGTGTGGGTAATAGCTGACATGGTCGGGCAGGAGGCCTACCAGACGCAGGGTTTCGACAATCCGTTTGCGACGCGCTTCCGGCTCCAGGTCGGTATTCAACCGCAGCGGGAAATCCAGGATCTGGGAAATACGCTGGCGCGGGTTCAGGGACGTCGACGGATCCTGAAAAATCATCCGGATGCGCTGACTGCGAAAAGAGTAGTCCCCAAATTCCAGAGGATGATCGTCAATCAGTATTTCACCGCCGCTTGGCTCGACCATGCCCGCGAGCATTTTTGCCAGGGTCGATTTGCCCGAGCCGTTTTCACCGATAATCGCCAGCGTCTGCTTTTCGCGCAGCGTAAAGCTCAGCGGTTTTACCGCCTCGACGGTCTGACGGTGAAACAGGCCGGTACGATAGCGAAAGGTCTTACTCAGGTTACGTACTTCCAGTAAGATTTCGACCATTTCACTCTCTCTCCATGTTCAGCGGGAAATGACAGGCAAACAGATGGTTTTTCGGCCCTGTCAGGCGCGGTGTTTCAATGCATTTACGCTGAGCATACGGGCAACGCGGTCCCAGACGGCAGCCAATGGGCAGCGATTCCAGCAGCGGTATCGCGCCAGGCAGCGTATTCAGACGGCTTTTGTGCGGCATCGCGCTGCCAAAGTCCGGTATCGCCCTGATCAGCGCCTGCGTATAGGGATGATGTGGCGTCGTCACCAGGTCTTCACTTGGCGCGGTTTCTACCGTCTGGCCGCAATACATTACATCAATTTTATCCGCCCACTTGCTCAGCATTTGCAGGTCGTGGCTGATCAGCAAAATGGTGGTGTTGTTATTCTGGTTCAGACGCGTGAGCAGGCGGAAAATCTGGGCCTGGGTGGTTGGCTCCATCGCGTTCGTTGGTTCGTCCGCAATCAGCAGACGCGGCTGATTCGCCAGGGCGATGGCAATCATCACTTTCTGGCATTCACCGTCGGTCAGTTCGTAGGGGAAACTGCGCATCGCGTCTTTATGGTCTTTGATCCCGACACGGTGCAACAGCTCAATGGCACGGCGTTTACGCCAGCCGAGACGTTGCCACCAGCGGCCTTTATAGGTCCAGCCGGGGATGTTCTGCATCAGCTGTTTACCGACGCGCTCGGACGGGTCGAGACAGGATTGCGGCTCCTGGAAAATCATCGAGACGTTATGGCCCACCAGTTTACGGCGTTCGCGCGGGGAGAGACGCAACAGATCGATGTCGTCGAAACGCATACGGTCGGCGGTCACCCGCCAGTTGTCCTTTGACACGCCGCAAATGGCCTTGGCGATCAGACTTTTCCCTGAACCCGATTCGCCCACCAGCCCGCGGATTTCGCCCTCTGCGAGCGTAATACTGATGCGATCCACGGCCTTGACCCAGCCTTCGCCCGTTTTAATTTCGATCGTGAGGTTGCGGATATCGAGTAACGGCATTATTGCACCCCCGCATTGATTGCGCGGCGGATCCCGTCGCCCAGCAGGTTAACGAGCAGCACGCTCACCATGATGGCCGCGCCCGGCAGCATGACCGTCCACGGCGCAACGTAAATCAGCTCCAGCGCATCGCCGAGCATAGCGCCCCATTCCGGAGAGGGGAGCTGCGCGCCCAGGTCCAGGAAGCCCAGCGCTGCAATATCCAGAATCGCCATCGACAGGGCGCGGGTGATCTCGGTCACCAGCCCAGCGGCAATGTTAGGCAGCACGGCAAACCACAAAATATTAAACGTGGTGGCGCCATCCAGACGGGCGGCGACGACATACTCTTTCTCCAGCTCGTCGTGAACCAGGCTGTAAACCGAGCGCACCATGCGCGGCAGAATGGCCAGCCAGACGGCGAACATCGCATGTGTGAGGTGCGGCCCCGCGAAGGCCACGACGATAATCGCCAGCAGCAGCGAAGGAATAGAGAGCAGGGTATCAAGAATATGGTTAAGCACGGCCGACCGCAATCCGTGGGTTGAGCCGGCAAAAATGCCCAGCGCCAGGCCGCAGATCGCGGCAGCCAGGGTGACCACGAACGCGCCGCCTACCGTAGGTGCGGCGCCGCTAAGTAAACGACTTAGCACGTCGCGTCCGAGATCGTCAGTCCCCAGGAAGAACGAAACCTCCCCGTAGCGCGACCACGACGGCGGTAACAGCTGATAGCCAAGGAACTGCTGATCGATGCCATACGGTGCAAACCACGAACCTAAAACGCACAGCAACACGAGGCCAATGCAGCCGTAAAAGCCGATCATCGCCGTGGTGTCGCCGTAAAAATTACGCCACACGGTGCGTAGCGCACCGGGCGTGCGCTTTTCGCTGTAGACGTTATCGTAAGGCATACCATTCCTTATGCTTCAATGGGTTGGCCATGGCACCCAAAATATCGGAAATAACGTTAACAATAATGACCAGAGAGCCAATCACCATCACGCCGGCGGAGATCGCCGCGTAATCCTGCTGGCGAATGGCGTTGATCATCCAGCGCCCAAGGCCCGGCCAGCTGAAAACCATCTCGGTGATCATCGCCAGCGTCAGCATGGTTGAGAATTGCAGCCCAAGACGTGGGATTACGGGGGGCAACGCATTGTGCAGCACATGGCGACGTAGAATCGTCAGGCGAGACAGTCCGCGCGTGGCGGCGGCTTTCACATAGTTTTGATCGAAGACTTCGATAGTGCTGATGCGCATCAGGCGAATCACTTCGGTCGTCGGCGCGACGGCCAGCGTAAGCACCGGCAGCACCATGTGGCGCAGCGCGCTCACGATCATTTCGTCGCGCCAGACTGAATCAGAAAGCCAGGCGTCAACGATGGCGAAGCCGCTCACCGTTTGCACGTTATACAGCAGGTCAAAACGGCCAGATACCGGCAGCCAGCCTAACGTCAGTGAAAAGAAGAGGGTAAGCAGTAGCGCCAGCCAGAAAACAGGGATGGAAAAGCCAATTAAGGCAAGCGCGCTGATAAATTTATCCTGCCATTTATTACGATAAATTCCCGCCAGCATTCCCACCGGGATCCCCACCATGAGGGCAAAGCCAAAGGCGAGTATACACAGCTCCATGGTGGCCGGGAAAACCACTTTCAGCTGTTCGGAGATGAGCTGTCCGTTGATGCTGGACACGCCAAAATCCCAGTGCAGCAGGCCATTAAACCAGAACAGCCAGGCATCCCAGAGAGATGAGCCCTGAAGCGGGGCGTGTGGGGTAAAGTAGCTCAGGCTAAAGCCGACAAAAGTCAGGAAGAACAGGGTGACCAGCAGTAACAGCAGCCGACGCAAGGTAAATATAATCATGGTTTTTTCACCTCTTGTTCTTTCTCACGGGTCACGCCCGCGAAGGAGGCGTTACCAAACGGGCTGAGTACCAGCCCTTTAATATCGTAACGGTAGGCCTGGAGGCGCAGGGAAGAGGCAAGCGGCAACACGGGAAGTTCTCTGGCCAGAATATTTTGCGCTTCATCGTAGGCCTCAATACGTGAGGCAAGCTGTTGAGACGCCAGCGCTTTTTGCAGCACGGCATCAAATTCCCGGTTACACCAGTGGGCGTAGTTGGTCTGGGAGTTGATTGCCGCACAGCTCAGCAGCGGACGGAAGAAGCTGTCCGGGTCGTTACTGTCGGTGGACCAGCCAGCCAGCGTTAAGTCGTGATTCATGTCCATCAGACGCGCCTCCTGGAAACGGCCTTCGACAGGCACGATGATCACCTTAACGCCCACCTGCGCCATATCAGCCTGCAACAGCTCCGCCGTTTTCAGTGGGCTGGGATTCCACGCCTGAGAGCTGGTGGGCACCCACAGCTGTAGCGTCAGGTTTTCTGCCCCCAGCGCTTTAAGCTGTTCGCGCGCTTTCGCCGGATTATATTCCGTAATCTTCGCCTCGCCGTCATAGGCCCAGGAGGCGCGCGGCAGAATAGAGGCGGCGGTTTCCGCGGTACCGTAGTAAATCGACTGCATCAGACGCTGGTTGTTGATCGCTAACGCCAGCGCATGGCGCACGGCCGGATTATTCAGCGGCGGCTTATCGGTGTTAAACGCCAGATAAGCGATGTTCATGCCCGGGCGCAGGGTCAGGCGCAGGCGTGGGTCGTCGCGCAAAATGGTCAACTGGCTGGCCGCAGGCCAGGCAAGCACGTCGCACTCGCCGGTCAGCAGTTTGGAGAGTCGGCCTGTTCCTCCTGAACCCAGATCAACAATAACCTGCGGCATCAGCGGCTTGCCGCGCCAGAAACGATCGTGGCGTTGCAGGCGAATGTATTGTCCGGCGCGGTACTCTGCTAACTGGAACGGACCGGTGCCTACAGGCTCACGATCGAGACGTTCCTGACGATCCTTTTTCGTCAGCTGATCCGCGTATTCGGCTGACATGACCGAGGCGTAGTGCGTCGCCAGATGCCAGAGGAAGGAGGCATCCGGACGCGTCAGGCGAAACTCAACCGTACGGTTATCCAGTTTGCGAACGCTTTTGACCGAGTCCGCGAATTGCAGGCTATCGAAATAGGGAAAGTTCCCGCCATTAACGTTATGCCACGGATGATTACGGTTGAATATGCGCTGGAAGGTGAAAACCACGTCATCCGCGTTGAGCTTACGGGTTGGGGTAAACCACGGGGTGTGCTGAAATGCGACATCATCGCGTAGACGAAAGCGGTATGTGGCGCCGTTATCAAGCACTTCCCAACTTTCAGCAAGCTCCGGAACCAGCCGATAGGTATAAGGATCGACGTCGAGCAGGCGATCGTAGAGCTGTGCGGCCAGCGTATCGACAATCAGGCCGCTCCCCGCTTTTTGCGGATTAAAAATATCAACTTGCCCGCTGACGCAGTAGACGAAACCACTATCACGGATATCAGGAGGCACAGCGCGATCGGGCGCAGCAAAGGCCAGATTGCTGAACAAACCGAGTGCAAACAGGGACGATAAAACCAGGCGCATAGTTTTTAAGGTTTTTAGATTCGATCTGCAAAGTGTATCGCACTTACGCCTGCTTCGTAAAAATGTCTGGGGGTAAGTGCTGATAATGTCAGCGCATTTGATGTTTTTTGAGCAATGCCCTTAACTGATGGTAGGTCAGGCCCAGCAGTTCAGCCGCCCGTTTCTGATTATATTTCGCCTCTTTCAGGCTCTGCTCAAGCAGCTGTTGCTCCTGCTGATGCTGGAACTGGCGTAAATCGAGCGGCAACGTCGGAGCCTGCTGGCGCGTCGCCGGAGCCGGGGGCTGTTTATCCTCACGCCGAAACGGATCGAGAATAATGTTGTCAAGTTCGGTCTCGCTGCTGCCATGCCGGTAAACGGACCGTTCCACCACGTTTTTCAGTTCACGAATATTGCCCGGCCAGTGGTAACCGAGCAGGGTCCCGGTGGCCCGTTCGCTGAAGCCCGGAAAGAGAGGCAGACCCAGTTCCCGGCACATCTGAATGGCAAATTGATCGGCCAGCAGCATGATATCGCTGCGCCGCTCCCGCAGCGGCGGCAGCTGTACAACATCGAAAGCCAGCCTGTCCAGCAGGTCGGCGCGGAATTTGTCCTCAGCCACCATCGCGGGCAGGTCGGCGTTGGTGGCGCATACTAGGCGAACGTTGACCTGGAGGGGCTGACTGCCGCCAACGCGTTCCAGTTCACCGTACTCAATGACGCGCAGCAGTTTTTCCTGCACCAGCATCGGCGCGGTCGCCAGCTCGTCGAGAAAGAGCGTTCCGCCATCGGCGCGCTCAAAGCGTCCGGGATGGCGTTTTTGTGCGCCGGTGAAGGCGCCAGCTTCATGACCAAACAGCTCGGTGTCGAGCAGGTTTTCATTCAGCGCCGCGCAGTTAAGGGAAATAAAAGGGCCGTCCCAGCGGCCAGACAGAAAGTGCAGGCGGTTAGCGATAAGTTCTTTACCCGTTCCGCGCTCACCGATAATCAGCACCGGTTTATTCAGTGGCGCGAGGCGCGATACCTGTTCAAGCACTTCCAGGAAGCTGTTGGCCTCGCCAAGCAAATTATCTTTATATTCAGCCATGATGAAATTAACCACTCCTTAGTGATATTCACCAGGTAAGAATAGCCGCTGGCTGGATAAATATCAATCACACTCAGTAAAATCAATAAGATAAAAAGTTGGCATGGGATTTGTATTAACTACTCAGCAGGGCATCGCCCGATAACAGAACTATGAGGATTGAATTATGGGTATTTTTTCTCGTTTTGCCGACATCGTGAACGCCAACATCAACTCGCTGCTGGAGAAAGCGGAAGATCCGCAGAAGCTGGTGCGCCTGATGATTCAGGAGATGGAAGACACGCTGGTTGAAGTACGCTCCACCTCCGCCCGCGCGCTGGCAGAGAAAAAGCAGTTAACGCGTCGTATCGAGCAGGCAACTGCCCAGCTTAACGAGTGGCAGGAAAAAGCGGAACTGGCGCTGCGCAAAGATAAAGAAGATCTGGCCCGCGCTGCGCTGATTGAGAAGCAGAAGCTGACCGACATGGTTGCCACGCTCGAACACGAAGTGACGCTGGTGGATGATACTCTGACGCGTATGAAGAAAGAGATTGGTGAGCTTGAAAACAAACTCAGCGAAACCCGTGCACGTCAACAGGCGCTGGCGCTGCGCCACCAGGCTGCAAGCTCGTCCCGCGACGTGCGTCGCCAGCTGGACAGCGGCAAACTGGATGAAGCGATGGCCCGTTTCGAATCGTTTGAACGCCGTATCGACCACATGGAAGCGGAAGCCGAGAGCCACAGCATCGGTAAACAGAAAACCCTCGATCAGCAGTTTGCTGACCTGAAAGCCGATGATGAAATTAGCGAGCAACTGGCTGCGCTGAAAGCCAAAATGAAACAAGACAACCAATAATAATTCCTGCGGCACCTGAGCGTGCCGCATCGTAAGACAAGGAGTACACATGAGCGCGCTTTTTCTGGCTATACCCCTGACCATTTTCGTGCTGTTTGTTCTGCCCATCTGGTTATGGCTGCACTACAGCAACCGCTCTTCACGCGGTGAGCTGTCGCAGAGTGAACAACAGCGGCTGGCGCAGCTCTCTGCCGAGGCAAATAAAATGCGCGAACGTATTCAGGCGCTGGAAGCGATCCTGGACGCGGAACACCCGAACTGGAGGGAACGGTAATGGCTGGACTGAATCTGAATAAAAAACTGTGGCGGATCCCACAGCAGGGCATGGTTCGGGGCGTTTGCGCCGGGCTGGCGCACTATCTGGATGTTCCGGTAAAACTGGTGCGTGTGGTCACGGTATTGTCGATTTTCTTCGGCCTGGCCTTTATTACACTGGTGGCATACATCATTCTGTCGTTTGTACTCGATCCTATGCCGGAAGGTGAGCTGGATGCGGAGAACACGCCAACCAGCAGCGATCTCCTGAACGCGGTGGATGAACAACTGAGCGCAGGGGAGAAGCGATTGCGCGAGATGGAACGTTATGTCACCTCCGATACCTTTACGCTGAGAAGTCGTTTTCGTCAGCTTTAAGAGAGAACTTACATGAAACAAAACTGGCAACAGGCCGGTCAGAAGGTAAAACCCGGCCTGAAAATCGCAGGTAAACTGGTTCTGATGACGGCGTTACGTTATGGCCCGGCCGGTGTGGCGGGTTGGGCGATCAAGTCTGTTGCCCGCAAGCCGGTCAGAATGATGCTGGCGGTCGCTCTGGAGCCGCTGTTACAGAAGCTGGCAAAACGCGTTTCCCGGCGCTACCTGTCACGCTAGTTCCTCCCGCATAAGCCCTTTCTCGCCCAGAGAAGGGGCATGACTTTCCCTTCTGCGTTTCTTCTGCTTTTCTGCTTTCTTTGCGGCAGCTCACAATAATGCGTTGCGCTGCGCTGAGATTGCTGCTTTCTGCCCCCGGGTCCGTTGACAGATATTTTTCATGAGAGTAGATTGCCAATCCGTGGGACCGCTACCATGGAAAATAATGTGAACGCAAAAATTAAAAAACTTATCAATCATATTTACGGTGAATCATTTTCAGATGCACACCTTAACGTGTTATTAACTAAGCTTGAAAAGGAGGCGGTTAATATTACGGAAAAGCGTAAGTCAGGCTGGGATGAAAAAGACGTTGTGCTGATTACCTATGCCGATCAGTTCTCCGCGAAAGGGGAGAAAGCGTTGCCGGTATTTACCCGGTTCTATAAAGAATGGCTTTCTCGCACGTTTTCTCATGTCCATCTGTTACCGTTTTATCCGTGGTCGTCGGATGATGGATTTTCCGTTATTGATTATCACGAAGTTGCACCTGAAACCGGAACCTGGCGAGATGTCGCGGAATTAAAACAGTCTGCCAGCTTAATGTTTGACTTCGTTTGCAACCATATGTCAGCGAAAAGCGAATGGTTTGCTAATTATCTGGCGCAGAAGCCGGGCTACGAAGATTTCTTTATTTCTGTCGATCCCGAAACCGATTTATCGGCGGTGACGCGTCCCCGCGCATTACCGCTGCTGACGCCGTTCACGCTTAATGATGGCAGCGTTCGTCATCTGTGGACCACATTCAGCGATGACCAGATCGATCTCAATTTCGCCTCGCCGCAGGTGCTGATTGCCATGGTTGACGTTCTGCTCCATTACCTCATGGAAGGGGCGCGTTATATCCGTCTGGATGCGGTCGGGTTTATGTGGAAGATCCCGGGAACCACCTGTATCCATCTGGAACAAACCCATTGCCTTATCCAGCTGTTCCGCGCCATTACGGACGCCGTGGCGCCTGGAACGGTGATCATCACTGAGACAAATGTTCCCCACAAAGACAATATCTCTTACTTCGGTGATGGTGAAAATGAAGCCCAGATGGTCTATCAGTTTTCCTTACCACCGCTGGTGCTGCACGCCGTTCATCGTCAGGATGTTAAAGCCCTGTGCCGGTGGGCGGGCTCGCTGGCGCTGCCTTCAACTTACACCACCTGGTTTAATTTCCTGGCTTCACATGATGGTATCGGATTGAACCCATTACGCGGCATCCTTCCGGAATCAGAGATCCTTTCGCTGGTCGAAAAGCTTCAGCAGGAAGGCGCGCTGGTCAACTGGAAAAATAATCCTGACGGAACGCGAAGCCCCTATGAAATTAATGTCACCTATCTTGATGCGCTGAGTTTGCGAGACAGCTCAGATGATGAGCGCATTGCGCGGTTCATCCTGGCGCATGCTGTGTTGTTAAGTTTTCCTGGCGTACCGGCTGTATATATTCAAAGCATTCTTGGTTCGCGTAACGATTATGAAGGTGTCGAACGTCTCGGATATAATCGCGCGATAAACAGGAAGAAATACACCGCAGGTCAGGTTGATCGGGAGCTTAATAATAATAAGAGTATACGTTATCAGATTTATTCTCGTTTGAGTGAGCTTATTGCTATTCGTCGCGGCGAGAGTGCGTTCCATCCGGATAGTCAGGCTATTTTTGACGCAATCGGTGAACATATTCTTAAAATTGTTCGTATTGCTGAAAATGGCGAGCGAATGACAGCATTATTTAATTTTAGCAATACAATGCAGACCGTTTATGAACAACCGCTCTTTGGTACGGAATTACTCTCAGGACAAGATATTAGCGGTACGGAACTGACCCTCAATCCATGGCAGGTAATGTGGATTAAAGAAAACTAAAAAGGACCCTAAAATGAAAATGCCCAAAATTGTGCTGTTATCAGCACTGGTTTCGTGCGCCCTGTTATCAGGCTGTAAGGACGATAAAGCATCTCAGGTCACCATTGAGTTTATGCACTCGTCGGTAGAACAGGAGCGTCAGGCAGTTATTACGAAACTGATCGAAAAATTCGAGAAAGAGAACCCGACTATTACGGTGAAACAGGTCCCCGTTGAGGAAGATGCCTATAACACCAAGGTCATTACGTTGGCCCGTACCGGCGCGCTGCCGGAAGTGATTGAAGTCAGCCATGACTACGCCAAAGTCATGGATAAAGAGCAACTACTGGACCGTGACGCGATCGGCAACGCGATTAACGCCGTCGGTGAAGATACCTTTTATGACGGCATATTACGCGTTGTTCGCACCGAAGATGGCAAGGCATGGACGGGGGTGCCGGTTAGCGCCTGGCTGTCCGGCGTCTGGTATCACAAAGATGCGCTCGCGGCTGCGGGGATCGAAGAACCGCACAACTGGGAGCAACTGCTGAAGGCCAGTCAGGCGCTCAACGATCCGGCGAAAAAACATTACGGTATCGCGCTTCCAACCGCAGAAAGCGTCATGACCGAGCAGGCCTTCTCGCAGTTTGCGTTGTCAGGCGGAGCCAACGTCTTTGATGCAAACGGCAACGTGAAAATCGATACCCCTGAAATGTCGAAAGCGCTGGCGTTTTATCGGGCACTGGCCGCGAACACCATGCCGGGCTCCAATGATGTCATGGAGATCAAAGACGCCTTCATGAACGGCTCAGCGCCTATGGCCGTTTACTCCACCTATATCCTGCCCGCGGTCTACAAAGATGGCAATCCGGCCAACCTGGGGTTCGTGGTCCCGACGGAAAAATCATCAGCCGTGTACGGCATGATCACCTCGTTGACGATCACGACTGGCCAGACCGAAGAGGAAACGCAGGCGGCAGAAAAGTTCGTGACCTGGATGGAGCAGGCTCAAAACGCGTCTGACTGGGTGATGATGTCCCCTGGCGCGGCGCTGCCGGTGAACAAACTCGTGGTGGGCACTGAGAGCTGGAAAAACAACGACGTGATCAAAGCCTTTGGCAAACTGCCTTACGAGCTGATTGCGCAGTTCCCGAACGTCCAGGTATTTGGCGCCGTAGGCGACAAAAACTTTACCCGCATGGGAGACGTTACCGGCTCCGGCATTATCAGTTCCATGGTGCATAACGTGACGGTGGGACAAAAAGATCTCAGTGCGACGTTAAGCAACAGCCAGAAGAAACTGACTGACCTGATATCACAACGATAGGAGCGCTTTGCGAAGGGAATTATGAAGACGTTGTTTTCTGGTCGTTCAGATATGCCTTTCGCCATGCTGCTGTTGGCCCCCAGCCTGATTTTGCTGGGGGGCCTGGTGGCCTGGCCAATGATTTCCAACATTGAAATCAGTTTTTTACGTTTACCGCTGAACCCGCGTATTGATGCGGTGTTTGTCGGCCTGGATAACTACATTCGCATTCTGGGCGATGCTGCATTCTGGCACTCCCTGTGGATGACGTTCTGGTACACGGCGCTGGTCGTGCTCGGCAGCACCGGGCTGGGACTGGCAGTAGCGATCTTCTTTAACCGTGAATTCCGCATGCGGAAAACGGCACGTTCACTGGTGATTCTGTCCTACGTGACGCCGTCTATTTCACTGGTATTTGCCTGGAAATACATGTTCAACAACGGCTACGGGATTGTGAACTACCTGGGCGTTGATCTGCTGCATCTCTACGATCAGGCGCCGCTATGGTTCGATAATCCTGGCAGCAGTTTTGTCCTGGTTGTGCTGTTCGCCATCTGGCGTTACTTCCCGTACGCCTTTATCTCGTTCCTCGCGATTTTACAGACCATTGATAAATCATTGTACGAAGCGGCAGAGATGGACGGAGCAAATGCCTGGCAGCGTTTTCGTATCGTGACGTTGCCCGCCATCATGCCGGTGCTGGCCACGGTGGTCACGCTGCGAACCATCTGGATGTTCTACATGTTTGCGGATGTTTATCTGCTCACCACCAAGGTCGACATTCTGGGCGTATATCTCTACAAAACCGCCTTTGCGTTCAATGACCTGGGTAAAGCAGCCGCCATTTCCGTTGTGCTGTTTGTGATCATCTTCGCTGTCATTCTGCTGACCAGAAAAAGGGTAAACCTCAATGGCAACAAATAAACGCGTTCTGGGCCGTATCGGTTTTTATCTGGGACTGGCGCTATTTCTGATTATCACGCTGTTCCCATTTTTTGTGATGTTAATGACGTCGTTCAAAAGCGCGAAAGAGGCGATCTCGCTGCACCCGACCATTCTGCCGCAGGAGTGGACGCTACAGCACTACATCGACATCTTTAACCCGCTGATTTTCCCGTTTGTGGATTACTTTCGTAACAGCATGGTGGTGTCGCTGACCTCCTCGGTCATTGCGGTGTTTCTCGGCACGCTGGGCGCGTATGCGTTATCCAAACTGCGCTTTAAAGGGCGCACGACGATCAATGCGAGCTTCTACACCGTCTATATGTTCTCCGGGATCCTGCTGGTGGTGCCGCTGTTCAAAATCATCACCGCGCTCGGCATTTATGACACCGAACTGGCGCTGATCATCACCATGGTGACGCAGACGTTGCCTACCGCGGTCTTTATGCTGCGCAGCTATTTCGACACCATCCCGGACGAAATCGAAGAAGCCGCGATGATGGACGGCCTGAACCGCCTGCAAATCATCTTCCGCATCACCGTGCCGCTGGCGATCTCGGGTCTGGTGTCGGTCTTTGTCTACTGCTTCATGGTGGCGTGGAATGACTATCTGTTCGCCTCCATTTTCCTGTCCAGCGCCAGCAACTTCACGTTGCCGGTCGGGCTGAACACGCTCTTCAGTACGCCAGATTACATCTGGGGTCGCATGATGGCGGCATCGCTGGTGACGGCACTTCCGGTCGTCATTATGTATGCCCTGTCTGAACGTTTTATCAAAAGTGGTTTGACCGCCGGCGGCGTGAAGGGCTGAGGCGGCCGATTTTAACAAGGAGTCAGTCATGAAAAAATTAGTTGCGACAGCGCCTCGTGTAGCGGCGCTGGTGGAATACGAAGATCGTCCTGTTGCAGCACACGAGGTGAAGATTCGTGCCCGTTATGGCGCCCCAAAACACGGCACTGAAGTCGTGGATTTCCGCGCGGCAAGCCCGTTCATCGATAAAGAGTTCAACGCGGAGTGGCAGATGTTTACCCCGCGTGAAGAAGGTGCAGCGCGCGGCATCGAATTTGGTAAATTCCAGCTGGGGAACATGATCGTCGGCGACATCATCGAATGTGGTGCGGACGTGACGGAATACCAGATCGGCGACAGCGTCTGCTGCTACGGCCCGTTGCAGGAAACGGTCATTGTTAACGCGGTGAACAACTATAAGCTGCGCAAAATGCCGCAGGGCGCATCCTGGAAAAATGCCGTTTGTTACGATCCGGCGCAGTTCGCCATGAGCGGCGTGCGTGATGCTAACGTCCGCGTAGGGGATTTCGTCGTGGTTGTGGGGCTGGGCGCGATTGGCCAGATTGCGATTCAGCTGGCGAAAAAAGCCGGCGCGTCAGTGGTTATTGGTGTCGATCCTATCGAACATCGCTGTGAGATCGCCCGTCGTCACGGTGCAGACCACTGCCTGAACCCAATCGGTACCGATGTTGGTCTGGAAATTAAGAAACTGACCGGCAAGCAGGGCGCGGATGTGATCATCGAAACCAGCGGATTTGCAGATGCGCTGCAATCTGCGCTGCGCGGTCTCGCCTACGGCGGAACGATCTCCTACGTGGCCTTCGCCAAGCCGTTTGCGGCGGGCTTCAACCTTGGTCGCGAGGCACACTTCAACAACGCCAAAATTGTCTTCTCCCGCGCATGCAGTGAACCCAACCCGGATTATCCGCGCTGGAGCCGCAAGCGTATTGAAGAGACCTGCTGGGAATTGCTGATGAACGGTTATCTCAATTGCGAAGATCTGATCGACCCGGTCGTCACCTTCACCACCAGCCCGGAAAGCTATATGAAGTATGTCGATCAGCACCCGGAACTCAGTATCAAAATGGGCGTCACTTTTTAAGCTAAGGACAGCAAATCATGAAAATCGCAACACAAAACCAGGCCTTTTTCCCGACCGCTATCATGGAAAAATTCGAATACATCAAAGCGATGGGATTTGATGGCTACGAAATTGATGGCCGGCTGCTGGTGGAAAACCTCGACGAAGTAAAAGCGGCTATCAAAGCCACCGGCCTGCCGGTCACGACGGCCTGTGGCGGATACGATGGCTGGATCGGGGATTTTATCGAAGAACGCCGCCTGAACGGTCTACAGCAGATTGAACGCATTCTGGAAGCGCTGGCAGAAGTGGGCGGAAAGGGGATTATCGTTCCGGCTGCCTGGGGGATGTTTACTTTCCGTCTGCCGCCAATGACTTCGCCACGTAGCCTGGACGGCGATCGCAAAGCGGTCAGCGCTTCCCTGCGCTGGCTGGATGAGGTGGCAGCGCGCACCGGTACTACCGTCTACCTGGAGCCGCTGAACCGCTATCAGGATCATATGATCAACACCCTGGCCGATGCGCGTCGTTATATCGAAGAGAACGGCCTGAAGCACGTGCAGATCATCGGTGATTTCTACCACATGAATATTGAAGAAGACTCCCTGACGGAAGCGCTGCATCACAACCGCGACCTGCTGGGTCATGTGCACATTGCTGACAACCACCGCTATCAGCCGGGCAGCGGCAGCCTCGATTTCGCCAGCCTGTTCGATCAGCTGCGTGCCGATAACTATCAGGGTTATGTCGTGTACGAGTGCCGGGTGCGTGCCGACGATCCGGCTCAGGCCTATAAGGACTCTCTCACTTACTTGCGTGATTGCTAAGGATGACGAGCGTGATGAGTGCTTCTACACCTTTGCCTCTGCGCGTCGCCATCATTGGCGCCGGGCAGGTTGCAGACAAAGTGCATGCCTCGTATTACGCCACGCGCAGTGATGTTCAAATGGTGGCTGTCATGGACAGCCGCCTTGAGCAGGCACAGGCGTTCGCGGAACGTTATGCTATTCCATCGGCATGGCAGGACGCTCACGAGATGTTGCAGGAAGTAAAACCGGATGTGGTGAGCGTCTGTTCGCCTAACCGGTTCCATTTTGAACATGTGATGGCGGCTCTCGAAGCAGGCTGTCATGTGATGTGTGAAAAGCCGCCGGCGATGACGCCGCACCAGGCGGATGAGATGCGTCTCGTGGCGCGCAAGGCTGGAAAAGTCCTCGCGTACGATTTTCACCATCGCTTTGCCCTGGATACCCAGCTCCTGCGCGATGCGGTTATGAACGGAACGCTCGGTGAAATTTACTTCACCTCCGCGCAGGCGCTGCGTCGTTGCGGTGTGCCGGGGTGGGGCGTGTTCACCAATAAATCGCTTCAGGGCGGTGGGCCGCTGATCGATATCGGCATTCATATGCTGGATGCCGCGATGTATGTGCTGGGCTTCCCGGCCGTGAAGCGGGTAACCGCGCACAGCTTCCAGAGACTGGGGAACCGGAAACACATCGGCCAGTTTGGCGAATGGGATCCTGCGCAGTTTACCGTGGAAGATGCCCTGTTTGGCACGATTGAGTTCTGCAACGGTGGCATTCTGCGTCTGGACACCTCTTTTGCGCTTAATATCCGCGAGCAGTCGATCATGAACGTCTCTTTCTGCGGTGAGAAGGCGGGTGCAACGCTGTTCCCGGCACACATTTATAACGACGAAGCCGGTGTTTTGCAGACGCTGATCCAGCGTGAAGAAGCTGACGATCGGAGACATCTGCGCAGTATGGACGCGTTTGTTCGCCACGTATTGGGCGAGCCGGTCATGATTGCCGATGCGGAGCAGGGGCTGGTGATCCAGCAATTAGTCGCGGCGTTATATGAAGCCGCGGAAACAGGGGAAAGCGTGACGTTATGCTGAACCAGTCTGTATTAACCGATCCGGGCTTTTGCCCGCATAGTCTGAATAAGTACGCGTCCATTATGGCCTGCGGCAATGGCTACATGGGCATGCGCGCCACGCATGAAGAAGATTACACCCAGCAGACCAGAGGCATGTATCTCGCGGGGCTGTATCATCGCGCGGGACGCAACGAAACCACTGAGCTGATCAATCTGCCGGATGTCACCGGGATTGAAGTTGAGCTGGACGGCGTCAATTTCACGCTACTTTCAGGCGAAATTCTTGAGTGGCAACGCGAGCTGGCCTTTGCTAACGGCGAACTGCATCGTAACGTTGTCTGGCGTTCGCCGGACGGAAAACGCTATCGCCTCGAGAGCCGTCGTTTTGTTTCGCTGGACCAGTTGCCCTTAGTGGCAATGCAGCTCTCGATCACACCGCTTGACGGCGCCGCTCAGGCCGTGCTGAAAACCGGCATAGATGCGACACAAACAAACAGCGGCAGGCAGCATCTGGATGAAATCTCGGTCAGGGTCTTTGACCAGCACTACATGCAGGGTGTGTATGAAACGCAGGACCGGGCGTCTGAAGTTGTTGTTTCGGCGTTTTGTCAGCTCTCCGCTAAGAGCGACAGCTGTTTCACCGCCAAAAATCGTCGCCTCAGCGTTCATCATTCTCTGACTATCTTGCAAGGTGACACTGTCACGCTTGAAAAAATCGTCTGGCTGACGAATCGCTGCGATAAATCGCTCTCGCAGGAGTCTTTCGCCCGCAACGCGCTGGCCGATCTCAAAGTCTGCGCGGCAAGAGGCTACGATACGTTGCTTGAGAGCTCAGCGTACGCCTGGGAAGCGGTCTGGCGTGATGCTCGGGTGGAAGTGACTTGTGCAGAACAGCAGGATCAGCTGGCGCTGGATTACGCCGTCTGGCATCTGACGACAATGACGCCTGCTCATGATGAGCGAAGCAGTATTGCGGCGAAAGGGCTGACGGGTGAGGGGTATAAGGGACACGTCTTCTGGGATACCGAAATTTTCCTGCTGCCGTTCCATCTGTTTACCCGTCCACAGATTGCCCGCAGTCTGCTGCGCTATCGCTGGCTCAATCTTTCGGGCGCGCGTGAAAAAGCACGCCGTAACGGTTGGCCGGGCGCGTTGTTCCCGTGGGAAAGCGCCGCCAGCGGACAGGAAGAGACGCCAGAATTCGCGGCCATTAACATCCGCACCGGGGTTCGCCAGAAGATCGCCTCCGCACTCGCTGAACACCACATCGTGGCAGATATTGCCTGGGCCGTTGTCGCTTACTGGCAGGCAACACACGACGATGCCTTTATGCGCAATGAGGGCCTGACGCTGCTGATGGAAACCGCTTCGTTCTGGATGGGACGCGCGACGGAAATTAATGGTCGTCTTGAGATCCATGACGTGATCGGACCGGATGAATACACCGAGCATGTCAACAACAACGCCTACACCAACTATCTGGCCTGGCACAACGTTGCCTGCGCGCGTCAGTTTATGGCGATGTTTGGGCGTGAAGATGCGCGTTTTACGGAGAATGCCGGGACGTTTCTGGCGCGCCTGTGGCTGCCAGAGGCCGACGCAGAGGGTGTGATCCCGCAGGATGATACCTTCATGGCAAAACCTGCCATCGATCTGAGCCGCTATAAAGCCAAAGCGGGTAAGCAAACCATTCTGCTTGATTACTCTCGCGCGGAAGTGAACGAGATGCAGATCCTGAAGCAGGCCGACGTGGTGATGCTTAACTACCTGCTGCCGGAACGGTTTACGCCGCAGCAATGTGCCGCCAATCTGGCGTTCTACGAGCCACGCACGATCCATGATTCATCCCTGAGTAAAGCCATTCACGGCATTGTGCTCGCACGCTGCGGTGACACTGACGGGGCGTATGCCTTCTGGCGCGATGGTATCGCCATTGACCTGGGAGACGACCCGCACAGCAGCGATGATGGTATTCATGCCGCCGCCACCGGTGCGATCTGGTTGGGTGCCATTCAGGGATTTGCTGGCCTGCACATTAGCGAAGGGGAGCTGCATCTTGCGCCGAAGCTGCCTGTTCACTGGCAGAAACTCGCCTTCCCGCTGCGGTGGCGGAACGCAACAATGCACGTTACCTGTGAAGATGACCAGTTAACCATTGAAACTACAGCACCTGTCACGTTGACGCTGTGGGGTAAAACGCTGCACGTATCAGGGCGAAAGGTCTGTGCGCGTAAGGACTTTCTTGCATCTGTTAATGGGACCGCTACCACGGAGGGGCGCCATGACGCTTAACGCTGTTGTATTCGATCTGGACGGGGTGATCACCGATACCGCGCATCTTCACTTTCTGGCCTGGCGCGCCGTGGCGGAGGAGATTGGTATCACCTTCGATGAAGTATTTAACGAACAGCTGAAGGGAATAAGCCGTATGGACTCCCTCCAGCGCATTCTGAAACATGGCGGGAAAGAGGGGATGTTCAGTGACGAGCAGCGCCTGGCGCTGGCGACGAAGAAAAACGCGCTTTACGTCCAGTCGCTGGCATCACTGACGCAGGATTCACTGCTGCCGGGTATTTGCGACGTGCTGGCGGATATTCGCGCCGCGAAGGTCAAAATTGGCCTGGCATCCGTATCGCTTAATGCCCCTGGGATTTTGCACGCGTTGGGTATTCATCAGGCTTTCGATTTTTGCGCCGATGCTTCGCGCATTAGCCGCTCAAAGCCAGACCCGGAAATCTTCCTTGCGGCCTGTAAAGGACTGAACGTGCGTCCTGAAGAGGCCATTGGTATCGAAGATGCCGCCGCAGGGGTAGATGCGATTAACGCCGCAGGAATGCTGTCGGTCGGGATTGGGCCTGGCCTGAACCATGCGGGATTACAACTTCATTCAACGCAGGAGCTGACCTGGGAACGTCTGACGGCGTTCTGGGCATCCCGGGCGTATTGATAAGGAATTAATAATGGCTCAACTGTCTCTGAAACACATTCAGAAAATCTATGATAACCAGGTCCACGTGGTGAAGGATTTCAACCTCGAAATTGAAGACAAAGAATTTATCGTCTTCGTCGGTCCATCGGGCTGTGGGAAATCCACGACGCTGCGAATGATTGCCGGCCTCGAGGAGATCAGCGCGGGTGAACTGATTATTGACGGGGTTTGCATGAATGATGTTCCCGCCAAATCCCGTGATATCGCGATGGTCTTCCAGAACTATGCGCTCTATCCGCATATGACGGTCTACGACAACATGGCGTTTGGCCTGAAAATGCAAAAAATTGCGCCCTCCGTCATTGAAGAACGCGTTACCTGGGCGGCACAGATCCTGGGCTTGCGCGACTATCTCCAGCGTAAACCTGGCGCGTTGTCCGGCGGTCAGCGCCAGCGCGTGGCGTTAGGCAGGGCGATAGTGCGCGAAGCGGGGGTCTTCCTGATGGATGAGCCTTTATCCAACCTCGATGCCAAACTTCGTGTGCAGATGCGCGCTGAAATCAGCAAGCTGCACCAGAAGCTTAATACCACCATGATTTACGTAACGCACGATCAGACGGAAGCCATGACGATGGCAACCCGCATCGTGATTTTAAAAGACGGCATCATTCAGCAGGTGGGCGCGCCGAAGCAGGTCTACAACGAGCCGGCGAATATGTTCGTTGCAGGGTTTATTGGCTCACCGGCGATGAACTTCATTCGTGGCGCGATCGACGACCGCTACTTTGTGACCGAAACGCTGCATCTGGAGATCCCGGAGGACAAGCTGGCCGTGCTTAATGCGCAAGGTTACCAGCGTAAAGCGGTCGTCTTTGGGATCCGTCCGGAAGATATTCTCACCCCGCAGCGAACTGGTGAAAACATCACAGCGAAGATCAGCGTTGCTGAGCTGACCGGGGCTGAATTTATGCTTTATGCCACCGTGGGTGGGCATGAACTGGTTGTCCGTGCGGGAGCGGCGGATGATTACGTTGCCGGAGAGAATATCGGCATCCAGTTCGATATGAATAAGTGCCATTTCTTCGATGCTGATACTGAAACAGCTATTAGATAAGAAAGGTGTTCGCCGGAAATGAAAGTTTCCGGTTTTTTGTGTGTTAATTATAAAGGAATATTTTAATGAGTACTCTACTAAGAAGTGCTGCGCTCGTCCTGTGCGCAGGGGTGAGCTGCGCGCAAGCAACAGAATCAGCCAAACAGTGGGAATTTAATATTGGCGCCATGTATGAAATTGAAAACGTAGAAGGTCAGGCTGACGATAAAGATGGATTATATGAACCCTCCGTGTGGTTTAATGCCACATGGGATGCCTGGACCATTTCGCTGGCTATGTATCAGGAAGGGCCGGTCGATTACAGTAGCATGACGCGCGGCACCTATTTCGATCGTCCTGAAGTAGAATTACGCTATCGTTTTATCGGCACCGATGATTTTACGTTCGGCCTGACCGGTGGCTTCCGTAATTATGGCTATCACTTTAAGGATGAGCATGGTGCTAAAGACGGTAGTGCTAATATGCAGCGCTACAAAGTTCAGCCTGACTGGGATATTAAACTAACCGACGACTGGCGTTTTGGCGGCTGGTTTGCCATGTATCAGTTTGCCAACGATCTGGAAAAAACCGGCTATTCTGACAGCCGCGTCGAGACCGAAACCGGTTTTACCTGGACAATTAACGAAACGGTCTCGGCAAAAGTTAATTACTATTTAGAGCGCGGTTTTAATATGGACGGTTCACGTAATAACGGTGAATTCTCCACTCAGGAAATTCGCGCCTATCTGCCGATTTCATTGGGTCAGACGACGTTAACGCCTTATACCCGTCTGGGACTCGATCGCTGGTCAAACTGGGACTGGCAAGACGATCCTGAGCGTGAAGGACATGATTTCAACCGTTTGGGTATGCTGTACGCCTATGATTTTAACAATGGTTTATCCATGACGCTGGAATATGCCTACGAATGGGAAAACCATGACGAAGGGGAAAGTGACCGTTTCCACTATGCTGGTATCGGCGTGAATTACGCGTTTTGATAACACTTCACCAGGGGCGTTTGCCCCTGGTTTTTAGCGTAATGAAGCTGCATCTGAAAAATGCGTTTCAACCAATATCTTATGCGGGGCCGGTTTACCCGCAATGCACCTGAACAACACATCGCAGCTCTCTTCGCCCAGCTTTCTGGTGGGGATATCAAAGCCGCCAGGCGCAGGGGTTAAAATGAGAGATAGCATTGGGTCGCTGTATCCTGCCATTGCGACCTGTTCCGGGATCGTCAGGTTTAGCTCATCCGCGGCACGATAAAGACTCAGCAATTTCATGCTGTCCGTCGCAAAAACCGCATCGGGGGGGTTGTCTGAAGAGAGTAGCTGACAGGCCGCCTGAAGCGCGCTTTCATGGGTATATCCGCCATCAATAACCCAGTCCGGATTAATTGCAATACCCTGCTTCTTAAGGCTCGATTTATAGCCCGCCAGGCGATCGATAGAAACGTGATAATCGAGCGGGGCATGCAGGCAGGCAATTTTAGTGCGACCATGTGTGATAAATGAGTCGGTTAATATGGCGCTGTCGCGGAAATTATCCGTGTCGACAGAATAGATATTCTGGTAATTGCCTTCCACTTTACCAATAACGACCACGGGCACGCCGTATTCGTCCAGCGTCGCGAAAAAAGACTCGTTCGCCGGCGAGCTTAGCATGATGATCCCCTTGATCATCTTCTGCTTTATTTTACCTACGCATTTTTGCAGATCATCTTCGCTGCTTTTGGACGTTTGTAAAATAACATCAAAACCCTCTTCTTCTGCTTTTGCCGTAATGGCATGCAGTACATCAGAGAAAAAAGGATTGCCTGCGGTGGTTTTGGTTGAACGGGTCGAAATAACCATAATGGCATCGAAGCCAGAAGAGGTGAGTGCGCGGGCAAGTTTATTCGGTTGATAATTTAATTCTTCTATCGCCTTCAACACCTTTTCGCGCGCTTCAGGAGAAATATTCGTTTGTTTATTCAGAACGCGCGACACGGTTGATTTCGAAACGCCAGCAACGCGGGCAATATCATAGATGGTGGGTGACATACACCTTACTCACTCCAGACGGACAGCAATTGCGCCCATCTTACTGGAGAGAAAACGGCAATAGCAATAATTAAGAATTGATAATCAACGATCTGCCCCAATTTACTGTATTCTGAAGTGACTTTTTTCAGGGTTCCAGGCAATGAAGGACGGCGATGAAGCGACTTAAAAACGAATTCAATTCTCTGGTGAACCGTGGCGTTGATCGCCATCTGCGTCTTGCCGTGACGGGGCTGAGCCGCAGCGGTAAGACAGCATTCATTACGGCGATGGTCAATCAGCTGTTGAACCTGCATGCAGGGGCGCGCCTGCCACTGCTTAGCGCAGTGCGCGAGGAGCGGTTGCTTGGGGTGAAACGCGTACCGCAACGTGATTTTGGCATACCCCGTTTCACCTATGATGAAGGTCTGGCGCAGTTATACGGGGAGCCTCCCGCCTGGCCCACCCCGACGCGTGGCGTGAGCGAAATCCGTCTTGCGCTTCGTTTCCGCTCGAATGAATCCCTGATGCGTCACTTCAAAGAAACGTCCACGCTCTATCTCGAAATTGTGGATTACCCGGGAGAATGGCTGCTCGATTTACCGATGCTGGCGCAGGATTACCTGAGCTGGTCCCGACAGATGACCGGTCTGTTGCAGGGGCAGCGGGCAGAGTGGTCGACCAAATGGCGCCAGCTTTGCGAAGGGCTGGATCCGCTGGCACCGGCGGATGAAAACCGTCTGGCCGTCATAGCCGAAGCCTGGACGGATTACCTGCATCAGTGCAAGCAGGAGGGGTTGCATTTTATTCAGCCGGGCCGCTTTGTTCTGCCGGGTGATTTAGCCGGTGCTCCCGCGCTACAGTTTTTCCCGTGGCCGGACGTTGACAGCATCGGTGAATCGAAACTGGCGCAGGCGGACAAGACCACCAACGCCGGTATGCTCCGCGAGCGATACAATTATTACTGTGAAAAGGTGGTTAAGGGCTTTTATAAAAATCACTTTTTACGCTTTGACCGCCAGATCGTACTGGTGGACTGCCTGCAACCGCTTAACAGCGGGCCGCAGGCGTTCAATGATATGCGGCTGGCACTTACGCAGCTGATGCAAAGCTTTCATTATGGCCAGCGTACGCTGTTTCGCCGTTTGTTCTCGCCGGTCATCGACAAGCTGCTGTTTGCCGCCACAAAAGCTGACCATGTGACGGTCGATCAGCACGCCAACATGGTATCCCTGCTACAACAGCTGGTGCAGGATGCCTGGCAGAATGCGGCCTTCGAAGGGATCAGCATGGACTGTCTGGGGCTGGCGTCCGTACAGGCTACGCAGAGTGGGTTGATTGACCTGAATGGCGAGAAAATTCCGGCCCTGCGGGGCAACCGTCTCAGCGACGGTGCGCCGCTCACGGTCTATCCGGGGGAAGTCCCGGCGCGTCTGCCGGGCCAGGCTTTCTGGCAAAGCCAGGGTTTTCAGTTCGAAGCCTTCCGTCCGCAGAGCATGAACGTTGACCAGCCATTGCCGCATATCCGTCTGGATGCCGCGCTGGAGTTTTTAATTGGAGATAAATTGCGATGACGGAACCGTTAAAACCACGCATTGATTTTACCGGCCAGCTTGAGCAGTCCCCGCATGAGGCGTTTAAAACGGCGCAAACCTTCAGCGGGCCGCAGGCCGACAACTTTGCTCCCGTGCTGGCAGACGAACCGATGGTTGAAGAGGGGCAGGCGGAAGCGGTTGTTGATGCGGCACTGCGCCCGAAACGCAGCCTGTGGCGCAAGATGGTGACCGCCGGGTTAGCCCTTTTTGGTGTGAGCGTAATCGGCCAGGGCGTGCAGTGGGGCGTCAATGCCTGGCAAACGCAGGACTGGGTGGCGCTGGGGGGATGCGCCGCCGGGGCGTTGATTGTTGGTGCGGGCGTTGGCTCAGTCGTCACCGAGTGGCGTCGCCTCTGGCGTTTGCGTCAGCGTGCGCACGAACGCGATGAAGCGCGGGATCTGCTGCACAGTCACGGCACAGGAAAAGGGCGTGCTTTTTGTGAAAAGCTTGCGGCTCAGGCCGGGATAGATCACTCTCACCCGGCGCTTCAGCGCTGGTATGCGGCGATCCACGAAACCCAGAATGACCAGGAAGTGGTCACGCTCTATGCCCACATTGTTCAGCCGGTGCTGGATGCGCAGGCTCGTCGTGAGATCAGCCGCTCGGCGGCGGAATCTACCCTGATGATCGCCGTCAGTCCGCTGGCGACGGTGGACATGGCCTTTATCGCCTGGCGCAACCTGCGCCTGATCAACCGCATCGCCAGACTGTATGGCATCGAGCTTGGCTATTACAGCCGGCTGCGCCTGTTCAAACTGGTATTGCTGAATATCGCCTTCGCCGGGGCAAGCGAACTGGTACGGGAGGTCGGGATGGACTGGATGTCGCAGGATCTTGCGGCCCGTCTCTCTGCCCGGGCGGCGCAGGGGATTGGTGCCGGTCTGCTGACGGCACGTCTGGGTATCAAAGCGATGGAGGTTTGTCGTCCACTCCCCTGGATCGATGGCGATAAGCCGCGGCTGGGGGATTTCCGTCGCGAATTGATTGGCCAGCTTAAAGAGACGCTCAATAAAAAACCTGCTCAGTGAGGTTTTGTTTACTAATCGTGCGGGCTGTCAATATTTGTTGACAGCCACCTTCCCGAATACCGTGATCTGACATATCATTTTACTGTTATTGGCTTAAACGGTGAATTTCCCATGCGTCTGGAAGTCTTTTGTGAGGACCGTCTCGGTCTGACCCGCGAGTTACTCGATCTTCTTGTTTTACGTAGCATTGATTTACGTGGCATAGAGATCGACCCTGTCGGGCGAATTTACCTCAATTTTGCCGAAATTGAATTTAATACCTTCAGTAGCCTGATGGCGGAAATCCGCCGTATCGATGGCGTTACGGATGTACGCACCATCCCCTGGATGCCGTCCGAGCGGGAACATCTTGCGCTGAGCGCGCTGCTGGAAGCAATGCCGGAGCCGTTTCTCTCTCTCGATCTGAAAAATAAAGTCGAGCGCGTTAACCAGGCCAGCTGCCAGCTGTTTGCGCAGACTCAGGAAAAACTTATCGGGCACCACGCCACGCAACTGATCACCGGTTTTAATTTCCAGCGCTGGCTGGACAGCAACCCGCAAAATACCCATAGCGAGCATGTCGTTATCAACGGACAGAATTTCCTGATGGAGATCACGCCGGTCTACCTGAAAGGGGAAAATGCCGCGCGGGTGCTCACCGGCGCGGTGATCATGCTGCGCTCCACGGTGCGGATGGGACGCCAGTTACAGAATCTTTCCAGCCAGGACGTCGGCGCATTCAGCCAGATTATTGCGGTGAGCCCGAAGATGCGTCATGTAATCGACCAGGCGCGCAAGCTGGCAAATCTTACGGCGCCGCTGCTGATTACCGGGGATACCGGTACGGGGAAAGATCTGCTGGCGCATGCTGTGCACATGGCCAGCCCGCGTGCGGCAAAACCGTATCTGGCGCTGAACTGCGCGTCTATTCCTGAAGATGCCGTTGAAAGTGAGCTGTTCGGGCATGCGCCGGAAGGTAAAAAAGGCTTCTTTGAACAGGCGAATGGCGGCTCGGTGCTGCTGGACGAGATTGGCGAAATGTCGCCACGGATGCAGGCTAAACTGCTGCGTTTTCTCAATGACGGCACGTTCCGCCGTGTGGGGGAAGATCATGAAGTGCACGTGGACGTGCGCGTCATCTGCGCCACCCAGAAAAACCTGGTGGAGCTGGTGCAGAAAGGGGTATTCCGCGAAGATCTCTACTATCGTCTCAACGTTCTGACGCTCAATATACCGCCGCTGCGTGATTGCCCGCAGGACATCATGCCGTTGACGGAACTGTTCGTGGCCCGTTTTGCCGACGAGCAGGGCGTGCCGCGTCCGAAGCTCTCTGCCGACCTGGGCACCGTGCTGACGCGTTACGGCTGGCCGGGCAATATTCGTCAGCTTAAAAATGCGGTCTATCGCGCATTAACTCAGCTTGAAGGGTATGAACTGCGTCCTCAGGATATTCTGTTGCCGGATTACGATGCCGGGACGGTCTCGGTAGGCGAAGAGGCAATGGAAGGCTCGCTGGATGACATCACCAGCCGTTTCGAGCGTTCGGTGTTAACGCAGCTTTATCGCAGCTATCCGAGCACGCGCAAGCTGGCTAAACGTCTTGGGGTGTCACATACCGCGATTGCGAATAAGCTGCGCGAGTATGGGTTAAATCAGAAGAAGGGTGACGAATAAATAAAAAAGCCTCTTTGCAGAGGCTTTTTTACGTTTAGGCTTTAAGCGCCTCAAGTGCAGCGGTGTAATCCGGTTCGGTAGTGATTTCGTTAACCAGCTCACTGAAAACAACGTTGTCGTTTTCGTCGATCACCAGTACCGCACGAGCAGCCAGACCTTTCAGCGCGCCTTCGGAAATGGCAACACCGTATTTTTCCAGGAAATCCGGGCTGCGCAGAGTGGAAAGGGTGATGACGTTGCTCAGGCCTTCAGCGCCGCAGAAGCGGGACTGGGCAAACGGCAGGTCAGCAGAAATGCACAGCACTACGGTGTTGTCCATTTCGGTCGCCAGCTGGTTGAATTTACGCACTGATGCAGCACAAACGCCAGTATCGATGCTTGGGAAAATGTTCAGGACTTTACGTTTGCCAGCAAACTGGCTCAGCGTGACGTCAGACAGATCTTTAGCCACCAGAGTAAAAGGCTGTGCTTTGCTGCCAGACTGTGGGATGGAACCTGCAACAGCAACCGGGTTGCCCTGGAAATGAACGAGTTGTGACATAGATATCTTCCTGTTTACAAATAGTTAACGTCGTGGCTAGTGTATGTCATCCGCAGTTAGCACGGCAAACCAATTTTCTGTCTTTCCGGCCTGCAAGGAGTCAGTGATGAGAAGCGTTAAGGTCTATGAAGAAGCCTGGCCATTGCACACCCCGTTTGTGATCTCGCGTGGCAGCCGTAATGAGGCCTGTGTGGTCGTGGTTGAATGTGAAGAGGACGGCGTAAAAGGCGTCGGGGAATGTACCCCTTATCCTCGCTACGGAGAAAGCCTGGCGTCAGTCATGGCGCAAATTATGACGGTAGTGCCCGAGTTGCAGGCGGGCCTGACGCGTGAGGATCTTCAGCTTCGGTTGCCGGCCGGCGCGGCACGCAACGCGATTGACTGCGCACTCTGGAGTCTGGAAGCGGCGAAACAACAAAAACCGCTGCCTGCGCTGCTGGACGTTACGCTGCCGCAATCGATCGTCACCGCGCAAACGGTGGTCATCGGTGAACCAGAGCAAATGGCCGCCAGCGCTCAGGCGTTGTATGCCACCGGTGCAACATTATTAAAGGTGAAGCTCGACGATCGTCTGATTAGCGAACGCATGGTCGCCATTCGTGCGGCGGTGCCTGATGCCACTCTTATCGTCGATGCGAACGAATCATGGCACAGCGAAGGGCTGGCAGCCCGTTGTCAGCTGCTTGCCGATCTGGGCGTTGCCATGCTGGAGCAACCCCTCCCGGCAGAAGACGATGCCGCGCTGGCGAATTTTATTCATCCGCTTCCCGTCTGTGCAGATGAAAGCTGTCATACCCGTGAGAGCCTGTCAGCTCTCGAGGGACGCTACGAAATGGTGAACATTAAGCTGGATAAAACAGGTGGGTTAACCGAGGCCCTGGCACTGGCACAAGATGCACAGGCGCAAGGCTTTACTCTGATGCTGGGCTGTATGTTGTGCACGTCCAGAGCGATCGGCGCTGCACTCCCGCTGGTGAACAGCGTGCGTTTTGCCGATCTTGACGGCCCAACCTGGCTGGCGGTTGACGTATCACCCGCCCTGAATTTTACCTCCGGCGTACTTCATCTTTGAGGCTGCCGGCGCAGGAGATCTGTCATCGCCCGCAGGTATTTTTCGCTCGCTTCATCCGAGGAGATGGGCGGAAACTCTGCGGTGATACAGTGAAGGCTAAGGTCCGCGCACCAGCTGCCAAACGACCCGGGTGTTTCATAGCCAACGCTGCTCACCATAGGTAGAGCAAACGCATCCGCCAGCCACTGCCCGAGCGCCGTATGACGAGGATCTTCAATACAGGCGAGGGGATCGTGGAAAGAGACAACCCAGGCCGGATGGATCTTATGAATAAGCTGGCACAGCGCCTGAGTCTCCGGTTCGGAACCGGGTTTGTCTCCCGTGAGCAGGACCACATCTCGCTCCTGCGCTGAACTGTTCCAGCGATACACCGTTTCACCGGCGCGCCAGTTTGCCGCCGGGAAGTTCCTGTTCAGGTCAACGCCGCGTGCATTCGCCCGTAATCCAAGCTGACAACCGTCCGGGTTGACGGTCAAAATCACATGATGACGTCGTAAATCGGGGGCCAGCGTACGTAGCGCGCACGAGAGCGTCACGACAGACGAGTTTTCATCGCCATGCGTGCCCGCAATGATTAAGCCGCTATTGCGATCGGCCTCGGGTGCCGGAAACCAGATCAGCGGCGCGCCTAAAAACGAGCGTCCATAATGTTCAGTCCCGGGCGGGAAGGCGCCGCGTTCCGTTCTTGGTCGGGTAGTTGCCATAGTAAACCCTGATGATAAAGTCACTTCTGGCAGTGTTGTGCAAAAGCCGCGCTTAATCAAATAGTTTCCGTGTGTGTGGAAAATTGCCTGACATCAACTTTCCGGAGGAAGCATTTGCATTTCTCCGTTTCGAAACAAATAATTACGCATCTGCCTGTTACCTGACATCATTAAGGGGATCGTATGAAGCATCCTGTTTCGCTTCTTTGTACTGCGCTGTGGCTGTGCGGGCTTTCTTCACTTTCATATGCCGCGGAGGTTCCCGAAGGAACGGTTCTGGCGCAAAAGCAGGAGCTGGTTCGACATATTAAAGATGAGCCCGCTTCGCTCGATCCGGCAAAAGCGGTGGGGTTGCCCGAGATACAGGTGATCCGCGACCTCTATGAAGGGCTGGTAAATCAGAACGAAAAAGGGGAGTTAGTTCCCGGCGTGGCGACGCGCTGGCAGAGCAATGACAACCGCGTCTGGACGTTCACGTTGCGGGATAACGCTAAGTGGTCTGACGGAACCCCGGTGACGGCACAAGATTTTGTCTATAGCTGGCGTCGTCTGGTTGATCCTAAAACAACGTCACCTTTCGCCTGGTTTGCGGCGCTGGCGGGCATTAACAATGCCCAGTCCATCATCGATGGCAAAGCTGCTCCGGATACGCTCGGCGTGACGGCGGTCGATGCTAAAACGCTGCGCGTGCAGCTGGACAAACCGCTACCCTGGTTCAGTAATCTGACGGCTAATTTCGCGTTTTATCCTGTTCAAAAGGCCAATGTGGAGAGCGGTAAGGAATGGACCCGCCCTGGCGCGCTCATTGGCAACGGTGCGTATGTGCTGAAAGATCGCGTGGTGAATGAAAAACTGGTGGTTGAGCCGAATTCTCATTACTGGGATAACGCCAGGACGGTGCTTAAAAAAGTCACCTTTGTGCCGATCAACCAGGAGTCCTCAGCGACCAAACGCTATCTGGCGGGCGATATCGATATTACAGAATCGTTTCCGAAAAACATGTACCAGAAGCTGCTTAAAGATATTCCGGGTCAGGTATATACACCGCCACAGCTTGGGACCTATTACTACGCGTTTAACACGCAAAAAGGCCCAACCGCGGATGCCCGCGTACGTCTCGCGCTCAGCATGACTATCGACAGACGTATCATGGCGGAGAAAGTCCTGGGGACCGGTGAGAAACCGGCCTGGCATTTTACTCCCGATGTCACTGCGGGTTTTACGCCGGAAGCCTCGCCATTTGAGCAGATGTCGCAACAGGAGCTGAATGCGCAGGCGAAAACGTTGTTGCAGGCGGCAGGCTATGGCCCACAGCGCCCGCTAAAATTAACGCTGCTGTACAACACGTCTGAAAACCATCAGAAAATTGCGATTGCCGTCGCATCCATGTGGAAGAAAAATCTGGGTGTTGACGTTAAGTTGCAGAATCAGGAGTGGAAAACCTACATCGACAGCCGCAATACCGGGAATTTTGACGTCATCCGTGCATCGTGGGTAGGGGACTACAATGAGCCGTCAACATTCCTGTCGCTGCTGACATCCTCCCATAGCGGGAATATCTCACGATTCAACGATCCTGCTTACGATAAGATTATTCATCAGGCGACGCTCGAAACTACTGAAAAAGCGCGTAATGCCGACTACAACATGGCCGAGAAGATCCTCACCGAGAAAGCACCGATTGCCCCTATTTATCAGTACACCAATGGCCGTCTCATCAAGCCATGGGTTAAAGGTTATCCGATAAATAACCCAGAGGATGTTGCGTACAGCCGTACAATGTATATTGAAAAGCACTAAAAAGAGCTCAGGGCGCTACGTGATTATGGTTAACATCCATTAACCGCATAAGCGCCCGCTCTCAGGGTTGATTGTTTTACAGCCTGGTTATTTCCGAATATTCCCTTCATATCAGCCCATCACTCATTGTCATGATGAATATCTTCAGAGACATTCTTCCTCCCGTTTATCGAAAAACGCGTAGTCATTTATTCGCCATTCCTGTAGCAGTGTAGTCATTACTGTTTTTAAGATTAAATTTGTCCGATACAGGATTTTTCATATTCATGTCGTTTATTGAATTAAAACCTTATTTCTCTGCGCTGTTACGGGCCATGTTAATAAATACATTGATGTAAATCAATTATTCAACCTCATGTAACGATAAGTTCAATATTTCCAATCAAAGCAGTCATTCCTGCCAAATTAATGTGAATAAATAGTTAATTTTTGCTGTGTGTCACATATGTATGGCATTTATGTTTGCACGAATTTAGTGGAATATTCTTAAGAAAAGTCCAATGGTAGATCTTTGATCTGATAAGTTGATTTTAAATGGTCTTTTGCTCTAATATGGTTTTGTAAAGAAACGTCACTCACTTAACATTTATTTCTTTTAAAGAAAGGGACTGCTATGGCCGATTCATTCCAGAATGAGGTGCCCAAGGCACGCATAAACTTAAAGCTGGCTCTGCATACAGGTGGCGCGCAGAAGAAAATCGAACTGCCGCTTAAACTCCTCACCGTCGGTGATTTCAGTAATGGAAAAGAGAATCGTCCATTATCGGAAAGGGAGAAAATTAACGTCAATAAAAATAACTTCAACAGCGTACTTTCGGAATTTAACCCGGAAGTGAATCTGACGATTCCTAACACAATGGCCGGGGATGGTTCGGAAGAAAGCATAAAACTGAATTTCTCCGATATTAAGGATTTCGAACCTGAACAGGTTGCCCGCCAGATCCCCCAGCTCCGCGCCATGCTGGCCATGCGTAATTTATTACGCGACCTCAAATCCAATCTCCTTGATAACGCCACTTTCAGAAAAGAACTCGAGAAAATTCTTAAAGACCCGGCGCTGTCTCAGGAATTACGCGACGAAATGAGTGCACTGGCCCCGAAATAAGCGGCATGTGTAATTTAATGGATTAACCGGGAATATGCTGATGTCTGTGAATACTGAAACCGCCTCCGCGCAGGGGCAGACCACCGTACTGGAAAAAGAGGGCGTTTACGCCTCCCTGTTTGAAAAAATCAACCTGACCCCGGCCTCCAGCCTGGGTGATATCAATGCGTTTCTGGATGACGCCGCGCTTTCTGACGCTCCGGCGGGTGAACGCCTGACGGCGGCGATGCAGGTGTTTATGGACTGCATCCGCAAATCCGGTCAGCCGGTGGAGAAGCTCGACAAAACGCTGATTGACCACCATATCGCTGAGCTGGATTTCCAGATCAGCCGTCAGCTGGATGCCGTAATGCATCACCAAGAGTTCCAGAAGGTGGAGTCCCTGTGGCGCGGCCTGAAGCAGCTGGTGGATAGCACCGACTACCGCCAGAACGTGAAAACCGAAATTCTGGATGTGTCGAAAGAAGATCTGCGTCAGGACTTTGAAGACGCGCCGGAACTTATCCAGAGCGGCCTCTACTGGCACACCTATACCGCCGAATACGACACTCCGGGCGGCGAGCCGATTGGCTCCGTGATTTCATCCTATGAATTTGACGCCAGCCCGCAGGATGTGGCGCTGCTGCGCAACATCTCTAAAGTGTCAGCTGCCGCACATATGCCGTTTATTGGCTCTGTCGGGCCGAAATTCTTCCTGAAAGACTCCATGGAAGAGGTGGCTGCAATTAAGGATATCGGCAACTACTTCGACCGCGCGGAATACATCAAGTGGAAATCGTTCCGCGACACCGACGACGCCCGCTACATCGGCCTCGTGATGCCGCGCGTGCTGGGGCGTCTGCCGTATGGCCCGGACACCGTACCTGTACGCAGCTTTAACTACGTTGAGCAGGTGAAAGGCCCGGATCACGAGAAATACCTGTGGACCAGCGCGTCGTTCTCCTTCGCGTCAAACATGGTGAAGAGCTTCATCAATAACGGCTGGTGCGTGCAGATCCGTGGCCCGCAGGCGGGCGGGGCGGTGAAAGACCTGCCTATTCATTTGTACGATCTGGGTACCGGCAATCAGGTGAAAATCCCGTCTGAGGTGATGATCCCGGAGACCCGCGAGTTTGAGTTTGCCAACCTCGGCTTTATTCCGCTCTCGTATTACAAAAACCGCGACTATGCCTGCTTCTTCTCGGCGAACTCCGCGCAGAAACCGGCGCTTTACGACACCGCAGATGCCACGGCCAACAGCCGCATCAACGCCCGTCTGCCGTACATCTTCCTGCTGTCGCGTATTGCGCACTATCTGAAGCTCATCCAGCGCGAGAACATCGGCACCACCAAGGACCGCCGTCTGCTGGAGCTGGAGCTGAATACCTGGGTGCGTAGTCTGGTGACGGAAATGACCGATCCGGGCGATGAGTTGCAGGCATCTCATCCGCTGCGTGACGCGAAGGTGGTGGTGGAAGATATCGAAGACAACCCGGGTTTCTTCCGCGTGAAGCTGTTTGCGGTGCCGCACTTCCAGGTGGAAGGCATGGATGTGAACCTGTCTCTGGTGAGCCAGATGCCGAAAGCGAAAGCGTAAGGCGGTAACAGGGATGAAAATTTATCGTCCGCTGTGGAACGAGGGGGCGTTGCTGTCCCCTCAACAATTCCAGCAACAGTCCGACTGGGAAACGTTTCGCAGCACAGGCGTGGCGGCGCTCTCCTCGCCGTTTGCGTGGGGCGTTGAGCAGGTGGAATTTGATGAAAGGCTGCTGGGTACGGGTCTGATTCAGATTACCCAACTGCGGGTCTGGCTGCCGGATGGCACGCTAGTGGATACGTCAGTCAGCGATCTGCCTCCGGAGCCGCGCGAACTGGATTTATCGCAGCATTCAGACGCGGTCACGGTGGTAATTGCCCTGCCGTTAATGCAGTCCGGACTGAATAACGTGCTTCAGGAAACGGCAGTGGCCGATCGGCCGCTCCGTTACCGTGAAGAGTGGGTGCATGTTCAGGATGCGTTTGGCAGCGAAGAGGAGTCCGTCGCTGTTGCCCGCTTTAATCTGGCGATCCGTTTTGAGCATGAGGATAACGCGTCGTGGCAGTGCTGTCCGGTTGCACGGCTGATCCGGGACGGACAGGGGAGTTGGCGTCATGATCCGGCATTCATTCCGCCTATGGCACTGTTTTCTGCCAGCCCGGCGATGCGGGAAAGGCTGGTGTTACTGAACCGCCAGCTTCGCTCCCGCCGCCAACGGTTGATGGCTATGCGTCGGGAAAGTAATGAGCGCCTGGCGGATTTTGCTGTGGCGGATGTTTCTCTTTTTTGGCTTCTCAATGCGCTTAACTCTCATGCCAGGGTACTGGTGGAGTTTGAACGTTTTCCGGCTCGCCATCCGGAACAGGTGTGGGCAGAGCTTGCGCGGCTTGCGGGCAGTATGCTGACGTTTTCTCTGGACAGCGATCTGGACGCAATCCCTGGCTATGACCACGCCCGGCCTGAAATGACGTTTCCACCGTTGTTTGAACTGATCGCCGGTTTACTGGAAGCCAGCCTGCCGTCCCGTGTGATAGCGCTGGAGATGTCCCGACCTGACGCCCAGACCTGGAAAGCCTCGCTGCACGACATTCGGCTGCGTGAAGAAGCCGATCTCTGGCTCTCTGTCCGGTCTGACGTTCCGGCCTGGCAAGTGGCGGAGAAATTCCCGGCATTATGCAAGGCGGGTTCCCCGGATGATGTGAATGCGATTTCCACCGTTGCGCTGCAGGGGATCCCACTCATTGCCGTGAATCGCGTGCCTGCTGCGTTACCGGTGCGGATGGAGAACCAGTACTTCGCGCTGGACATGGAAAGTGCTGCGGCACGGGACATGCTGGAGCAGGGGATCTGTATGTTCTATGTGCCTGCCCTGCTGGGACAGCTTGAACTTGAACTGTTTGCGGTACTGCGATCATGAGAAAAGAAACCGATATCGATGCCCTGATGGCGGAGACCTGGCTCACCGTCGCCCTGCTTAAGCAGGGGGCAACAACGCCTGACGGGAATGTGCTGTACGACACCTGCTGCAAACATGTGGAAAGCGTGCGCGAGGCGCTGGATCGTGCAGGATATGATGAAGCCAGCATCGATCATATCTCTTATGCACAGTGCGCGCTGCTTGACGAAGTGGTGATGAGCAGAAAACTGCATGACGGGGCAGATGCTGATGCGGGCCAGGTGGCCTGGCGAAAAGCGCCGCTACAGGCGCGCTATTTCGGGTCGCTGCACGCAGGTGAAGCCCTGTGGGATCGTATTGCGGAAGTATTGCGCCAGCCAGCGCCAAACATGGCCGTTCTGACCTGCTATCACCGGGTGCTCGCGCTGGGATTCCAGGGGTTGTACAGCATGGGGTCTGTCAGCCAGACCCAGCGTGAAGAGGCAATGAAAGCGCTTGCTGAGCGGGTTCCACCACTTGATGCTGGCCTTTCCCTGGTGGTTCGCAGGACCGGAAAACACCGTTACAGCCTGCTGCGCTCTGTCTGGTTCTGGATCGCGGCGGCGGTGGTAATTACCGGTGCCGTATGGTGGGGCGGTCATCTCTGGCTCCAGGCTCTGCTGTCCGCGCAGTTACCGGAGTTGCCCCATTAATGCGTAAATCGGTCATGGTTTCTCTGATATTCCACATACTGGCGGGTGCCGCGGCGCTTTTATGGCTTCTGTGGGGCTTCATTCCGGCAGGTACGCTGTTTAAAGGCGTGATGACGCTGTGCATTGTTGCGCTGGCCGTCTGGCAGATCCGGCAAAAAAGCCGTTTCAGCCAGGTTCAGGGCAATGGCGGGTCTGGTTTTGATCTGCCCGTACTTGCTGATGCGGGTCCGGTTGTTCTTGTCTGCGGAGACAGACTGGATGCCCTGTTCGGGGAGCATACTCTGCGTAAAACAGCGCAGGGCTGGTGGCTGCGGGTGAATGACGTCAGCAGGCTCACTGATATCGTGCGCGATATTCAGGAGCGGCAGCCGCGCCAGGCCGGACAGATCGCCGTTATGTATGCCTCTCACCCCGACGGGCACCAGGATGAAGCGGTGCTGCGCGCGACCCTGAAAGCGTTGCGCCAGCAGATGAAACAGCTGAGCCTGATCGCCGGATTCACACCGCCGGTGATCCTGAGCGGTGAGTTTTCCGGCCCTGAAACCCCGTGGGTTATTGTCCATGATGACAAACCGGTTGTTTACCCTGTTGATGAGACGCCACAGGCTACGGACGACTGGCAACAGGCAAATCGTCTGGCGCTGATGCCTGTACTGCGGGAAGGCTTTGCTTTTATGCGCACCCTTCTTATGGATGAACTGGCGAAAGAGGATCGGTTATTTCCGCCGGTCCACACGTTTGCTGTGGCTCTGAAAAGCGGCGGCGCTTCAGCCAGCAATACGTCTTTATGGGCACTCTGGCTTTGTCGCCTGACACACCTGCTTCTGCCGCAGACAGACGAAATGGCGGAGGCATCCGGTCGTTTTCCTGATGCGGTACTACCGTTGCTCAAGCCTTACTGTGCACCTGTTCAGGGCGGGAAGCGCACCCGCCGTCTCATTGTGTGGGTCCTGGCCTGCGTTCTTGCTGCCCTTGGTGTTTCTGCCATGAATAACGCGGCGCTGATCCGCCAGGTGGGAATGGATCTGCAGCGCTGGTATGCCATCCCTATGAACCATTATGAGCCTAAGGCGCAGTCACTTGCCGCACTGAAACAGGACGCCCTTCTGCTGGAGCGCTGGCAGCGGCAGGGGGAACCGCTCAGGTATGCGCTGGGCTATTACCCTGGTCAGAGTCTTTGGCTGGCGTTACAGAAGGCGATTGACACGTATGTGCCGCCACCGGCTCCCGCCATGGAACCGGTACCGAAAATCATCCGCCTCGACAGCATGTCGCTGTTCGATACCGGAAAGTGGGCGCTTAAACCCGCCTCAACAAAGCTGCTGGTGAACTCACTGGTGGGGATCAAGGCGAAGCCCGGCTGGCTGATTGTGGTGGCGGGCCATACCGACAGCACCGGGGATGACCAGTCCAACCAGGTGCTGTCGCTTAAGCGCGCGGAGTCGGTGCGCGACTGGATGCGGGATACCGGCGACGTGCCGGAAAGCTGTTTTGCGGTGCAGGGCTATGGTGAAAGCCGTCCTGTCGCCACCAACGACACGGCTGAAGGCCGGGCGCTGAACCGCCGTGTCGAAATCAGTCTGGTGCCGCAGGCGAATGCCTGTCAGGCGCCGGGCACGACCCATGCGTCATCGCAGGATGATGGCGCTGATAACAATGTAACGGAGTAATTAACATGGCAATTCCAGTCTATCTGTGGCTGAAGGACGACGGCGGCGCGGACATCAAAGGGTCCGTGGACGTGAAAGATCGTGAAGGCAGTATCGAAGTGGTGGCCCAGGAGCACAACCTGTACATCCCGACCGATAACAATACCGGCAAGCTGACCGGCACCCGTATCCACACCCCGTTCCTGTTCACCAAGGAAATCGACTCCTCCAGCCCGTACCTGTACAAGGCGGTGACGACCGGCCAGACCCTGAAATCGGCCGAGTTCAAATGGTACAGAATCAATGACGCAGGCCAGGAAGTGGAGTACTTCAACACGAAGCTTGAGAACGTGAAGCTGGTGAAAGTGAATCCGAAGATGCATGACATCAAGGACCCTGCTTTCGAGAAGCACAACCACCTCGAGCAGATTGAACTGCGTTACGAAAAAATCACCTGGACCTACAAAGACGGCAACATCATTCATTCCGATTCCTGGAACGAACGTCCCACTGCGTAAGTGCCCCGAGCAGACGGTCACCGCCTCTGCCCGTATCCGTATGAGCCTGGATACGGTGCCGGAGACGCTGACCCGCATGAAGGCGCAGCTCACGGCCCTTGCTATGGAGAAGCAGGCGCTGCTGGAGGATATCGCGGTGGGCAATACCGCCCACGGCGAACGTCTGGCCGCCATCGGAGAGGAAGAAGTCGCCATCATTTTGCAGCTCGACGAACGGGAAGCCTGTACGACGCGTTGACCGATGCCTGCCTGCTGCCGGACACCGGGGCCCGCAATGTTGACAGCCTGCTGAACCAGCAGATTCTGCCGGTGCTGAGCCAGCAGCTGCTGATGCATATGGCGGCGGGGCAGAAGCCGCAGCATCTTACATTGGGTTGGGATGAGGAGGAGGGGATTGTGCTGGCATTTGACGAACAAGCAGAAGGAGAAGCCTCATGAACAGTTCCCTGATCAACCAGGCAACCGATGCGGTACAACAGCTGCTGGGCCAGTCACGTTACCGGGTTGATGTGCATGGATGCGGCGATTTCCTGGATGTTCTGCGTTACAACGCGGTTGAGTCACTCAGCCAGCCATGGCGGTATGATGTGACAGTCACCTGTTCTTCTGCGGATATTGCCTGCGACACGTTACTGCTGAAACCGGCGTCATTTACTTTTCAGACCCCGATGTTTGACGGGGCACCGGCGCTGCCGGTCCGGACGGTTTATGGGGTGGTGGCGTCATTTCGCCGGATTTCCACGTCAAATGACGAGACCCGTTACGCACTGAAGATCGTTCCCCGCATCGCGCTTTTGGGTTTTACAAAGGGCAGTCAGATTTACCTCAACCAGTCGGTAACGGAAGTGGTTGAACAGGTACTGTGTAAACACGGCCTGGAAGGACCTGACTTTGAGTTCCGGCTCTCAAGGGAGTACCCGGCTCGGGAGCTCATCACCCAGTGGCGGGAAACTGACCTTGAATTTATTCAGCGCCTGCTGGCTGAAGTCGGTATTTACTGGCGTTATGAAATGGACAGCCGTCTTGAACAGGATGTGGTAATTTTTCAGGACAGCCAGCAGCAGTATGAATTTGGCCTCACGCTGCCATTGCGCAGCCAGGCCGGGATGAGTGACTGCGGCCAGGAGAGCATCTGGGGTATTCAGACCGCATACAATGTGGTGAGCGGGAGTGTGGTCACCCGTGACTACAACTACCGCGAAGCGCTGATGCCTCAGGACAGCGCCGAAAGTATTTTCAGCAAGGAAGGGATCACCACCGGGGAAACGTACCATTACGCGGAACCCTTCCTGTCAGCAGGTGATACTGAAAGTACAGAGACCGGGGCATACTTCGCTCGTCTGCGTCACGAACGCATTCTGAACGCGCAATATCGCGTCAGCGGGCATTCTTCCAGTCCGCTTCTGGCTCCGGGTCAGGTACTGGAAACGGACGGCACGTTACCCGATGCCGTCAAGGAAGGCATCGTCATCACCACGGTGCGCACTCGCGGTTCACGCAAAAGTAGCTTTACGCTGAGGTTTGAGGGTATCCCCTACAGCGAAACCGTCTGCTGGCGTCCGGCACTGCTCAGTCGTCCGGTGATATCCGGCTCGTTGCCTGCCCGGGTGGAAAGCACACAGAAAGGTGACATCTATTCCTGGCTCGACCCGGACGGGCGATACCGGGTAAAACTTGACTTTGACCGCAGTAGCACTGAACACGGTTATGCCTATTTGTGGCTGCGGCTGGCTAAACCGTATGCCGGTGATACGTACGGATTCCACTCCCCGCTTATCGACGGAACTGAAGTGGCCGTCGTTTTTGACGGTGGAGACCCGGATCGTCCCTACATCGCTTATGCCCTGCATGATTCAGAGCATCCAGATCATGTCACCAGTGACAATCATACGCGGAACGTGTGGCGTACTCCCCTCTGCCGACGTCTTATCTGGATGACATTGCGCAGCGCCGGGAAGGCTATGAGGCGGTCACCTCGTTTCTGGATATCTTCAGCCACCGCATCACCACGCAGTATTACCGGATCTGGCGAAAATACGCGTATCCGGCCACTTTCGAGGCGGGGGCGCGCGATGCCACATCGCAATGTCTGCTGGGTCTGGTGGGACTCGGTATACCGGGCACGGCTGATCAGGTGGCAACACCGGTTTCCCGTTTCCTGGCCTTGCTGGGTACCATGCGATTGCCCACCCGCAATGCTGAAGGCATCCAGGCTCTGGTGAGCCTGCTGGCACCGAATACCCGGGTATTTATCACCGAACCGGATCCGGTAAAGGTCCATATCGATAATCGCAGTGGGTTGGGTACCGGAAACCGCGTTCATCTTTCACAGCGGGCCACGCTGGGTAAAACGGGCAGGGAAGCCTGTAGCAGAGTGCTGGTGACACTGGCCACGGAAGATCCCGGCGAAGCCGAAGGCTGGTTACCCGGTGGCATCCTCCATACCGATTTGCTGGTCCTGATGCGCGTCTATCTTGGTTACCGCAGCAATGCCCGACTGCGCCTCACTGTACCTGTGTGGTTGTTGCCTGAGCCGCGCCTTGGCAAAGGCAGGCGTATTCAGCTCGGGCGTACCGGCCTGCTCGGACTGAAGGACGGCAGACTCAGCGATAACCGGGAAACACTGACCGTCAGTCTGGGCTGCTATGAAGGACTCCGGTGTTCAGCGTTCCCTCCCGCTGAAGACGGGCATTACCGCTTCGACTAAATACGTATTCACATTCTCAATAAAGGAACTTTTGAATGGCAATAGTAACCCGCTGGTGGGCGCTGACGCTTATTGCCTGTGGTCTGCTCACAGGCTGCGGTCTGACACAGACCGTCACGGACGGTACGGTTAGCATCACGAAATCCATCTTCTACAAGAAAATTAAAACGCTGCATCTGGATTTTACCCCGCGCACGGCCATAAACGCCGATGGCGCACAGACGCCGCTGGCGACGATGGTGCGGGTCTACCAGCTTAAAGACCGTAAGAATATTGATGCAGCAGACTACCAGACGCTGCTGCGTAAGGCCGATACGGTACTTAAGGACGATATGCTGGCGTCAAAAGAGCTGCTGGTGATGCCCGGGGGCAGCGTGACGCTCAATATGCCCATGGATGAAGACGCTGAGTTCGTGGCGGTGGTGGGGCTGTTTAACCGTCCCGACATGCAGGACAACCGCTGGCGGCTGGTACTGACCCGTGACGACCTCGACCCGGACAAACCCCGTACGATTGAACTGGGTGATGGCTGGCTCAGCCTCGTTCCGGTAAAGGAGTGATGTAATGGATAACTGGCTGGCGCTTTTTGACGGACAGACGCGTTATTTTCTGGATATTAATGACAGTACCATGACGGCGGATGTTTTACGCTTTCGCGGCAGGGAAGCCCTGAGCGAGCCCTTCCGGTGGGACATTGAGTTCACCTCCGGGCAAGCAAACATTCCCCCGGAACAGGTGCTGATGAAATATGCCACCTTCCGGATGCGCAGCGGCAAAAATGTTCACGGTATGGTGACCCGCCTGCAATGGCTGTCCACATCAAAAGACCAGTCTCACTACCGGCTCACGCTCAGTTCCCGGCTGGCGCTGCTGGGATACACCCGGCAGTGCGCCGTATTTCAGAACCAGTCCGTGCCGGAGGTGGTGGAGCAGGTTCTGCGTCAGCACGGGCTGGAAGGGCCGGACTTTGAGTTTCG
>NZ_JADBRE010000035.1:0-13428 GCF_014930525.1 Enterobacter cloacae complex sp. S1
CTTCCCGCCCGCCCATGGCGTTTGGCTGTCCGGTCAGCGAAAACGGGCCGCAGCCAGGACGGTTGAACTTTCCGCTGGCAAGATGCACGTTAATGATGGCGTTACACTTGTCGCTGCCGCTGGAGGACTGGTTGATCCCCATGGTGTAGAGCGTGATCGCGCGTGGCGCGGTGACAAACCAGTCGTAGAAGATGCCAATCTCGTCTGAAGGCAGATCGCAAAACGCCGCCACGCGAGGGATCGGCCACTCGCCGCGCCCCTGAATCAGATTGAGCAACCCCACAAACAGCCCGGCGTCACTGCCGGGTCTGAGCGCGAGGTGGAGATCGGCGATATCGCAGGTGGCGGTTTTACGCGGATCGATCACGACCACTTTCATCTGCGGATTGTTGTGTTTTGCCTGCACTAGCCGCTGATACAGCACCGGATGCGTCCAGGCCGCGTTCGAGCCAACGAGTACCACCAGATCGCTGTTTTCCACGTCCTCGTAGCTGCACGGCACCACGTCCTCACCGAAGGCGCGTTTGTAGCCCACCACCGCCGATGACATGCACAGCCGCGAGTTGGTATCAATGTTCGCCGCCCCGATAAAGCCTTTCATCAGCTTGTTGGCGGCATAGTAATCCTCGGTCAACAGCTGGCCGGAGGCATAAAACGCCACCGCCTGCGGCCCCCATTCGTTGATAATGTTCCGCAGCCGCTCGCCCGCTTCGCCCAGCGCCTGCGGCCATGCCACCTCCCGGCCATCGACAACCGGGCGCAGCAGGCGTCCCTGTAGCCCTGTGGTTTCCCCAAGGGCAGATCCTTTTACGCACAGACGACCGAAATTCGCCGGATGAGTTTCATCCCCCCGAATGCTCACCTTTTCACCGTCTGCGCTGGCGACCACGCCGCAGCCCACCCCGCAGTAAGGGCACGTTGTCCGGGTTTCCGTCATGAGGCCTCCGCGCGCATCACCAGCTCTTCATTTCCAACCCATACCTTACCGTTTTCAATTTTTACCGGCCAGGCACGCACCGCAGGCGCACCGCTCTCAGCCTGACACCCGTCGCGCAGACGAATACGTTGCTTGTAGAGCGGCGAGATCACCACCGGTTCCCCCGCCGCATCGCCGAGGATGCCGCGTGACAGCACGTTCGCGCGGCTGCCCGGCTCCCGATCGTCGAGGGCATAAACGGTTTTGCCAAAGCGGAACAGCGCAATCGGTTTGCGCCCAAGATGCGCGCCGATGCCCGCCTGCTCCGGGATCTCGTCGATATTGCAAATTTCCTGCCAGCGCTTGTTCTCCTCCGCGGCGGGGACGTTCACCGCGGTGCGGAACAGCGCCAGGCGGTCAGGATCGTTAAGGGTGGTTTGCCATTCGCACTGGTAGGTTTCCACCACCCGGGCCATCTCCTGCTCCAGCTCGTGGGCGATCCCCAGGCTGTCGTTGAGGATCACCTCGCGCAGATAGTCGAGGCCGCCTTCCAGGTTATCCATCCAGGTACTGGTACGTTGCAGACGATCTGCCGTGCGGATGTAGAACATCAGGAAACGGTCAACGGTGCGGATCAGCGTTTCGTCGTCCAGATCGCTGGCGAAGAGATCCGCGTGGCGCGGCTTCATCCCGCCGTTGCCGCACAGATAGAGGTTCCAGCCTTTGTCCGTGGCAATCACCCCCACGTCTTTGCTCTGCGCCTCTGCGCACTCACGGGTACAGCCGGAGACCGCCATTTTGATTTTGTGCGGCGCGCGCAGGCCCTTGTAGCGATGCTCCAGCCTGACCGCGAGGCCGGTGGAATCCTGCACGCCGTAGCGGCACCAGGTCGACCCGACGCAGGATTTCACCGTGCGCAGGGATTTCCCGTAAGCATGTCCGGTCTCAAACCCGGCCTCCACCAGCGCCTGCCAGATTTCCGGCAACTGTTCGAGCGTGGCGCCAAACAGGTCAATACGCTGCCCGCCGGTAATTTTGCTGTAAAGGCTATAGCGTTTCGCGATCTGGCCGATGGCGATCAGCCCGTCGGCGGTCACTTCACCCGCAGGCATCCGCGGGACGATGGAGTAGGTTCCGTCCTTCTGAATATTGGCGAAATAGCGGTCGTTGGTGTCCTGCAACGGCAGATGCGCCGGTTTCAGCAGATACTCGTTCCAGCAGGAAGCCAATACCGCTCCCACCAGCGGCTTACAGATCTCGCACCCATGCCCCTGACCGTAGCGGCTGATAAGCTGGTCGAAGGTGCGGATATGGTTGACGCGCACCAGGTGATAAATCTCCTGACGCGAGTACGGGAAGTGTTCGCAGATATCCTTTTTCACCTCCACGCCCTGCTCTGCAAGCTGGAACTCCATCACCTGCTTCACCAGCGCGCTACAGCCTCCGCAGCCGGTCGCCGCTTTGGTGCACTGCTTAATGGCGCCGATATCCGTTGCGCCCGCGCTTACCGCCTGGCAGATATCCCCTTTGCTGACGTTATGACACGAACAGATCTGCGCGCTTTCCGGCAGCGCCGCCACGCCCAGCGCTTTCGGCGCGCTGCCTGACGATACGGGTAAGATCAGCGTTTCCGGCTCTTTTGGCAGGCTGATGCCGTTGAGCATCATCTGCACCAGCGTGGCGTATTCGCTGGCATCGCCCACCAGCACGCCACCCAGCAGGGTATTGCTGTCGTGGCTGACCACAATCTTTTTGTAGATTTGCTGCGGCCCGTGCGTCCACTGGTAGCTCAGCGCGCCCGGCGTGCGCCCGTGGGCATCGCCAAACGACGCCACATCCACGCCCAGCAACTTGAGTTTGGTACTCATATCCGCGCCGGTGAAGCGCTTCTCCTCACCCGCCAGCACAGCGGCGGCCACGCGCGCCATCTGGTAGCCCGGTGCCACCAGGCCAAAGATTTTCCCCTCCCACAGCGCGCATTCACCGATGGCAAGCACATCCGGATCCGAGGTCCGGCAGCCGTCGTCAATGCAGATCCCGCCGCGCTCGCCGACAGCCAGCCCGCTGCTGCGCGCCAGCGCGTCCTGCGGACGAATACCGGCAGAGAAGACCACCATGTCCGTTTCCAGCTGTTCACCATCGGCAAAACGCAGCACCAGCCCGTCGTCTGTGGTGGCAATCTCCGTCGTCGATTTACTGGTGTGTACCCCTACGCCCAGCGCCTCAATTTTCTTGCGCAACATTGCCGCGCCGTCGCTGTCGAGCTGCACCGCCATCAGGTTAGGCGCAAACTCCACCACGTGGGTTTCCAGCCCGAGCTGCTTAAGCGCATTCGCCGCCTCCAGCCCCAGCAGGCCGCCGCCAATTACCACGCCGCGGCGAGAGCCTGTCGCATGGGCCGCAATGTTGTCCAGATCGTCGAGGGTACGGTAGACAAAACAACCCGGCAGATCGTTGCCCGGAACGGGTGGTACGAACGGGTACGAGCCGGTCGCCAGCACCAGCTTGTCCCAGTGAGTCTCATGGCCACTGGCGGTACGCACTACGTGTGCATCACGATCGATAGCGACGATCTGCTGCGAGAGGCGCAGCTCAATGCCATTATCGGCAAAGAACTCCCCCGCCACCAGCGAGAGCGAGTCCGCACTGCGTCCGCCAAAATATTCCGACAGATGCACGCGGTCATAGGCCGCATAGCGCTCTTCGCCAAAAACAATAATCTGATACTGCTGATGCAAATTGCGGTTAACGCAGTCTTCGAGGAAATGATGGCCGACCATACCGTGCCCAACCACCACCAGAGTAGGTTTTGTCATAGCGTTCTGTCCTGCAACCTGCGGTTGCGTTGTGAAACGATCGAACAGCCAGTCCGCGTGGGCGGGCGCAGCCGTTGCCAGTAAATCGGTAAAGGTTGCCGCGCTGCGGCAGTCCCCCAGCAGCAGCACGCCAGCCAGCGCCCCCTGATGGATCAGTAAACGTCGATAGTGACGAGTCAGCGGATCCCATGAACTCCAGACCACATCGTCCGCCTGCGCCGTCGCGCGTCCGAGGCTGAACAGCTCCAGCCCGGTCACCTTAAGGCGCACGCCGTTGTCGACAAGGGTAAACGGCGCGGTGACCTCCCCGGCCAGCCGCGCGGCAAGAATATCCGCCTGCGCCAGACAGGGGGCGACCAGACCAAACGTCTGGCCGTCAATTTCGCAGCACTCGCCGATGGCGTAGATATCCGGCACGGAGGTTTGCATCTGCTGATCCACCACGATGCCGCGCGCGCAGCGAATGCCGCTGGCTTTTGCCAGCGCGACGTTGGGCTGTACACCCGTAGCCAGCACCACGCGCGTGGCGGCGATGCGGCGTCCGTCGAGCAACGTCACGGCATCGTCAGCGATGGCCGTGATGCCGGAGGCGAGTTCACAGCGTACGCCCCGCTTCGCCAGCGCCTCGTCAAGCAGCAGTCCCGCCTGCTGATCCAGCTGCTGTTCCATCAGCCACGTGCCGCGATGGATAAGCGTGACGTTGTCACCGTTTCGCGCCAGCGCTGCCGCTGCCTCCACGCCGAGTACGCCGCCGCCCAGCACTACCGCCGGCCCGGAGATATTCTGGATGGCGCGGGTCTCTGCCAGGGTGCGAAAGGTGAACGCATGCGGTGCATCGCCGCCGGGGATCGGCGGCACTACAGGGGTAGACCCGGTGGCAAACACCAGCGCATCCCAGCCCAGCGTGCGAGCAGAGGTATGCACTTCACGCGCGTTGACGTCTACTGCGAGCGCCTTTTCTCCTCGCAGCACCGTCACGCCTCGTGCCGTGTACCAGTCTTCATCGTGCAGACAGATGTGCTCCGCCTGCTTTTCGCCACCCAGCACTGGTGAAAGCTGGATGCGGTTGTACGCCTGCTCAGGCTCGTCACCGATGACGGTGACAGCGAAACGACCGGGAACACGCCCGGTGAGCGACGCAATCAGCCGGGTTGCCGCCATACCATTACCGATAATGACCAGTCGCATCGTGCCCCCTCATTACGCCGCTTTCGGCTGTTTTTCGTAGAGGAAATGGAGGATCTGCTGGCGCATGTGGTGATAGCGGCTGTCATCCGCCAGCTGCACCCTGTTGCGCGGGCGCGGCAGATCGACGCGCAGGATCTCACCCACGGTGGCCGCCGGGCCGTTGGTCATCATCAGTACGCGGTCAGAGAGCAGTACCGCCTCGTCCACATCGTGGGTGATGAGCACGATGGTGGTGTTCAGCGCCTGCTGGATCTGCATCACCGAATCCTGAAGATGGGCGCGCGTCAGCGCATCGAGCGCGCCAAACGGCTCATCCATCAGCAGCACTTTCGGCTTCATTGCCAGCGCCCGGGCAATCCCGACGCGCTGCTTCATACCGCCGGAGATCTCCCCGGGGCGCTTATGCAGCGCGTGGCCCATCTGCACCCGGTCGAGGTTGTGCTCAATCCACGCTTTGCGCTCAGCCTTACTCATGGTGTGACGGAAGACCTGATCCACCGCCAGCGCCACGTTGTCGAAGCAGGTCAGCCACGGCAGCAGCGAATGGTTCTGGAACACCACCGCGCGCTCGGGCCCCGGCCCGGCGATTTCGCGGTTGTCGCAAATCAGCCCGCCTTCCGTCGGCAGCGTGATCCCGGCGATCAGGTTTAACAGCGTCGACTTGCCGCAGCCGGAGTGACCAATCAGACTGACGGTTTCGCCCTCGTGGATATCAAAAGAGACGTTGTGCAGCGCCAGAAACTCGCCGCTGGCGGTGGAAAAACGCTGGCTCACGGCCTGGACCTGAATTAACGGTTTCATCTTCACTCCTTATTTTTCCTGCCAGCTAAAGCGACGGGCGATCAGCATCAGCCCCTGCTCCAGCAGCAACCCGACCACGCCAATGATGACGATGGCGATGAGAATGTTTTCGACGTTGAGGTTGTTCCACTCATTCCAGATCCAGAAGCCAATGCCTAAACCTCCGGTGAGCATCTCGGCGGCGACAATCACCAGCCAGGCAATGCCAATGGAAAGACGTACCCCGGTCAGCACCGCAGGCAGCACGGCGGGGAAAAGAAGGCGGCGCATGATGGTCCACTCTGAGAGTTGCAACACCCGGGCCACGTTGAGGTAGTCCTGCGGAATACGGCGTACCCCTTCAGCGGTGTTGATCACCATCGGCCAGATGGAGCAGATAAAAATGGTCCAGCTCGATGCAGGCTCCGCTTTCTGGAACAGCAGCAGGCCGATAGGCAGCCAGGCCAGCGGGCTGACCGGACGCAGGAGCGCGATCAGCGGGTTGAACATGCGCGAGAAAAAGGTGAAGCGGCCAATCAAAAAGCCCAGCGGAATGCCCGCCATCGCTGCCAGACCGAAGCCGATGGCGACGCGCTGCAACGACGCCAGCACGTTCCAGCCAATGCCCATATCGTTTGGCCCGTCGCGATAAAACGGATCGGCAAACAGGGTCATGGCCGAATCGAGCGTGCTGAGCGGCGTCGGAAAGCCTTTACTGTTTATCGCTGCCAGCTGCCAGAGCACCACCAGCAGGCCGAGACCGAGCAGCGCCGGGATGACGCGCTGTAAAAAATCATTCATCAGACGCGTAAACGCTGGCGCACGACGGCGAACCTGTAGCGGAGGCAGGACAATCACTTCCCCGCTCTCTGACGTCTCTTGTGGTTTTGTATTTTGCAGATGCTGCATACTCAGGCCCCTTTACGGTGAATGGCGAAGCGGTTGGCGTACCCTTCCGGATCGGTGCCGTTCCAGACGGTGCCGTCCATCAGGGTGCTGCTGCGATACGGTGATGACGGTGTGGACATGCCGCCCACGGCGGTCGCGGCATCCTGCCAGACCGCGGTCTGGTTAATGCGCTGTGCAATGCCCGCGTAATCCGGCGCGGCGTTGAGCAAGCCCCAGCGGCGGAACTGAGTTAAGAACCACATGCCGTCTGAGAGATACGGGTAGCTCACGGCACCCTCGTTGAAGAAACGGATCGGGTGCGCATCCTGCCAGCGCTGACCGACCCCGTTGTCGTACTCGCCAAGCATACGTCCGGTGAGATACTGTTCCTTGCAGTTGAGCCAGGCGCGGCGCGAGAGGATCTGCGCGGTTTCGCGTTTATTTTCCGCTGACGCCTCGATCCAGCGCGCGGCTTCCATCACGGCGCTCACCAGCGCCCGTGCGGTGTGCGGATTTTTCGCCACCCAGTCGCGTCGGGTGCCGAGGATCTTTTCCGGGTGATCGGCCCAGATGGACTGCGACGTGGCGGCGGTAAATCCGATGCGGTCGTTAATCGCCCGCGCGTTCCACGGCTCGCCAACGCAAAACCCGACCATGTTGCCAATGCGCATGTTCATCACCATCTGCGGCGGCGGCACCACCACGGTGCGCACGTCGTCAAACGGGTTAATCCCCGCGCTGGCCAGCCAGTAGTAGAGCCACATGGCGTGCGTTCCCGTCGGGAAGGTATGCGCGAAGGTGTAGGTTCCCGGCGCCTGCTGCGCAATCAGCTTTTTCAGCCCGTCGAGGTCACGAACGCCCTTCTCCGCCAGATCGCTGGAGAGCGTAATGGCCTGACCGTTCTGGTTGAGGGTCATCAGGTTCGCCATCTGCTGCGGCTTGCCCGCGATACCCAGCTCCAGACCGTACAGCAGGCCGTAAAGAATGTGCGCGGCGTCCAGTTCGCCCGCCACCAGCTTGTCGCGCACCGCCGCCCAGCTCGCCTCTTTGGTCGGCACAATAGTAATGCCGTGTTTTTTATCGAACCCCTTCAGGGCCGCGATAACCACGGGCGCGCAGTCGGTCAGAGGTATAAACCCGATACGCACGGTATCCTGCTCAGGCTTATCTGACCCCGCCGCCCATGCGGCCTGCATGACACCCGGCAACAGCATCGCACCACTCGCCAGCATGCTGGCCTGCAATAACCGCCGTCTCGACAAATCCGCCATAATTGCTCCTGAAAAAAGGCAAAAAAAAGCGCCCGACGGTGCTGAAGCACCGCTGGACGCCTTTATCCTGAAGACGCATGCACCGCCGTTGGCGCATCGTCGAAAATGGTTAATCTGTTAATGCAAAGGTAATGCCAGCTTTTCATCCCCGGCGTTACGGGGTTTCTGCAAGAAGAGCGCTGTATTACGCACCTCAATCAGGCATAAATTGCCCACTGACTGTGCAACTACTCCCCAGGGGGTATCTTCCACAGATTTTTCACCGTAAGCAGCGCACGGGCGATATCTACCATGCGTTGGTTTTTATCCATCGCCATTTTGCGCAGGGCGGTCCACGCCTGCTCCTCGCTCATGTTCTGGTGCGTCATCAGCACGCTTTTGGCTTTGTCGATGGTCTTACGCTCCTCCAGCGTGTCGCGCAGGGAAGCAAGCTGACGGGAGAGTTGCTCAATTTCACGCGCCTGCTGGCGCACCAGCGGCAGCAGCGGTTTATCCGGAAATCGCGCCAGGATATCGTCGTGCTCATCGTCTACGTGCAGGTTTTCGCTATAGCGGCGCTCCTCAACTGCCGTCATTAGATCGGCAATTGCCACCTCCTCCAGCGTGCGCAGGTGCTCAAGGCGCGCGGTTTGCAGGGCAAACCATTTGAGGGCGGTATCGCCGTTATCTGCCGGAGGCTGGCGGGTGCACGCTTCACGCCTGAGTTTTTCAGTCTCCAGACCCGGCTGGCAGTTGAGGATAAACGTCTCCTGCACGTCTGGAGTGCAATGGGAGATAAAAACCTCAAAACAGGCCTGCTGGCCATCAATGCGATCCACCAGCCGCTGGCGGGTTTCATCGTCAAAGAATCCCTGGGTGAAACCAATAGCCCCCAGCGCTCGCTCTTGTCCCACAAGTTCTTTGCCCTGCATCAGGCTGTAAAGGGCCACAAATCGGCCCGCGATGTGCGGATCGTCAATGCTGTCGCTGAGTTGAGGTACGATACTGAGCAAATGACGCAGTATGCGGCTGTAGTGTTCCATCGCCTGCGGTGCGGTGACGCGTTGACCTGTAACGCCATCACGCAGCGCCGTTAGCGTCTCAAGGCCGTGCAGTGCGCTGGCAATACGTTCGCACAGGGCGCTGCCCGGCAGCGGTTCGTTAAACTGAAGGTGCAATGCGGCGAGGTTTTCATCCACCAGGGCCCTGCTGGCCTTGCATTCAGGCGCGTACAATTTGCCCTGCGAGCAGAGCCAGACATTTGACGCACCGCGCTCGCACTGTAGCATATGCACCAGTCGACTGATGCCGTTCACCAGTGCGCCCAGCTGCGCCAGTCTGCCGAGCTGTTCCTCGCGCAGGATTCTCGCACGCTGGAACCATTCGGTTGCGCCTGGGGAACTGCCAGCCACTATCGTCATCGTTTCTCTCCCCGATACGTATTCTTCGGTACGAGAAGCAATATTCGTGCCTTTTCAAAGAACAGGAGTCAACATGCAGAAGATTGTGATCGTCGCCAACGGTGCGGCCTACGGCAGTGAATCCCTTTTTAACAGCCTGCGCCTGGCAATCGCGCTGCGCGATAAGGAGAGTGAGCTGGAGCTGCGCCTCTTTTTGATGTCCGATGCCGTCACGGCCGGGCTGAAGGGGCAGAAACCCGCAGAGGGCTACAACATTCAACAAATGCTGGAGATCCTGACCGCGCAAAACGTTCCGGTCAAACTGTGCAAAACCTGTACCGACGGGCGCGGCATTACCGGGCTGCCGCTGATTGATGGCGTGGAAATTGGTACGCTGGTGGAGCTGGCTGAATGGACGCTTTCCGCCGATAAAGTATTAACTTTTTAATAATAACCCGCTAAAAATATTATTTTCTTATGGACGCGGTTTCAGCATCAAGTTTACCTGCACCGTTGCCGATAGGCATGGAAACAACACAGCAGGTATTACACTTATGTTCAGATCCATTCGCGCCCGCATCATTGCCGCGACGACAGGCTGTCTGGTCGTCGCCCTTCTTCTTAATACCATTATTAACTTTCAGGTCACGCGCCAGGATAATCAGCAGTCGCAGCGCGATATTCTGACCAGCACCAGCGCCAGCCACAACATGGCGATTGCCGACTGGGTGAACAACAAAATGACCGTCATCACCTCGGCGCAGCCAGTCGCGCTCAGCGACGATCCGGTTCCGGTGTTTAAACAGCTTGCGCTGGCGGGTGGATTCACCAACGTCTACGTGGGTTATGCCAGCAAAACGGCTAAATTTTCTGACCCAACCGGGGTACCCGCTGATTACGATCCCACCCTTCGCCCGTGGTATCAGCAGGCCGTCAGCGCTGATGGCCCGGTAGTGACTGCACCCTATGTGGACGCGGGCACCGGGAAACTGGTGGTGACGTTCGCGGTACCGGTTAAAGAGCAAGGCGCCCTGAAAGCAGTGGTGGCGGGCGATGTGGCGATGGACAGCGTGGTGGCTAACGTGCGCGGTATTCACCCGACCCCGGCCAGCAGCGGACTGCTTCTGGACAGCAACGGCACCGTTATTGCCGGAAGCGATCCTGCGCTGACGCTTAAGCCTTTTACGGAGACGATCAAAGGGACCGATTTTGCCACCCTGAAAAGCGGCAACCTGGTTGACGGAACGTTTAACGGACGCGAAAAAACGTTCCTGGCCACCGCCGTACCGGGGACGCACTGGCTGCTGGTTGTGGCGCTCGATAACGGCGATGCCACCGCCGGGATGCGGTCATTGCTAAAAGCATCTGCACTGTCTCTGGCGATCCTCGCCCTGCTGAGCGGAGCCCTCATGCACCTCCTGATTGCCCGCCTGCTTAAGCGGCTGTCCGGTATCCGTGACGCGATGAACAGCATTGCCAACGGTACTAACGATCTGTCGCAGCGTCTGCCGGATAAGGGGGGCGATGAAGTGGCGCAAATTGCGCAGGCGTTTAACGCCTTCAGCGATAAGCTTTCTGTGGTGATGGTCCAGCTGCGTGATGCCAGCGCCTCAGTGAAAAACGCCGCGCATGAGATTGCGGCAGGTAATCAGGATCTTTCCGGGCGTACCGAGCAGGCGGCATCAAGCCTTCGCGAAACCGCCAGCGCCGTGGAAGAGATCACGGCCTCCGTTACGCAGTCAAACGAGTCGGCAGCAGAAGCGAACGAACAGGCGAGCAAGGCCTCTGCCGCCGCATCCCGCGGCGGCGACGTCGTCGCTCAGGCCATCAGCACCATGCAGTCCATCGAACTGGCTTCCGCGAAAATCGGCGATATCACCAGCGTCATTGACGGCATCGCCTTCCAGACCAATATTCTGGCGCTTAACGCCTCGGTGGAAGCGGCGCGTGCCGGGGAACAAGGCCGTGGGTTCGCGGTCGTTGCGGGGGAAGTACGTAACCTGGCCAGCCGCAGTGCTCAGGCGGCGAAGGAGATCAAATCCCTTATTGATTCCACCACCGAAAGCGTAGCAACCGGCTCCCGGTTTGTGCACCTTGCGGGCGACAGCATGGATGAGATTCGCGCCAGCGTCGGGAGCGTGTCTGGCATTATGCGTGAAATATCCATTGCCACCCGGGAGCAGATGAAAGGGATCCATGAGATTAACCACGCGGTGACTCACCTGGATCGCATGGTGCAGCAGAACGCCGAACTTGTTGTACAGTCTGCTGCGGCGGCCAGCGCGCTGCAAAGCCAGGCGGGCGACCTTGCTGAGACCGCTGGCCATTTCCGCATATAATTTTTCCCGGGCGCGCGTTAAGCAGGGTAAACGCGCGTCCGCTGAAAGGTTTCAGGGATTTTGTCATTTTTGTTTAATCGTTGCGCCATTTTTTGATCGAAATCAGCATTCCATCCCTGCCCCTTTGGTGTTATGCAATGAGTAAATTGTGAACAACATCACGCTCGGGATGGGCAAAAACGACGGGGTATAAAATGGCACGAGTTAAAACGAGTCTGAAACTGTTTGGCGGGGATACGGTAGTGGTGCGTTGCTCAGAGCGTTGCCGCATCCATCTGATGAGTACAAAAGGACAGAAGCAATCGCAGGCAGATATCCTTACCGTCCAGGACGATAAGGCCTGGCTGACGGTGCCTTACACCGGCACCTGGGATGTGTTGATCGACAGCCACAGCCAGTCGCTCGAACATTCCGTAAGTTACGTGGCGGCATAACAGTAAACGCCCGGCCAGCCGGGCGTATTATCAGGCAAAACCCGGCCGCAGCGTATTGCTAAGCGGGTTCCCTTCCAGCAGCGCTTTCACCTTCACCACCAGCTCACTCAGACAGTCGTCCTGCATGCCGAGACGCGTCAGCTCCTGATCTAGCGAGAAAAGGTACTGGGCGTTAGTGCCCAGCGGTCCGCTGGCGGCGGCAATCAGCGGGGCAATCACCTGGGTTCGGGTATCGGCTTCATACAGCGGGTGGCGCGGATCCATAATGAACACCAGCGCGTTGACGGTGCGCCCGTCATCCAGTTCCAGCTTGCACCAGCTGGGCATATAGCAGCCGGTGATCATCTCGCGCTTCCACAGCAGCGTCAGCTCATCTTCCAGCGTGGTATCCGGCAGCCGGTATGCCACGCCCGTGGTGCGCCCGCCCTCTTTTAGTGCAAGCATGCGTCCTGGCTGGCACGCGCTGCCGCGTCCGGCGGTCAGGCGCAAACAAAAGGCGCGGTGCCACTCAGGCAGCGTTCCGGTTGCTGATTCAACAAATTCGAGCGCCGGGTTCCACATCAGCGAGCCGTAACCAAAGATCCAGACCGGGCCATCATCCGGGCGGCAGGCCAGCGTTGCCGCAAGCGACGCCGCACGTTGTTCAGCCGACCACAGAAGCGATTCCTCAATAGCACCAAATGCCGTCTTACAATCTGCCTTCATCAAGAAATCACGCGTTAACACATTCCACCTCCGCCACTGCATGCTTCCTTGCGACATCTGTAATTCGCCTTCCCGGCATTCTGTGCTGTTCATTTTAACAGCAGTTGAGCAACGATAAGCAATTCGCGGGCCAGATGCAATACAGCGGCAGGTCAACCGCCTGAAATGTCAAAATGGAGGCAGCGTGTTATTTGGCGGCTATTTCTTTTTGTGCCATTTATCATCGTCCCCTTTCTCATAGTCATTTTTCACGGCGGCCCAGGCCACCTTATGCGCCGTCTCTTCACGGCTGGCATCGTCCCGGCGATCTTCTTTATCTTTGTACTGATCCCAGGCGCTGTTAAAGGCTTCTTTGTAGATATCCTGGGCGTGGGCAGGCAATACGTTTTGCACGTTATCCGGTAATTCGCTTTTCGATTTGTATGGCATCGTTAACCTCTCTTTTGGCTAAAAGGTAAGTGTGGACGACGATACGCGAGGGTGCCACCCGACAGAAAGAAATGAACAATATAAAAATGCAATTCATTGTTATTAAAGCAATATTTAATAGAGATAAGGCATTATAAGCCTCAGGCATAAAAATTATAATAAAGGGTAAAATTAAGTAAAAAATACAGGGTATTTAACAGATTTCTGTTAATTTAATACCTTTAAAATCTATCAAAAATTACAAGAACCAGCATAGATGGAGAAACACATGACAGCAACACAC
>NZ_JADBRE010000036.1:0-56223 GCF_014930525.1 Enterobacter cloacae complex sp. S1
CCCCCGTGGGGCTCGGTCTGGCTTGATCGCGAGTCCGTGCTGTTTGGCGATTCGACCCTCGCGTTGCGTCAGTGGATGCGTGAAAACCATATCGCCTTTGAGATGCAGCAGAAGGAGCCCGAAGATCATTTCGGAACGTTGCTGATGCTGGCGGCATGGCTTGCCGAGAACGGTCGCGAAACAGAACGCGACCAGCTTCTTGCCTGGCATCTGCTGCCATGGAGCACGCGTTTCCTTAGCGTATTCGTTGAAAACGCGGCCCATCCGTTCTACACCGCGCTGGGTAAACTTGCCCAGCTGACGCTGGCGGAATGGCAGTCCACTTTGCTGATCCCGATTGCCGAAAAAACGCTGTACCGATAACAGCACCTGGCTTGTCCACCCGTTGTGCAGGCCAGGCTCGCACATTTTTGCTGCAACACAACGTCACAACTGCTATACTGTATATAATTACAGTATACGGGGGGGTGCACAATGGCTGTTGAAACAAAATTTGTTGTCGTAAGAAAAGGTGAAGAAAAAATGACATTTGCCAGTAAGAAAGAGGCTGACGCTCACGACAAACTGCTCGATATGGCAGAAGCGTTTACCGACTGGCTGTTGCAAAGCGGAATGCAGATGGATGAAACGCAGGCGGAGAACCTTGGTCTTTATCTCGCCGAGCAGAAAGAGTCCGTGCAGCATATCCTGCGTACCAGCAAGCTTCCCGAGCTCAATGCTGAAACGGATAAAACAGCATCAGATGCGGACAGCAGCAAAAAAATCCGGGCCGTCAAAGCCGCCTGATCGTCAGAACGTCTCATCACCTGTCCTGCCGCCGCGGGCCGGAAACGGCTCGCGGCTTTATTAAGGTCGGCTGAACCTTATATTCATCAACCGTAACCCTGAAAATACGTCCTGTTATCTTGATTTGTCCGCCTCAACGTTTACGCTGATATTCAGCCTTTTTGCTTCCATGGTTATCATTGTTTTGGCCAGGTCCTTATCGCCCCCGTGCACTTTATCTATCAGATCCTGTACAAGGGTCATCATCAGGAAGTTTTTATTTGCAGGATAGAAATCTGTCGTAGTGATCCCGTTATCCTTCAGGCGCTGATGCGCCACCGTCTCTGTATCTGCGATTATTTCAGCTACTTTCTCATGCATCATTTCGATCTGCTCGAAAACAATGCGGTTAATCATTTCAATCTGTTCTGGCGTAAAATTCGGTTCCATTATTTCCCCTCGTCAGGCCTATGTTAAAAACACGTGAATCACACGTTGAGCGCCTCTGAATGGTGCGGTAAATTATCACACAACTCTTGTAACTCGTTGATCAGCCTGGCCACATGGAAACCGTCACAGACAGAATGATGGACCTGAACGGCGAAAGGCAACAAGACCTTTCCATCCTGGTTATAGTATTTTCCAAACGTGAACATGGGCGCAAAAAAATTCCGCATGTTAGCGACGTTGACGTTAAAACTGCTAAAACTGACCCACGGAATATCCGATATGAAGAATATATTCTCCCGGGACTCTTCTTTAGGCCAGTAAGCAAGGATATTGCCATAGCGGGCAACATCTTCTGCATAAACGCGCTGAAAATGGTGAATATTTCCATCGTAATGACTCCATAACGATGAAAATGTCTCCGTATCTTTATGGAAAAGGGTATAGCTTGGATGAACCTCATTCCATATTACAAGCTCATCATCCTTCATGGCCATACGGAATTCCGGATGCCGGTTTACGACGTCAGAAATAAGGGAAATAATCGCAGGATAAAATTTCCAGCCAACCTCTTTGATATGCTTTAGCAGCACGGTAATGTCCAGCTGAACCGTTTGGTTAAATGTAGATTGAGCAAAGCCCTGAAATACTTCAAAGTGTTCCTTTCTTGCCCAACGTGATAAGTCAACTACCTTATATTCTGGCGTTATTTTTGTCATTTATTAACCTTGGATGAGTTATCCGGGCATAAAACGTTATGGTTGCGAACTCCTCGGTGAGAGTAGCACACTCTGCCGCCTGTATCAGCCTCTCGGCCACAGTTAGAAACGCAATCTGAGTGTCCGTTAGCTTGCTCACTCCCTCGCCAGGCTGGGGGCACAGACGGCTCTCACGGGCTGGTGGACATGGATCGCCTGCCCGTAAGCTACCGGAAAATGCTGACTTTTACGACGTCGCGCCATCGGAAATAAGGCATTATATTAACAGGGTTGTTTTATTTAATTACAAAACCTCGCTCACCTCCCGTTGAAATAATAATTAAGCAATATCCTGGTCAGCCAGCGACATCGCTTTGTTAGCTTGAGCATTCAGGCAAAGCTCAAACCGGAGGTATTCTTTGCTGATTAAATTAAAGAAAGAACGAACGCATCAGGAGGATCGTCGTCTTGCCCTCTGGCTGGCGACCTCCGCGGGACTGCTGAATGCCATTGCGCTGGGCGCGTTCGGTTTTTTTCCCTCGCATATGACGGGCAATACCTCGCAGCTATCCAGCGAAGTTTCCTCCACCGATCTCAGCGATATTCTTTTCTTTGGCGCCATTATTCTTTCGTTTGTCTCAGGCGCCATCGCTGCGCGGATTATTGTTATCTGGGGGATTATCCATAACGTCAGGCTGGTATTCAGCCAGGTTCTGTTTGTTGAAGGGCTATTACTGGCCGGGGTATCCCTGTACGAAATGTATTTTCACTCCTTCGCCACGAATCAGGAGATTATTATTTTCCTGTGCGGGTTGATGGGAATTCATAATTCTACCTCTACTCAACTATCCGGCGGTCGGGTGAGATCCACGCACATCACCGGCACGCTGACCGATGCGGGCATTTCGCTGGCCTCCGTTATGGTCGCCATGCTGCGCCGGGATTACTCCAAAGATACGGCCGCGCAAAAGAGTCAGCTCAAAACCCATTTAACTACCCTTTTCTCCTTTATCAGCGGCGGGATCGCGGGGCTGATCCTGTTCAGAGAGTTTGGATTCCACGCGATGCTGGCGCTGGGCCTGTTGCTGGTAATCGTCGCCGCCTTCTCTATCGTCCGCATCTCGTGGCGCGTACGCAAGGTGCGCGCCGCGCTCAGTCGACAAGTATAATCAGCACGCTTTATGTGACGTTGTCACGTAAGGCGTACTTCTTTAAGACTATTCTGCCTGCCCACTGACAGCCCTTATGCCATAAGGCTTCACTCAGGTTGTCACTAATTTCATAGGGTTACTGATTTACCCCCTTCGCTGGAACCCTTCCGTTTCGCTTGCTATAGGTGAAGTACCCCTGCCGAAACATGGCATAACAACAGGCAACCGGTGGTTGCTATAACGCATGCGCACAGGGAGACACACCGCAATGCACCCATTACTTAAACGTTCGCTGCTTTTTGTCGGCGCGATTATCGTGGTTCTCGCTCTCCTCACCTGGGGAATAGGACTGGAAACGATTAAGGCGCGCCAGGTTGACCTGATTTACCTCGGGCAACAGCACCTGATTCTGGTCTTTTCATCAATGTTCTTTGCCCTGCTGGTGGGCATTCCAAGCGGTATTCTGCTGAGCCGTCCGGCCGCGCGTGGTATCGCCGAATATGTGATGCAAATCTTTAACGTGGGCAACACCCTGCCGCCGCTGGCCGTTCTGGCACTGGCGATGGTGGTGATTGGCATCGGTGATAAACCGGCCATTATCGCCCTCTTTCTGGCCTCTCTGCTGCCGATTGTGCGTAACACCTATGCCGGGCTGTGCTCTGTTCCCGCGTCGTTGCTGGAAGCGGCAAACGGTATCGGCATGACCAAATGGCAGCGCCTGAGTCAGGTTGAGATCCCAAACGCTTGGCCGGTGATGCTTTCTGGTATTCGCATTGCCACTGCGATTAACGTCGGTACCGCACCGCTGGCATTCCTGATTGGCGCCAGCAGCTACGGCGAGCTGATTTTCCCGGGGATCTATCTGAATGATTTCCCGACGCTGATCCTGGGCGCGGCGGCCACCGCTCTGTTCGCCCTGATTCTGGATACGCTGCTGGCGGCACTGGGCCGATTACTGAGCCCGCATCTCGCGCGATAATTATAACAAGGAGCTTCTATGAGACTGTTTTCCGGGCTGACGGCGCTATGCGCCGCCGCGCTCTTCACCAGCCAGGCGCTCGCCGCGCCGCTGATCCTGGCCACCAAGAGCTTTACCGAGCAGCACATTCTCTCGGCCATGACCGTGCAGTATCTGCAAAAGAAAGGGTTTCAGGTACAGCCTCAGACCAATATTGCAACGGTGATTTCCCGTAACGCGATGATCAACAAGCAGATTGATATGACCTGGGAGTATACCGGCACCTCGCTGATCATCTTCAACCATATCAACAAACGCATGTCGCCGCAGGAATCGTACGAGACGGTGAAACGCCTCGATGCGAAGCACGGTCTGGTGTGGCTTAAACCTGCCGATATGAACAATACCTATGCCTTTGCCATGCAGCGCAAGCGCGCCGAGGCTGAACATATCAATACCATGTCTGAGATGGTGGCAAAGATTGAGCAGATCCGTAAAACCGATCCGGATAACAACTGGCTGCTGGGCCTTGACCTGGAATTTGCCGGGCGCAGCGACGGGATGAAACCGTTGCAGGCGGCCTACAACATGGAGCTGGACCGCCCGCAGATCCGCCAGATGGATCCGGGCCTGGTCTATAACGCGGTGCGCGACGGGTTTGTCGATGCGGGGCTGATCTACACCACCGACGGGCGCGTAAAGGGCTTCGATCTTAAAGTGCTGGAAGATGATAGAGGCTTCTTCCCGAGTTACGCCGTGACGCCAGTTGTTCGAAAAGACACGCTGGAGGCTAATCCGGGGCTGGAGGAGGCGCTGAACACTCTATCAGCCCAGCTCAATAACGACGTTATCACCGAACTGAATAAGAAGGTGGATATCGACCATCAGTCACCGCAGCAGGTCGCCCGTGATTTCCTGCGTAGCAAACAGTTGCTGTAGGAGGCGCTATGGAGACGATTCACTATATTCTCGACAACTGGGACTATCTCTTAACCCTGACGCTGCAACACCTGTGGCTGGTGGCGCTCGCCGTGGGCCTGGCGATTATTATTGGCGTGCCGCTGGGCATTTTAATTGTCCGCCATAAATGGCTGGCAACGCCGGTGCTGGGAATTGCCACCATTGTGCTCACCATCCCGTCAATTGCGCTTTTCGGCCTGATGATCCCGCTCTTTTCGCTGATCGGTCAGGGCATTGGCGCCCTGCCCGCGATTACGGCGGTGTTCCTCTATTCACTGCTGCCGATTGTGCGTAACACCCACACGGCGCTCGACAGCCTGCCGCCGGGCTTGCGTGAAGCGGGACGCGGCATCGGCATGACCTTCTGGCAGCGTCTGCGCTGGGTGGAAATCCCGATGGCGTTGCCGGTGATTTTTGGCGGCATCCGCACCGCCGTGGTGATGAACATCGGCGTCATGGCGATTGCCGCCGTGATCGGCGCGGGCGGGCTGGGCCTGCTGCTGCTTAACGGTATTGGCGGGAGTGATATTCGTATGTTGATTGCGGGCGCGCTGATGATTTGTCTTTTAGCGATTGTGCTCGACTGGTTGCTGCACCGTTTGCAGGTGGTACTGACTCCGAAGGGGATTCGATAATGATAAAACTGGAAAACCTCACCAAACAATTTTCACAGAAACACGGCCAGACGTTTAAGGCCGTCGACAACGTCAACCTGAACGTGCCTGAAGGGGAAATGTGCGTGCTGCTCGGCCCGTCCGGCTGCGGGAAAACCACTACCCTAAAGATGATCAACCGTCTCATTACGCCAAGCAGCGGGACGATCCTGATTAACGGCGAAGACACCAGCGGAATGGACACCGTGACCCTGCGTCGCAACATTGGCTACGTGATCCAGCAAATTGGCCTGTTCCCCAACATGACCATCGAAGAGAACATTACCGTCGTGCCGCGCATGCTGGGTTGGGATAAAGCGCGCTGTAAATCCCGTGCCGAGGAGCTGATGGATATGGTGGCAATGGATCCGCATAAATTCCTTCACCGCTATCCGCGCGAAATGTCCGGCGGTCAGCAGCAGCGTATCGGCGTCATCCGCGCGCTGGCAGCGGATCCTCCGGTCCTGCTGATGGATGAACCGTTCGGCGCGGTCGACCCGATTAACCGTGAGGTGATCCAGAACCAGTTCCTGGAGATGCAGCGCAAGCTGAAAAAGACCGTGATGCTGGTGAGCCACGATATTGACGAAGCGCTGAAGCTGGGCGACCGTATTGCCGTCTTCCGTCAGGGACGTATCGTGCAGTGCGCCAGCCCGGACGAGCTGCTGGCGAAACCCGCGAATGAGTTTGTTGGCTCGTTTGTTGGCCAGGACCGGACGTTGAAACGCCTGCTGCTGGTATCGGCGGGCGACGTCACCGACCAGCAGCCTACCATTACGGTACGCGAATCGACGCCGCTGCCGGAGGCCTTCGCCACCATGGATGACAACGATATTCGCGCCATTACCGTGGTTGATGAGCACGGCAAACCGCTCGGCTTTGTGAAGCGCCGCGAAGCGCGTAACGCCAGCGGCAGCTGCGGGGATATTCTGCATCCGTTCCGCATGACCGGTAAGGCCGAGGATAACCTGCGCGTGGTGCTTTCTCGCCTGTATGAGAGCAACACCAGCTGGATGCCGATTGTGGACGAGGACGGACGCTATAACGGCGAGATATCCCAGGATTATATTGCGGAATATTTGAGTTCAGGGCGTACGCGCCGGGCATTAAATATTCATAGCGAGAGTTAAGCATTCAGGCCGGGTACTGCCCGGCCTTTTCCGCACGCATACCTTTTGCTAACCTCCCGATTTACCGCCACAATATTGTATCGTCCCCGTTAAATCACGACTTCATGCAACGTCTTCACGCTTACCCCGACATCCGCGCGATGTTTCGTCGTCTCCTGATTGCTACCGTCACCGGCGTGCTGGCGGCGCTGGCCGTTGCGGTGTTCCGCCACAGCATGTATCTGCTGGAGTGGCTATTTCTCAGCAACGAAAGCGGAAGTCTGGTGAACGCCGCAGCCGCGTTATCGCCCTGGCGGCGGGCGCTGACGCCTGCGCTGGGTGGTCTGGCCGCGGGAATGCTACTGTGGGGATGGCAGCGCATGACGGCACAACGTCCCCACGCCCCCACCGATTATATGGAAGCGCTTGAGACGGGTGACGGCCAGTTTGATTACGGCGCCAGCCTGGTGAAATCCCTCGCGTCGTTGCTGGTGGTCGCCAGCGGCAGCGCCATCGGCCGTGAAGGCGCCATGATCCTGCTTGCCGCCCTCGCCGCCTCCTTTTTTGCACAACGTTGTACGCCGAAATCCGAATGGAAACTGTGGATCGCCTGCGGTGCCGCCGCCGGGATGGCCAGCGCCTATCATGCGCCGCTGGCGGGCAGCCTGTTTATCGCAGAGATCCTGTTTGGCACGCTGATGCTGGCCTCCCTCGGCCCGGTGGTGATTGCTGCTGTAGTGGCCCTGCTGACCACGCGCCTGTTAAGTCCCGGCGCGAATACGCTATATGATGTCCATCTCAGCGAGATGCTTACGGCGGTGGATTATTTCCTGATCGTTGGCGTGGGTCTGCTGGCTGGCGTTTGCGGCCCGCTGCTGATGTGGCTGATGGCGGCCAGCCACAGGCTGTTTCTGCGTCTCAAACTTTCACCGCCGTGGCAGCTGGCGCTGGGTGGTCTGATCGTCGGGCTGCTGTCGCTGCTAACGCCGAAGGTATGGGGGAATGGCTATAGCGTGGTTCAGGCGTTTTTGCAGTCACCGCCGCTGCTGTCGGTGATTGCTGGCGTCTTTATTTGCAAGCTGCTGGCGGTGCTGGCAAGCAGCGGGTCCGGCGCGCCGGGAGGCGTGTTCACGCCAACCTTGTTTGTCGGTATGGCAACGGGAATGCTGTTTGCGCAGATCTTTGCGCTGTGGTTTCCTGGCTCTGAGACGGCGATCCTGCTCGGACTGGCGGGTATGGCGACGCTGCTCGCCGCCACAACGCATGCGCCAATCATGTCGGCCTTGATGGTATGTGAGATGACCGGGCAGTATTTTTTACTTCCCGGTTTGCTGGTTGCCTGTGTTGTGGCGTCGGTATTGTCGAGAACGCTACGCCACGACTCGATCTACGGCCAGCATACCGCCGAAAGCCGAGAGATCGATGTAGTGCGCTAATTCGCGCTGCTCGGCGCGGGGCAGATAAGGCAGTTCGCCCACCAGCGGGCCAGGCAGCTTTTTGCTCAGCACATCGATGATTTCAGCGTAGTGCGCAAGGCCCGGGTTAATACGGTTCGCCACCCAACCAATCAGCGGCAGGCCGTCATTAGCGATAGCCTGCGCCGTCAGCAAGGCATGGTTGATGCACCCTTCCTGAATGCCCACGACCATAATCACCGGCAACTGCTCCTGCAACACCCATTCGGAAAGGGGACGTAAATCGTTCATCAGGCTGCGCCAGCCGCCGGTCCCTTCAACGACAACGTGGTCAACCTTTTCACTCAGATTTGCCAGGCCATCAGAAAGCAGGCTGTAGTTGATAAGCCCACTGTGAGCGACGCTGCTTTCCTCTTCGCTTAAGGCGATAGGATTAACGGCATCATAAGGCAGTTCCAGAGACGAGACGCTTTGCAGAACCAGGGCATCCTTATTGCGCAGCCCTTCTGGCGTCTCTTTACTGCCTTTTGCAACCGGCTTGTATCCTGCAACGCGTTTACCGCTTGCCGCCAGGGCCTGAAGTAACGCGCGGGATACGACTGTCTTCCCGACAGACGTATCCGTACCAGTAATAAAGAAACGCTTAAGCATGACTCATTCCACCTCTTGGGTATGCTTCAAATATAAACCAGGTAAATAATTCAGTGGGGAAAGTCTACGGGATGCGTGCGCTACCGGGCTTGAGATAGCGCAATTTTTCGTACATCTCTGGAAAAGAGTTAGCCCTGTAGCAAACGAATCAGTAACGAGCCGTTGTACATCGCATCTTTTACCAGCGCGGCGCCGGCCATCGTACCCTGGTTGGAAAATTGCGTACTTTCGACCACGATGTTTTTACTGTACGCGGGAAGCGCCTGCTGATTGATGCAGGCGGAAATCGCCGGAAAGAGGATATCCGCCGCCTGGCTGAGCGGGGAGCCGATCAGTATTTTTTGCGGGTTAAACAGGTTCACCATAATGGCCAGAATGCGCCCGACATTATTGCCCACGCCGGTAATAATGTCCTTCGCCAGCAGATCGCCCTGCCTTGCCGCAGCGCACAGTGCCTCGACGCTTAACGGTTGACCGTGCAGCGTGGAGCTCATCGACTGGCTGAGCCGCACCTGCGCCAGCTCCAGCACGCTTTCGACGCTGGCAATCGTCTCCAGACAGCCATGGTTACCGCAGTAGCAGCGTTTTCCGTACGGATCGACCTGCGTATGGCCGATCTCCACCAGGCTACTGCTGCCAGCATGCAACAGACGCCCGTCGGTGATCACACCTGCGCCAACGTTATGATCAATCACCACCTGAATTACGTCGCGCGCGCCCCGGGAGGCACCAAACAATGCCTCCGCCATCGTCCAGGCGCTGATATCATGCTGAATGTAGACCGGCACACCGGTGTGGTTTTCCAGCACGTCGCCCAGCGGCATCTCTTTGACGTTTTCATAAAACGGCATGCGGTGCACAATGCCATTTTCAGTATCAATAATTCCCGGCAGGGTGATCGCAATCGCCGTTAAACGTTCAAGACGCTGCTGGTGACGAATAAAGAACTGGTCGATGTGGGTCAGAATGGCATCGAGAAGTGGTTGCTCTGCATTAAGCGGGAGTTCCAGCCGGTCTTCCACCACCAGCTTGCTGCTGAGGTCGCGCAGCGCGAGGAAGATTTCCCCGCGGCTAATCCGCAGCGACAGGTAGTGCCAGGCTTCCGTTTCCACCACCAGCCCTACCGCCGGACGGCCACGGCTGCCCGGCTCCTGAATTTCTGTCTCCTGAACCAGATGGGCTTCCAGCATTTCGCGGACAATCTTGGTAATACTGGCGGGTGCCAGTTGTGCCAGGCGCGAAAGATCGATACGCGAAACCGGACCAAGCTGATCAATCAGGCGATAAACGGCACCCGCGTTGGTCTGCTTGATCTGATCGATATGCCCTGGCTGACTATCAGCAACCACCTCGTACTCCCTTATTTTCGAGCTTCGAAATAAACTGAGGGCTATGGTGAAGCACTTCAATGGCTGACGTCAAATTTTTACTTAGCCATGTGATTTACTGCACATTTTCGCCCACTTTTCCCTATAAATAATGCCCGCGAGAAGCGGTAATTAATTGTTCTTTGAAACGTTGTGCCGCATGGCTCTGTTCATGATGTTTAGACCACACCAGCCACATCTCTGAGACTGCATCCTGCTCGGCTATCTTCACCCAGCGCATTTCCGCCAGTTGTACCCGTTTAAATGAGGCCGGGAGAATCGATACGCCAAGCCCTGCGGCAACGAGACCAATGATCGTCATGGCTTCCCCCACCTCCTGCGCGATAGTCGGGACAAGGCCATATCGCCGCATCAGACCAAGAATATCGTCATACAACCCGGTACCCACCTGTGGGTCAAAAAAGACAAACGGCTCTTTCGCCAGTTCAGCCAGCGAGACGCTGTGCTGCGCGGCGAGCGGATGATCCCGGGGGATCATCGCCATCAGCGGTTCGCGGAGGATCACCTGCCACGCCAGGGTATCAGGCAACTGCGTGTTACGCATCAGCCCCAGGTCGAGCGATCCTTCGTTAAGCGGCGATATCTGCTCCCGGGTATTTATTTCGCGCGTCTGAATATGCACATCCGGAAAGTTACGGCGAAACGAGGATAGCGTTTGTGAAACAGCGCTGATAAAGGGGGCCGATGAGGTAAACCCGATGCGCAGCTCCCCCGTCTCCCCAAGATAAAGCCGTTCCGCTCTGGCGGCAGCCTCCTCCACCATACTCAGGATCTGCCGGCTATCGGCGAGAAACTGTTTTCCCGCCGCCGTCAGGCTCACGCTGCGGTTGGTTCGCGCCAGCAGACGCGCCCCGACCTGCTGCTCCAGGATCTGGATCTGCTGGCTTAGCGGTGGCTGAGAGATATTCAGCCTTGCCGCCGCACGACCAAAATGCAGCTCTTCGGCGACGGCGACAAAATAGCGCAGATGGCGCAGCTCAATATTCATATTTATAAAGTATCATTTGAGATTATTAATATATTAGACAGAATATTTACATTTTCCTACCCTAATCTTGTGGTCATACCCGTCACCAGAAACAACGGGGATGTTTAAGCAAGGATTATGTGTGAGCCGTACAACGACCGTTGATATCGCGCCGGCCAGCGACATTGATGATTTACCCGCAGCACCGCAGCCGGTTCAGTTTATTAAACGTGGTACCCCCCAGTTTATGCGCGTCACGCTGGCGCTCTTCTCAGCGGGTCTCGCCACTTTTGCCCTGCTCTACTGCGTTCAGCCGATCCTGCCGGTCCTGTCGCATGAATTTGGCGTGTCGCCAGCCAGCAGCAGTATTTCGCTCTCCATTTCAACCGGGATGCTGGCGATCGGTCTGCTGTTCACCGGGCCACTTTCGGATGCCATCGGACGTAAGCAGGTCATGGTAACGGCGTTAATGCTGGCCTCCGTGTGTACCTTGCTGTCCACCATGATGACCAGCTGGCACGGCATTCTGGTCATGCGCGCGCTGATTGGGTTATCCCTCAGCGGCGTGGCGGCGGTCGGGATGACCTATCTCAGCGAGGAGATCCACCCGAGCTTCGTGGCCTTCTCCATGGGGCTATACATTAGCGGGAACTCTATCGGCGGGATGAGCGGACGCCTGCTCAGCGGTGTGTTTACTGATTTCTTTAACTGGCGCATTGCGCTGGCCGTTATCGGCTGCTTCGCCCTCGCTTCGGCGCTGATGTTCTGGAAAATCCTGCCGGAATCGCGCCATTTCCGCCCGACCTCCCTGCGTCCGAAAACGTTATTTATCAACTTTCGTCTGCACTGGCGCGATCAAGGGCTGCCCCGTTTGTTCCTGACCGGTTTCCTGCTGATGGGCTCGTTCGTGACGCTGTTTAACTACATCGGCTATCGTCTGATGCTTTCACCGTGGCATCTTAGTCAGGCATTGGTGGGTTTGCTCTCTGTGGCATATCTCACCGGGACATGGAGTTCGCCAAAAGCGGGTGCCATGACCGCGCGCTTCGGCCGTGGTCCGGTGATGCTGGTTTCCACCGCCGTGATGCTGTTCGGACTGCTGATGACGCTTTTCTCTTCCCTGTGGCTGATTTTTGCCGGAATGCTGCTCTTCTCTGCGGGCTTCTTTGCCGCGCATTCCGTTGCCAGCAGCTGGATTGGCCCACGCGCGCGCCGCGCTAAAGGTCAGGCTTCGTCACTGTATCTGTTCAGTTACTATCTCGGTTCCAGCATAGCCGGTACGCTCGGCGGGGTGTTCTGGCATAACTACGGCTGGAACGGCGTGGGCGGATTTATCGCGCTGATGCTGTGCGCGGCGCTGCTGGTGGGCGCGAGCCTGCATAAACGACTGCATTAACATTCAGCCCTCTTCGTGTTTAAATCGAGCCGATGCTAATTTTTGTCATCGGCTGATTCAGACACGAGGACTTCATGAAAAACAATAACTATCAACAACTCACCCGCACCTTCCAGCGCCTCTCCCGCTTCTCGCACCTCTCCTCCATCGCCAGCTGGGACATGTTCACCATGATGCCGCCAGGCGGCAGCGCCGCGCGCGGTGAAGCGCTGGCGGAGATGAGCGTCCTGCAACATCAGATCCTGACCGATAAAAAAATGGGTGAATGGCTGGCGGCGGCGGCAGACGAAGATCTGAATGACGTTGAGCAAGCCAACCTGCGTGAAATGACACGCCACTACCAGCAGGCCACTTTACTGCCGGAATCGCTGGTGGAGGCCAAATCGCTGGCGGGCAGCAGGTGTGAACACGCCTGGCGCACTCAGCGTCCGGCCAACGACTGGCAGGGCTTTTCAGCCAACCTGAAAGAGGTGGTGAAACTCAGTCGTGAAGAGGCCCGCCTGCGCGCTGAGGCTAAAGGCTGCACGCCTTACGACGCGCTGCTGGATATCTTTGAACCCGACATGACCAGCGCTCGCCTGGATGTGCTGTTCGGCGATCTGAAGTCCTGGCTGCCGGAGCTGCTGGCAAAGGTTGTGGAAAAACAGGCTCAACGATCGTTCGTTCCGCCACAGGGTCCCTTCCCGACCGCCACGCAGCGCGAGCTGGGCCTGGAAGCGATGAAAATGCTTGGCTTCGATTTTAATGGCGGTCGTCTGGACGTTAGCGCTCACCCGTTCTGCGGCGGCGTGCCGGAAGATGTGCGTATCACCACGCGTTACGATGAAGATGAACTGCTCAGCGCGCTTTTCGGCGTGATCCACGAAACCGGACATGCCCGCTACGAGCAAAACCTTCCGCGAGCGTGGGCCGGCCAGCCCGTTGCGCTGGCGCGCTCTACGGCGATCCATGAATCCCAGAGCTTGTTCTTTGAAATGCAGCTGGGCCGCAGCGACGCTTTCCTGAAGCATCTGCTTCCGGCGGTTCATGCCCGTTTCGGTAGCCAGGCGGCATTCAGCGAAGAGAATTTTATTGCCTGGAACCAGCGCGTGAAGCCGGGCTACATCCGCGTTGATGCGGATGAAGTGAGCTATCCGGCGCATGTGGTGCTGCGCTATGAGATCGAGCGTGCGCTGATCAATGGCGAAATTGAAGTCGATGATATTCCCGCGTTATGGGATGAGAAAATGCAGGCGTGGCTTGGGTTATCCACCAAAGATAACTACCGCAACGGCTGTATGCAGGATATCCACTGGACCGACGGCGGTTTTGGCTACTTCCCGTCTTACACGCTGGGGGCAATGTATGCGGCACAGCTGTTCCATGCCGCCAAAACTGCGCTGCCCGGGTTGCAGGCATCCATTGCCGGGGGCGATTTCTCGGCGCTGTTTGACTGGCTGCGTCAGAATATCTGGCAGCACGGCAGCCGTTTCAGCACGTCGCAGCTCATCACCCAGGCTACAGGTGAAGATCTGAATATCCGCTACTTCCGCGAACACCTGACGTCCCGCTACCTGTAACCGAACGCGCCGGGGGCCGCCCCGGCGTTGTACATATGGTTACACGCCGATACCAATCACTCACGGAAACCCCGAATTTACAGGGATATAGTTATTTCAACGGCCCCGCAGTGGGGTTAAATGAGAAACCAAATTCGAGGGTATGAAAATGAAAAAAGTATTAGCTCTGGTTGTTGCCGCTGCTATGGGTCTGTCTTCCGCTGCATTCGCGGCTGAAACTACCGCCACCGCAGCGCCTGCGGCATCCACCGCTGCTCCGGCCAAAACGGTTCACCATAAAAAACATCACAAAGCGGCTAAACCAGCGGCAGAACAGAAAGCGCAGGCCGCGAAAAAGCACCACAAAAAAGCGGCAAAACCTGCGGTAGAGCAGAAAGCCCAGGCGGCTAAAAAGCATCACAAAAAAGCAGCAAAACACGAAGCGACTAAACCTGCTGCACAGCCAGCAGCGTAAGAGTACAAGCTTAACCGTGCCCTTCGGGGCACGTTGGTAAACCGGCGCTGAACGGGTTTGCGGTCAGCGCCGTTTTTTTATCCGGAGGGCGTATGCTGCGGCGCTATCGGTTTGAGTTCATTCTTATCCTGCTAATTTTATGCGCGCTCATCGCCAGCCACTTTTATCTTTCCTGAATGTAGCACGCTGATTTTACTCCCACTTTCTCGCCGTCGCGTCTATAGTATTTTCATAGGGTTCACTTTTAATAATCATAATTACCCCCACCAGAGTGTGATATGCGTAAATCTGTTGTGTTGTTACTGGGAACGTTTAGCCTTTTTGCTGGCTTTTCACATGCGGATGATGGCGACGATGACGCCATTAGCGCCAAAGAGGTAAAGACGCTGTTTTTTGGTCATGACGATCGTACGCGTGTCACCGATCCTACCGAATCGCCCTGGGATGCCATCGGGCAACTGGAAACCGCCAGCGGCAATTTATGTACCGCAACCCTCATTACGCCACGCCTTGCGCTGACGGCGGGTCATTGCCTGTTAATGCCGCCTGAAGGCAAACCGGATAAAGCGATCGCCCTGCGCTTTGTGTCGCAAAAAGGAATATGGCGCTACGAAATTCACGGTATTGAGGGGCGGGTGGATCCGTCGCTTGGCAAACGCCTGAAACCGGATGGCGATGGCTGGATTGTGCCGCCCGGGGCGGCCTCCTGGGATTTCGGGCTGATCGTTTTACGTTATCCGCCGTCCGGGATCACCCCGCTGCCGCTCTTTGATGGCGATAAAGCCGCGCTCACCGCCGCCCTGAAAGCCGCCGATCGAAAAGTGACGCAATCAGGTTATCCTGTTGATCACCTCGATTCGCTGTACACCCATACGGACTGCGTGGTGACGGGCTGGGCGCAAAACAGCGTACTGTCGCATCAGTGCGATACGCTACCGGGTGATAGCGGATCGCCCCTGATGTTAAAAACCGATAACGGCTGGCAGCTGATTGGCGTTCAGAGTTCTGCGCCAGCGGCGAAAGACCGCTGGCGCGCCGATAACCGGGCGTTGTCGGTGACCGGTTTTCGCGACCGGCTGGAAGCCCTGGCGCAGCAGTAGGTCACTCAGGCCAGTTTAATCATGATCATGCCGGCGAGCAGTAATACCAGCCCTATCCAGCCTTTATTGTTTAAACGCTGCCCGAACATAATCCAGCCTGCCGCCAGGGTGGCGGCAATACCGAAGCCCCCCCACAGCGCATAGGCCACGGACAGATCGATGCCTTTCACCGCCTGCGACAGGGCGCTAAACGCCCCCAGAACCGCGGCAATCGATAACAGGCCGTAGGCTTTGCGACGAAAACCGTCGGAGAACTTCAGAAAGACGTTGGCAATAATTTCCAGAACGATGGCGAAAGCCAGCCAGGCCGCGTGGATCCATTCAAACTGCTGCATGGGTCTGCTCCTTCTGCTGTTTTGCCGGTTTGCGTGTACCCGATTTAATCAGCACGATACCTGCGACCAGGGTCGTCAGCCCGGCAATTTTCATTGTCGTCAGGGTTTCATCAAATAACATGACGCTAAACAGCGTAATCAATAAAATACCAATACCTTCCCACAATGCGTATGCCACGCCCAGCGCGATTTTTTTAACCGCAAAAGAGAGGAAAATATAGGAAAGCGTAATCATGACCAGCATCAAAATAAAACCGGTGCTGCCATCACTCACGCTTGCCCATTTCATCGACAAGGTGCCGGTAATTTCAGCGACGATCGCCAGAGCTAATAAAATCCAGTAAAACATGTTTTTTCTCCTGCTTGAGAATATAATCCATCGAGGCTCGCTGCGGACAGCAAACCAAAAAATTGGGAATTAAATCAGTTAGCTAAGCGCATAGCGCCAGCTCAGGCAGAAGACGTGACTATAGCGCGGAACGCCAGTGTTGCTCACCAGAAAGCAGGCAGAGGGAGGTTGAAAACAGAGCAGAGTTGTTTGAAAAATACGTCCTGAACAAATTGTCCATAAAATTACAATTATCCGCGGTGTTGCTTCTCGTCTTTGCGGATGAAAATTGTCCTCGGTAGTTGAACACGCCTGATTTGTATCATAAGCCAGGAATTTACTCAAAGCCTTTTCATTTCTTTACCCAGTCTGTTTGATTTTGGTTAGTTTTTTTAATCCGCTTTCCCCTCTATTATAAATAAAAAACTGTTCAGGAACGTCCATGGCCAAACCTATTATCACCCTCAACGGGCTTAAGATCGTCATCATGCTGGGCATGCTGGTGATCATTCTGACCGGCGTTCGTTTTGCGGCCGATATCATCGTGCCTTTTATCCTGGCGCTTTTTATCGCGGTGATCCTCAATCCACTGGTGCAGCGAATGGTGCGGCTGCGCATCCCGCGTGTGCTGGCGATAAGCCTGCTTATCAGTATTATTATCGTTGCGATGGTGCTGTTAGTCGCCTATCTGGGAACCTCCCTGAACGAGCTGGCGCGGACGCTACCGACATACCGCTCTTCCCTGGCGACCCCGCTGCTGCAAATTGAACCCTGGCTGCAACGCGCGGGTATCGAAGTCTCGGTTGAGGAACTGCTTAAATACATCGATCCGAATGCCGCCATGACGATTGTCACCAGCCTGCTGGCACAACTCTCCAACGCCATGACCTCGATTTTCCTGCTGTTCCTGACGGTTGTGTTTATGCTGCTGGAAGTTCCACAGCTACCTGCAAAGCTCCAGCACATCATGGTGCGTCCGGTAGAGGGAATGGGCGCCATTCAGCGCGCGCTCGACAGCGTTTCACGCTATCTGGTGCTGAAAACGGCCATCAGCCTGGTGACGGGATTAGTGGTCTGGGGGATGCTCGCCGCGCTGGATGTGCGTTTTGCCTTTGTCTGGGGGCTGCTGGCCTTTGCGCTCAACTATATTCCTAACATCGGCTCCGTGCTGGCGGCGATCCCCCCTATCCTTCAGGTGCTGGTTTTCAGCGGTTTGTATGATGCCCTGATTCTGCTGGCAGGCTATCTGGTGATTAACCTTGTCTTCGGGAACATTCTCGAACCACGGATAATGGGACGCGGGCTGGGGCTTTCAACCCTTGTTGTGTTCCTGTCCCTGATTTTCTGGGGCTGGCTGCTCGGGCCTGTCGGCATGCTGCTCTCCGTTCCGCTGACAATTATTGTCAAAATTGGCCTGGAGCAGACTGCCGGTGGACAAAGTATCGCTGTGCTGCTGAGCGACATGAGCCATAAGGCCGATTAATTGTCCATCGACAGCATGGGCTTGCCCGTTCTTCCCGCTTCGCGATAGTTGCCCACTGCCCGCTGCCATTCCGACAGCGGGTAGAGGGTGACATCGCTGCACTGGCTGGCGCGCAGTTTAGGCCAGATGCGCCGAAACTCCGCCTGCCACGCCTCAGCGCTCAGCGCGTCCAGATAGTTACGAATGTGAAACCACGCCACGCGCGGCAACGGCCGCTGCTGCCGGAAGGTCTGCCCGGAGAGTAGCCCGTAGCAGACAAAGGTGTCGGTTTCGGGCATCACGCTCAGGATCGTCTCCGCCAGGCTGCCGCCCGTGGCGTCGTACACCACCTCCGCTTGCGCGGCGGCAGCGTTGACGGCGGCCGTATCATGTTGCGCAATCGGGACGATCCCCATTTCAGCCAGACGTTGAGCGTGCACGGGCGAACGATGGATCCCGTAAACCGCCTCCGCACCCGCCTGGCGTGCCCATTGCCCGAGCAGAACGGCGCAGTCAGAACCGGCAGCGGTGAGCAGCACCGTTTTCCCGACCGGTGGATAGCGGTCCAGCATCATCTGTGCGGCAAGCGGGTTGATATACGCCCGCGCGGCAAGTAGCGAGTCGACGTCGTCCGGGACGGGAACCGCATACGCCGTCGGGCAGTCGACATAGCGCTGCCAGGTTCCCTGCCCCCGTAACGGCAGGACCCGCTTGCCCAGCAGCGCCGGATAAGCGGCGGGCGTTTCGGTCACTATTCCGACCCCTTCATAACCGGCTATCGCAGGCAGCGGCGTGCGATGGCGATATGCTCCGGTGATGGGGATGAGATCGGAGGCGTTCACCGGGGAAAAAAGCATGCGCACACGTATCTCTCCCGGCTGTCGCGGCGACAATGGTGTAGTTTCCGCTTGCAGTACCGATTCAGGCTCACCAAACCGGCGATACCAGAGAGCCAGATTAAGCATTGCGATCGCGCCATCCCATTTCCGGTGCGACATGTTTCAGGATGGACTCGATCACATGTGCGTTGTATTCCACGCCCAGCTGATTCGGCACGGTAAGTAACAGCGTATCCGCTTCCGCGATCGCTTCATCCTTTTTCAACTGTTCAATCAGCTTGTCTGGCTCTGCGGCATAGCTGCGTCCGAAAATGGCCCGCGTTTTCTCATCCAGATAGCCCACGCTGTCGCTTTCATTGCGGCTTGAGCCGAAATACATCCGGTCGCGATCGTCCATCAGGGCAAAAATACTGCGGCTGACCGAAACGCGTGGCTGACGGGTATGCCCTGCCTCAGCCCAGGCCTGTCGGTAGGCACGGATCTGTTTTGCCTGCTGAATATGGAACGGCTCGCCGGTTTCATCATCTTTCAGCGTTGAGCTTTGCAGGTTCATCCCCAGTGTTGCCGCCCATACTGCCGTTGCATTAGAGCCAGCCCCCCACCAGATACGATCGCGTAAGCCTTCTGAATGCGGCTCCAGACGCAACAATCCCGGCGGGTTTGGGAACATCGGCTGTGGGTTAGGCTTTGCAAACCCTTCACCGCGTAATACATCAAGCAGTACCTCAGTGTGGCGGCGCGCCATATCTGATTCGTTTTCCCCTTCCTGCGGCACGTAACCAAAATAACGCCAGCCATCAATCACCTGCTCCGGGGAACCCCGGCTGATACCAAGCTGTAATCGCCCGCCGGAGATGAGATCTGCCGCGCCAGCATCTTCCGCCATATACAGCGGATTTTCATACCGCATGTCGATCACGCCCGTCCCGATTTCGATGCGTTTGGTTTTCGCGCCTATTGCAGCCAGCAAGGGGAATGGCGAACTGAGCTGGCGGGCAAAGTGATGCACACGGAAATAAGCCCCGTCCGCGCCCAGCTCTTCGGCGGCGACCGCCAGATCGATGGACTGTAGCAGTGTGTCAGCCGCGGTTCGCGTGCCGGACTGGGGTGACGGCGTCCAGTGACCAAACGACAAAAATCCGATCTTTTTCATAGTGGAGTATCCTGATAAAGCATTGCGTTATCCCTACTCTACGCATTAACGGATGAGAATAAATGGTGATTATTTAACGGAATGCTTCAAATAAACTGACAGAAATACGCAAATCGCACGCTGCCTTCCCGCAGAGGAGGCATTCTCCTGACATCTCATAATGGGATATAGTGTGAACTATTCTCTTTTTAACAGGTAACATCAGCAATGGCTCTGATCCCTAAAAACTACGCACGGCTGGAAAGCGGCTACCGTGAAAAAGCGCTAAAAATCTACCCCTGGGTTTGTGGACGCTGCTCGCGTGAGTTTGTTTATTCAAATCTTCGTGAACTCACGGTTCACCATATCGACCACGATCACACCAATAACCCGGAAGATGGCAGTAACTGGGAGCTGTTGTGCCTGTTTTGTCACGATCACGAACACTCAAAGTACACCGAAGCGGATCAGTATGGCACCACCGTTGTTGCGGGTGAGGATGCGCAAAAAGACGTGGGTGTCGCCACGTTTAACCCCTTTGCCGATCTCAAGGCGATGATGAACAAGAAGAAGTAATATCGACGGCTTCACTGCCCATACCTGTCGTATGGGCAGTCAGAAAGCCACATATGTTGTATTCCAGTCACAGGTTGAACAATGACACGGCTTTAATATCTGCCTCAGGGTTCACGCGTTTTACTGCCTCTAAAAACGCAGCGAAGTTTTGATTAAACACCGTCAGATTATTATAAAATTGCACCTGTTTTTCACGGGTTCCCTCAAGATAACTCACAGACCAGATCCGCCTGTTATTTATCACTATCGAGCCTGGTTTAATTTTTATGATAGCCGCCAGCTCAATTTTACGGGTGCTGCTCTTTATAACCTCGTATAAATACTGCTCATCATAAAAGTAGGTTTTACCTGACGAGCCGCCAAACCAGACAGGATGGGTTGAGATTTTTTTCATTCCCCGGCTGTCGGCAACGATGCGCGTTGGATGCCGAATACGCCTGACGAAAAAGCGTATCAGCATAATCAGTGCCACAAAAGACAGCACCACAAAAAGAACGTTAATGCTCTCCCGCATATTTCGTTACCTGACATGCATAGTTATAAGTGAAGAAGTATACCCAAATAGTCTGGTCGTGATAATTGCCCTTCTACGCCCGTACGCCATGATGCCTTGTTACCCTTGATCTTTGCTATCGACATACAATAATGTATATAAATACAGTATTAATTGACGGTGATCATCATGCAGTTTTTCACGCCATCAGAGCGACGCCGGAGCGTGGCCCTTCCCCTATTCAATGACCCTGTTCCTTACGTTCTGAATGAACGTATAAGCGCGCCCACGAAGGCTCGCGGCGTAGTGACCTGTATCGTGACATCTGCGAGCTGACCATGTTTGCACTGTGTGATGTGAACGCTTTCTATGCTTCCTGTGAAACGGTTTTTCGCCCGGACCTGAAGGGACGACCGGTGGTCGTGTTGTCCAATAACGATGGGTGCGTCATCTCTCGCTCCGCTGAAGCCAAACCCTTTGTGAAAATGGGTGAACCGTACTTCAAACAGAAAGATCTCTTCAGGCATCATGGCGTGGTTTGTTTCAGCAGTAATTATGAACTTTACGCGGATATGTCCAACCGGGTAATGAACACGCTTGAAGAGATGTCGCCTCGTAGCGAAATATACTCAATTGATGAGATCTTTTGCGATCTTACCGGCGTGCGTAATTGTCGCGATCTTTCCGACTTTGGGCATGAAATGAGAGCGACCGTACTGCAACGCACCCATCTGACCGTCGGAGTGGGCATCGCACCCACAAAGACGCTGGCGAAACTGGCAAATCACGCGGCGAAACGCTGGCAGCGCCAGACGGGAGGCGTTGTTGATTTATCCAATGTGGATCGTCAGAGAAAGCTGATGGCGGCGCTACCCGTCGAAGACGTTTGGGGTGTAGGACGTCGCATAGCGAAGAAGCTTGAGATGATGGGGATTAAGACAGTCCTGCAACTGGCAGACACCGATATCCGGTTCATAAGAAAACATTTCAATGTCGTGCTGGAGAGAACGGTGCGTGAATTACGGGGCGAATCGTGTCTTGAACTGGAAGAGTTTGCCCCGGTAAAGCAAGAAATCGTCTGTTCGCGCTCGTTTGGCGAACGCATCACGGAATATGACGATGTACGCCAGGCCATCTGTAGTTATGCCGCCCGGGCAGCAGAAAAACTTCGCAATGAGCATCAGCATTGCCGCTTTATCTCCGTATTTGTTAAAACCTCGCCCTTCGCGCTTAACGAGCCATATTATGGCAATAGCGCGTCGGTAAAACTGCTCACCCCAACCCAGGATAGCCGGGATATTATCGGCGCATCAGTTCGTTGTCTGGATGCGGTCTGGAAGAACGGCCATCGGTACCAGAAAGCCGGAGTGATGCTGGGAGATTTTTATAGCCAGGGCGTCGCGCAACTTAATCTGTTTGACGACAACGCACCCAGGAAAAACAGCCAAAAGTTAATGGATGTATTAGACCATCTGAATGCTGAAAATGGCCGTGGCACGCTTTACTTCGCGGGACAGGGTATACAGCAGCCGTGGCAGATGAAACGGGAAATGCTTTCACCCCGCTACACCACCCGCTTTGCGGATCTCCTCACTGTTAAGTGATATTAACAATTGCTGCTAAGTTGTAATTTTCCCCTTGCCGGACCGGACAAATCGGTTATCGTACCAGGCAACTTTCGCAGCAATAAAAGACAGTGGGATGCGCTATGGCGATTTTTGATGGTCACAATGACCTGTTGCTTAATTTATGGCTTCACCATCGCCAGGATCCGGTAACGGCCTTCTTCTCCGGCATTGAGAAGGGACACCTCGATTATCCACGCATGCAGCAAGGCGGATTTTCCGGCGGGCTGTTCGCGCTGTTCGTGCCGCCGCAGGAGTATATCGCCCGCATGGCGCCACAATACGCCAGCGAGCCGTGGCAGCCGGTCGACATTCTCTGGCAGCAGCTGACGATCCTTAAGCAGCTTGTCGCCCACTCCGATGGCCGGGCGCGATTGTGCCTGAGCGCGGCGGATATCGAACGTTGCCGTCAGGATAAGGTGCTGGCGATGGTGGCGCATATTGAGGGCGCGGGCGGTTTTGACGGCGAGGGAGACGATCTACAGGCTTTCTATGCCGCCGGGGTGCGCAGCATTGGGCCTTTCTGGAACATTGCTAACCGTTTCGGCACCGGCGTTAACGGGGCGTTTCCCGGCAGCCCGGACAGCGGCCCTGGGCTTACCGCTGAGGGTATCGCCCTCATTAAGCACGCTAACGCCCTGAACATGCTGATTGATGTTTCGCATATGAATGAAAAAGCGTTCTGGGATACCGCTCGTCATTCCTCTTCACCGCTGGTCGCCACCCATTCCAACGCCCATACGCTGTGCCCGCAACCGCGCAATCTGACCGATCGGCAGCTGCTGGCTATCCGCGACAGCGGCGGCGTGGCAGGCGTCAATTTCGGCAACGCGTTTTTGCGCGCCGACGGTAAACGCGATAGCGATACCCCGCTGAGCACAATCGTTCGTCATATCGACTATCTTATTAACATCATGGGTGACGATCATGTCGCGCTGGGCTCCGATTTTGACGGCATTACGTTGCCTGATGATTTACACGATGTGAGTGGTTTACCACGGCTAATCAGCGCATTGCGTGACAGCGGCTATGATCAATTTGTGCTGAATAAGCTGCTGTGGGGCAACTGGCAAAAGGTATTGCAAAATGTTTGGCAACAATAGGTTACGTTGTAAACATTAAGTTAATTCCTTACATCTTTCGGGTTGAGCTTTGCCCTCCTGTGACGCATTATTTGATGACCATCACAAAACTGGCACAAACAATGGCGTTGGTGCTGCTTTTTTAAAGAGGAAAAAACGATGTGGAAGAAACCTGCTTTTATTGATTTACGTCTTGGCCTGGAAGTGACCCTGTACATTTCCAACCGCTAATCGCTCTGCCCGCCATCCGTGCGGGCATTTTTGTTTGACTACCTGGCCCATCTTCATGTTTATTAAAGTCCTCGGTTCCGCCGCCGGCGGTGGTTTCCCCCAGTGGAACTGTAACTGCGCCAACTGTCAGGGTTTGCGCGACGGTACCCTTCAGGCGACCCCTCGCACCCAGTCGTCGATCATCGTCAGCGATAACGGCAAAGAGTGGGTGCTGTGTAACGCCTCCCCCGATATCAGCCAGCAGATTGCCCATACGCCAGAACTGAATAAGAAAGAGGTTCTGCGCGGCACGCATATTGGCGGCATTATTCTCACCGATAGCCAGATTGACCACACCACCGGGCTGCTCAGCCTGCGCGAAGGGTGCCCGCATCAGGTATGGTGTACGCCGGAGGTGCATGAAGATCTTTCCAGCGGATTCCCGATTTTTACCATGCTCCGGCACTGGAACGGTGGCCTGATTCACCACCCGATCGCGCCGCTCACCGCCTTTAGCGTGGAAGCCTGCCCTGATTTGCAGTTTACCGCTGTCCCCATCGCCAGTAACGCACCGCCCTATTCGCCGTGGCGCGACCGCCCGCTGCCGGGGCATAACGTGGCGCTGTTTATCGAAAACCGCCGCAACGGTCAGACGCTGTTCTACGCACCGGGTCTCGGTGAACCCGATGACACCATCCTGCCGTGGCTTAAAAAAGCGGACTGTCTGCTGATTGACGGCACCGTCTGGCAGGACGATGAACTCCAGGCCACCGGCGTCGGACGCAATACCGGCCGCGACATGGGCCATCTGGCACTCGGCGATGAACACGGCATGATGGCGCTGCTGGCCTCGCTGCCGGCAAAGCGCAAGATTCTGATCCACATTAATAACACCAACCCGATCCTTAACGAGCAGTCGCCGCAGCGTCACGCCCTTGCGCAGCAGGGAATAGAAGTGAGCTGGGACGGGATGAACATCACGCTTCAGGACTAACTATGCACATTCGCGAAACGCTCTCACCGCAAGAGTTTGAGCACGCCCTCCGGGCGAAAGGCGCCTACTATCATATTCACCATCCGTACCATATCGCGATGCATAACGGCGAGGCCAGCCGCGAGCAGATCCAGGGCTGGGTGGCGAACCGGTTTTACTACCAGACGACGATCCCGCTGAAAGACGCGGCAATTATGGCGAATTGCCCGGATCCGCACACGCGTCGCAAATGGGTGCAGCGGATCCTCGATCACGACGGCAGCAACGGTCATGACGGCGGTATCGAAGCCTGGCTACAGCTGGGCGAAGCCGTGGGGCTCAGCCGCGAGGACTTAATCAGCGAACGCCACGTGTTGCCCGGCGTCCGTTTCGCCGTCGACGCTTACGTTAACTTCGCCCGCCGCGCCAACTGGCAGGAGGCGGCATGCAGCTCGCTCACCGAACTGTTCGCCCCGCAAATCCATCAGTCGCGTCTCGACAGCTGGCCACAGCACTACCCGTGGATCAAAGAGGAAGGCTATTTTTATTTCCGCAGCCGCCTCAGCCAGGCCAGCCGCGACGTTGAACACGGTCTGGAGCTGGCGAAGCGTTACTGCGATAGCGCGGAAAAGCAGAATCGGATGCTGGAGATCCTTCAGTTCAAACTCGATATCCTGTGGTCGATGCTCGACGCGATGACCATGGCCTACGCGCTACAGCGTCCGCCTTATCACACGGTCACCGACAAAGCGGCCTGGCACACAACCCGACTGGTATAAGCATGCAAAAAAACTCCATCGTCGCCTTTCGTCGCGGCTATCGCCTGCAATGGGAAGCCGCTCAGGACAGCCATGTCATCCTCTATCCGGAAGGCATGGCCAAACTCAATGAGACCGCGGCCGCGATCCTCGAACTGGTCGATGGCCAACGCGACGCGGCGGCCATCATTGCCATACTCAACGAACGGTTCCCGGAAGCCGGCGGCGTGGATGACGACGTCGTAGAATTCCTGCAAATCGCTTATCAACAGAAGTGGATTATTTTCCGTGAGCCAGAATAAACCCGCTGTCAACCCACCGCTGTGGCTGCTGGCGGAGCTGACCTATCGCTGTCCGCTACAGTGTCCTTACTGCTCTAACCCGCTGGACTTCGCCCGGCAGGATCAGGAGCTGACCACCGAACAGTGGATTGAGGTTTTTCGCCAGGCGCGGGCGATGGGCAGCGTGCAGATAGGTTTTTCCGGCGGCGAACCGTTGACGCGTAAAGATCTGCCGGAGCTGATCCGCGCCGCCCGCGATCTCGGTTTTTATACCAATCTGATCACCTCGGGAATTGGCCTGACGGAAAGCAAACTCGACGCGTTCAGCGAGGCCGGTCTGGACCATATCCAGATTAGCTTCCAGGCCAGCGATGAAGTGCTCAACGCTGCGCTGGCGGGGAATAAAAAAGCCTTCCAGCAGAAGCTGGCGATGGCCAAAGCGGTCAAAGCCCGTGATTACCCGATGGTGCTGAATTTCGTCCTGCACCGGCATAATATCGATCAGATCGATAAAATCATCGAGCTGTGCATCGAACTGGACGCCGACGATGTCGAACTTGCCACCTGCCAGTTCTACGGTTGGGCGTTCCTTAATCGTCAGGGGCTTCTGCCGACGCGGGAACAGATTGCCCGCGCGGAACGCGTGGTTGCCGAATATCGGCAAAAAATGGCCGCCAGCGGCAATCTGACTAACCTGCTGTTCGTCACCCCCGATTATTACGAAGAGCGGCCAAAAGGCTGTATGGGCGGCTGGGGGTCGATTTTCCTCAGCGTGACCCCGGAAGGCACGGCGCTGCCCTGCCACAGCGCGCGCCAGCTGCCGGTGGATTTCCCGTCGGTGCTTGAGCAGAGTCTGGAATCCATCTGGTATGACTCTTTCGGCTTCAACCGCTATCGCGGGTTTGACTGGATGCCGGAGCCGTGCCGCTCCTGCGATGAAAAGGAGAAGGACTTCGGCGGCTGCCGCTGCCAGGCCTTTATGCTCACCGGGAATGCGGATAACGCCGATCCGGTGTGCAGCAAATCGCCGCATCATCATAAAATCCTCGAGGCGCGCCGCGAAGCAGCCTGTAGTGATATGAAGATCGGTCAGCTTCAGTTCCGCAACCGTACCCGTTCTCAGCTTATCTATAAAACTCGGGAACTGTAACGATAATGACCACCCGCATCGTGGAACTGGCAGGCGGTTTGCGCGCAACGCTGGTGCATCAGCCGCAGGCGACACGCGCGGCGGCGCTGGCGCGCGTGAGTGCCGGAAGCCATCACGAGCCACCGCGCTTCGCCGGTCTGGCGCATTTGCTTGAGCACCTGCTGTTCCGCGGTAGCCAGCGCTATCAGGGCGATGATCGACTCATGGCCTGGGTCCAGCGCCAGGGCGGCAGCGTCAATGCCACCACGCTGGCTCGCCATAGCGCTTTTTTCTTCGACGTTGCCGCCGATAACCTGTCCGACGGCGTCGCGCGGCTGCGGGATATGTTGCTGGCGCCGCTGCTTTCACCGCATGACATACAGCGCGAAGTGGCGGTCATTGATGCGGAAAACCGGCTCATCCAGCAACATGATTCCGCCAGGCGCGAAGCGGCGGCGCGCCACGCGATGGAAGAACCCGCGGTTTTTCGCCGTTTTCAGGTGGGTAGCAAGGAGTCTCTCGGGCAGGACCCGGGATCGCTGCAAGCCGCGTTGCGCGACTTTCATCGTCGCTATTATGTGGCAGGACACCTGCAATTGTGGCTGCAAGGGCCGCAAACGCTGGATGCGCTGGCCGAGCTTGCCCATACGTTTGCGTCAGGTTTTGCGTCAGGAGGCATGCCTGAAACCGCTCCCCCGTTGCGTCTTAGCGCTGAAGCAGATTATCAGCTGGCGGTAACGGAGCGACCCGCACTGTGGCGTTGTCCGTTAATCCGAAAAAGTGACAACGTCACTTTATTTCGGGAGTTTTTACTGGACGACGCCCCCGGAAGCCTGATTACCGGGCTACGGGCGCGCGGGCTGGCAGAAGAGGTAGCCCTGAACTGGCTTTATCAGGATGACGATTACGGCTGGGTGGCGCTAACGGTTGATAGCGAACGGCCCGAGGACATTGACCCGCATATTACCCACTGGCTACGGGCGCTACAGCAAACGACGGATGAGCAGCAGCGGCATTATTATCGGCTGGCACAGCAGCGTTTCAGCGCCCTGCCGACGCTGGAGCAGCTGCGCCAGCGGGCATTTGGTTTTGCGCCCGGCGCGGCGCCCGTAGGTTTTTCCGCCTTCTGTGCTGACTTACTGGCGGCGCCAGTCTCGTATCTGGCCTGCAAAAAAATGGAAACCGCTGAAATTATTGCCAGCCAGGGTTTTGCCCTGCCGCTTAGCCATTGGCGTCGCCAGCCGGTTGCAGATGATAGCCCCATCGCGTTTTCCTTCTACCCGCAGACTGCCAGGTATGCTGCGCCAGCCCCGACGTCAGAAGCCGCTCCACTGCTGCATTTGTCGGCGCAGACACAACCGCCGACGCTGATCCTGCGCAGGCCTTTTTATTCGCGCGTGGACAGGTCACAGGGGGTGGCGATGGGCAAACAGTTACGCCCTCTTCTTGCTGAGCTGCGCCATATCGACGGCAGCGGCGAGTGGCAAACGGTTGACGGTAGCTGGCAGCTCACCCTGCGGCTTCCTGACGCCGTGGTGACGGCGGAACCCATCATCGGGGCGATAATCGATCGCCTCTCCCACCCCGCTCCGGCGATTACGCCAGTGCCAGAAGGCATTGCCATCCGTGAGCTGCTTCAGCAATTGCCTGAACGTCTGGCATCGGACCCGCCACGGGACGGCTGGCTGGCGGCGTTAGTTGGCGGCAGCGCCGGACACGCGCACGGGTTAGCCCGGCAGCTTGGCCTGCTCCGGACGCCGGTTAACGCTAAGCCGTTGCCGTTAAGCGGTTGTCCCGGCGGGATCGAACACATCCCGCACGCCAGCGCGGATTCGGCGCTGCTGGTGTTTATTCCCCTGCCGCCGGGCGCGTCGCTCGCCGCGCTGCGGATGCTGGCGTTATGCTGCGAACCGCAATTTTTCCAGCGCCTGCGCGTGGAACAGCAGATTGGCTACGTGGTCAGCTGTCGTTATCAGCGTATTGCCGATCGCGATGGCCTGCTGCTGGCGTTACAGTCGCCTGACCGTTCTCCCGTGAACCTGTTGGGTTGCTGCAAACGATTTTTGCGTGAGCTGACGCCGTGCGATAAGGCAGCGTTCAGCGTGTTGCGACAGCAGCTGGCAACGCAGATCCGCTCACCGATGGATGCCAGCGCCACGGCAGTGGCCGCCCTGCGCCAGCGCTATGGTTTGCCGGTGTTAACGCCGCAGGCTATTGATGCCCTGCAACCTGACGAGATAGTCGCGCTATGGCGCGAGATGACTCGCCGTCGCCGACGCTGGCGGGTGCTTTTCACGGGCTGACCGGAACCGGCGCTTTCTTCCTGTGCGTAGTTTTTAGTCAAAAAAAAAGCCCCGTACTACGACGGGGCCGGGCTGCTTATTTCGCTGTTATTTATCCAGCGCGTAGGCAATCACGTAGTCACCACGATCCGGCGACTGGCGTGCACCGCCGGCAGAGATCAGAATGTACTGTTTGCCGGTTTTCGGTGATACATAGCTGACAGGTCCGCCCTGGCTACCCACCGGGAGACGCGCTTTCCACACTTCTTCCCCCGTGGAGGAATCAAAGGCGCGCAGGTAGTAATCCTGGGTTCCCGCAATGAAGACCAGACCGCCCTGCGTGGCCAGCGTACCGCCCAGCGTCGGCATACCGACAGGCATTGGCATGCGCATTTTTATCCCAAACGGACCGGTATCCTGAACGGTACCGACCGGCACCTGCCAGACGATTTTCTGCGTTTTCAGGTCAATTGCGGAGAGGGAGCCAAACGGTGGTTTCTGGCACGGAATGCCCAGCGGTGACATGAAACGGTTTTTGTTGACCGAATACGGCGTCCCTTTCATCGGAACAGCGCCCATCCCGGCGTTCACGGCTTCACCGCCTGTGTTTGCCACCGCGCTCTGCGGATCTTGTTTAATCAGCTGGACCCACAGACCCAGACGCATGTCGTTGACGAAGATGTACTGGTTGTTCGGATCGGTGGACAAGCTGCCCCAGTTCATTCCCCCCAGCGAGCCCGGGAAGCTCAGGGAAATATCGGTTCCCGGCATCGTGTACAGACCGTCATAACGCATTGATTTGAAGCTGATACGGCAGGCCAGCTGGTCAAACGGTGTCGCCCCCCACATATCCGATTCTTTCAGGGTTTCCGCGCCAATCTGCGGCATTCCCACAGAGCGCGGCTGCGTTGCCGGGTACTGTTCACGTGGAATATCCGCTGGTTTTACCGGAACCTCTTTCACTTCAGTGAGCGGTTTACCCGTCAGGCGATCAAGAACGTAAATTTGCCCCGCTTTGGTGCCCACCACCACCGCGGGCTTGTTGCCCTCTTTCGTCGGGAAATCAACCAGGCTCGGCTGCATCGGGATATCGAAATCCCAGAGGTCGTTATGCACGGTCTGGTATACCCACTTCTCTTTCCCGGTAGTCGCATCCAGCGCGAGGATTGAGGTGGCGTATTTATGATCTTCCGGAATACGGTCAGCGCCCCACAGGTCGACAGAGGAACTTCCCATCGGGATAAACACGGTATTCATCGACGCATCCCAGGACATAGGGGCCCAGGAGTTTGCAGAGCTACGTTTGTAGTGTTCACCCGGCTTCAGAACATAGTTCGGATCCGGATTACGCGGGTCGAACGCCCAGCGCAGCTGGCCGGTGATCACGTCATAACCACGTATAACGCCTCCCGGCATATCGGTGCTGACGTTATCCGCAACGCGGCCGCCAACGACAACCGTCGTACCCGCCAGCGTCGGGGCCGACGTCAGCACGTAGGTGGGATCTGACGCGTCGCCCATCCCTTCATGCAGGTTAACGCTGCCGTTAGTACCGAAGTCCGGGCAGAACTTGCCGTTATCGGCGTCTAACGCGATCAGCTTACCGTCGATGGTGTTCATCAGGATACGGCGCTGGCATGCAGCGCCCGGTGCCACCTGCGCTGGCAGAACCGGCGTGGAGCCGGCTACCGTTGGCTGCGCCAGCGGTTTGGTGGCATCAAAGTACGCCAGACCACGGCAGCGCATCCAGATTGCAGACTTGGCGTTGATTTCCGCTTTCCAGATCTCTTTCCCGCTATCGGCATCCACGGCGATCACGTTGTTATGCGGCGTACAGAGGAAGACACGATCACCAACCTGTAGCGGCGTTTGCTGATCTTCTGCGCCATTGCCGTCCGGACTTTCCGGTACGTCACCGGTATGGTAGGTCCAGACCGGTTTCAGGTTTTTCACGTTGTCACGGGTTATCTGGTCCAGCGCCACAAAGCGACTACCGCCAGCCGTATTACCGTAGTGATCCCAGTTCTGCTGTTTCGCATCATCTTTTACCGGCACCAGCGGGCGTTTTTCACCGCTAAACGGCACGGTCGGATGGGGTTGAAACATCTGAACAAAGGTGACGCCCATGGCGATAATAAGGACCGCGCAGACCCCCAGGGCCCCTTTTGCGCAGGACGGTTTTCCTTCACGTTTACGCAATGCAGGCCAGGTGGCGGCTGCCAGCACCATCAGCCCGGCGGGTACCATTAAACGGGAAACCAGCGGCCAGAAGTCGAGCCCGGCATCGAAAAATGCCCAAATCAGGGTGCCAAGAAACACCAGGGCAAACAGCCCCACGGCAGAGGACTTGCGGCGGAAGAACTGAATCGCAGAGAGCAGAGTGATAACCCCGGCGATGAGAAAATACCAACTCCCCCCCAGGGAAACCAGTTTAAAACCGCCGATGGCAAAAAAGAGCCCCGTTACAAGAAGTATCACACCCACCAGCAGGCACCACGGGCCTAACCAGCCGGATGGGCGGGGATTATTGTCTGACATAAAAATGAATCTCCTGATTACTTTATAACAGCAGGGTTTTATTGACTGCCACGATGCTAAAACCCTGCATAACATCAATTGTTCGTGTGCGAATCATAAATTAAAATTATAATGTAGACAAAATGTATTCTGTCGGAAGAAAAGAAAACTCACTAAAGTGCAGGAACATAACAAAATAAAAAAATGGGATATCACTCTGTAATTCGCCAATACCAGAATATTTGACCAGTCAGTTCCGGCTTATGCGATGAATATCAGGTTTGCCGACAAGACAGCCCCGATAACGTAAGATTTTTGCATGATGAGAATTAACTTATTGCCTATTAATTAAGCTTCACAAACACGATCAGCTCGCGGATTTCACGATATACGTCACTACACCAAAGATATCGAGCGTATCGTCGCTGCCGACAATAATCGGTGAATAGGCGCTGTTCATGGGGTTGAGTTGAATATTGGGACGCAACTGGAGGCGCTTCACGGTAAATTCGCCCTCTACCGCCGCAATCACGATATCGCCATGCTCAGGCTTGCGGGAACTGTCCACCACCAGCAAATCACCGTTATTGATCCCCCCTTCTATCATCGAGTCACCGGCGGCTTTGACAAAGTAAGTGGAGCTGGGATGGGCGACTAATAACTCGTTTAAATCGATACGCCGCTCTACATAATCCGCTGCCGGGCTGGGGAAGCCGCACTGTACTAAGTCGCTGAAAAGTGGAATAGCAACGATTTCACGCAACTCTGCGGGTCTGAAAAAGATCATGATAAATACCTCCATACTGTTTTTATATACAGTAGTTTTAACTGAGGTATCGATCAAGCCATGTCAGCGTAAGCGGCTGGCTACGCCTTAACCGCTTCGCTTATAACCCCCTATAGCAATGAAGATTATTTGCTTTGTAAATTTTTACGTATGGGCAAGCTTAACGCGTCATAAAACATCACTATTAAATCACTTACTAATGACTTCTAAATACAAAAAACACAACTTAGCTTCACTGCACAATCACTATCCATTGACTTTCCATTTAGACTGGCGCATATTTTACAGCACAAATTAACAAGACAATTTTTGGAGGACGTTTTCTATGCCCGCCCGTGATTATCCCGATAAGCGTGTTGCTCGCGGTGTCGCAAAGGAGGCCGAACTCAGGATGTTAAGCGCGCGCATCGATCCTGCGCTGATGGAGTACATCCGCATTACTGCGTATGAAACACGGAAAAGTAAGCAGGAAATCGTGGCGGAAGCATTAGCGCTTCACCGCCAAAGAAGTCAGATTGGATCATAAACAGCAAAAGCCCGAAAAATCCTCCGGGCTTTTGCTGCCATCGGGATTACCCCACCAGCGAATTTAACGTCTCCAGCGCCTCAGGCGGCAATACCAGATCGGCTGCCGCCAGGTTTTCACGCAGATGCGCCACCGACGAGGTTCCCGGGATCAAGAGGATATTTGGCGAGCGTTGCAGCAGCCATGCCAGCGCCACCTGCATCGGCGTCGCGCCCAGTGAATCCGCCACCGCCTGTAGTCCGGAAGATTGCAGTGGCGTGAAACCTCCCAGCGGGAAGAACGGCACCCAGGCAATCCCCTGCTGCGCCAGCGAATCGACCAGCGCATCGTCACCGCGATTCACAACGTTGTACATATTCTGTACGCACACCACGGAAACCATCTTCTGCGCTTCAGCGACCTGCGAAGCGGTGACGTTGCTCAGCCCAATATGGCGAACCAGCCCCTGCTGTTGCAGCTCCGCAAGGGTGCTCAGCGGCGCGGCAATCGAACCTTCCGCCGGTCCGTGGGTGCTAAACATGATCCGCAGGTTAACCACGTCCAGCACATCCCGCTTCAGGTTACGCAGGTTGTCATGCACCGCCTGCGTCAGCTCCTGCGCGGAAAACGCCGGCAGCCAGGAGGCATCCTCGCCGCGTCGGGCTCCGATCTTGGTCACAATCGTAAGGTCGTCCCGGTACGGATGAAGCGCCTCGCAGATAAGCTGGTTGGTCACATGAGGTCCGTAAAAATCGCTGGTATCAATGTGATTCACACCCGACGCCACCGCTTCACGCAGCACCGCCAGCGCCGCATTTTTGTCTTTTGGCGGACCAAAAACGCCAGGCCCGGCAAGCTGCATCGCGCCATAGCCAAATCGTTTAACCGTACGCGTTCCGAGCGTGAACGTTCCGCTTTTATCTATGCTGCTCATGCTGACCTTCCTCATAAAAAATGATCCGGATTTACAATAGGTTCCGCAACGAAACCATTAGTTAAGCAATAGTAAAATTAAAGTTTAAATTCGCTACGACGATAGTATTGATGTAACCCTGCCTCTTCTCTTACGGATGACCGCCATGCTGAAAAATCTGCACGTGATTACCGGTATTATCTTTGCCCTCACCATATTCTGTCTGCTGCAAGTTGTCACGGGAGGGTTGTTCTACTCTGCCGTTAACAACGATCGTCACAACTTTCAGAACTCCGGGTTACTCAATGCCCAACAGGAGAGCCTGAGCGACAGCGTGAACACGCTGGTGAAAACGCGCGTTACCGTCACCCGCGTGGCGATCCGCTACCTGAAAAACCAGCGCGATCCGGCCTCTCTCGCAGCAATCAACACGCTGTTGGGCACCGCGAACGGTTCGCTGACCAAAGCCGAAGACTATTACAAAAACTGGCAGGCGATTTCGCAGGTGAAGGGCCAGAATGCCGCGCTCACCGAAGAGATGCAGAAAGCCTGGAAGCAAATGCACGAGGTGATGCGCTTGTCCATTGAGTATCTGCGCGCCGATAACTATCAGGCCTATGGCGACCTGGACGCCCAGCAGGCGCAGGATGAGATGGAGGCGGTCTATACCCGCTGGCGCGCTGAAAACAACGTGCTGCTGAAAGCCGCCGCCGAAGAGAATCAGAGCAGCTTTACCCAGATGCAGTGGACGCTGGCGGCGATCTGCCTGACTGTGATCGCCGTGCTGGTGGTGATCTGGCAGGGTTTACAGCACCTGCTCCTGAAACCGCTCAACGCCATCATGAACCATATTCGCACCATCGCGAGCGGCGATCTGACGCAAAATGTCGCGATTACCGGGCGCAACGAGATGGGCCAGCTGGCTGCCGGTCTGCACGAGATGCAGCAGTCGCTGGTGAGTACCGTCAGCGCCGTACGCGGCAGCACCGATTCGATCTACACGGGCGCAGGAGAAATTGCCGCCGGGAGTAACGACCTTTCCGCGCGAACCGAGCAGCAGGCAGCCTCGCTGGAAGAGACCGCCGCCAGCATGGAAGAGCTGACTGCCACGGTGAAACAGAACTCGGATAACGCCCGTCAGGCGACGCTGCTGGCAAAGAATGCGTCTGAAACCGCCGCACGCGGCGGTCAGGTGGTGGATAACGTGGTGCGTACCATGAATGACATTGCCGACAGTTCTCAGCAAATTGCGCATATCACCGGCGTTATCGATAGCATTGCCTTCCAGACCAACATTCTGGCGCTCAACGCGGCGGTTGAAGCCGCCCGTGCCGGGGAACAAGGTCGCGGCTTTGCGGTCGTGGCAGGTGAAGTGCGGACGCTAGCCAGCCGCAGCGCGCAGGCGGCAAAAGAGATCAAAGGGCTTATCGAGAACTCTGTCAGCCGGGTGAATACCGGCTCGGAACAGGTAAGCGAGGCGGGTGCGACCATGAAAGAGATCGTCGCGGCCGTGACGCGCGTGACCGATATTATGGCTGAGATTTCCTCGGCGTCTGACGAGCAGAGCCGCGGTATAGAGCAGGTCAGCCTGGCGGTCTCGCAGATGGACAGCGTCACGCAGCAAAACGCCGCGCTGGTACAGGAGTCGGCAACGGCGGCGGCAGCGCTGGAAGATCAGTCTGAACAGCTGCGTCAGGCCGTGGCGGCATTCCGGCTGAACGCTCAGGCATCGCTGGCGGCTCGCCCTAAAAACGTGAAAACGCCCGTACTGCTGCGCCCGTCAGCGGCAGGCGCGAATACAGCTGACGCGAACTGGGAAACCTTCTGAGTGACAGGCGGGCATCTCGCCCGCCTTCCTGATTAGCGGCTGCGCTTGGCGTGGCGCTCCCAGTTATCTCGCTTCGCATCCTCTGACTTACGCAACGAGACATAGCATGCTCCGCTGCCGCCGTGATGCGGCTGCGCTTCGCAAAAGGCCTGTACTTCGTCGAACTCGGTCAGCCAGCGCGCAAGATAGCTGCGCACCACGTTAGGATGCGACTGCTGTTCACGCCCTTTACCATGCACGATGATCAGGTTGCGTAGCCCGTCACGTCCGGCCTGGCGAATAAAGGAATAGACCAGCTGGCGGCATTGCTCCGCAGGCTGGCGTAACAGCGTTAAGCTGGCCTGACGGGAATATTTGCCGGAACGCAGCTTATCAAATACCCCCTGCTGTACCCCTTCGCGCTGGTACATGAGCGGCTCGGCAAGGGGCAATAGTTCCAGAAACCCCAGCGTCAGAAAGTTATCGAGCTGCTCAGTATCTATTTCCTGACGCGCCCGCGTATTGCGGCTCTGCTGCCAGTGAATATCCGCGCAGCGTTTGAGCGGCTGGACATCCTCCATGGCGTCAAGAAAAAGTGATTTGTCGTCAGGGTTCATGGAAATCCTCCGGCTACATCTGAGTGATGTACTATACCTGCGCCCGTTGCGGGTCTCAATCATCCAGGCCCAGGTTCAAATAATGGCTTAAGGAACAGATAATCGCAGACGCAATAAATTTAATCTAACCTTAACTTAAATTTCAGCCGTAATTAATTAAATAATTTACGTTAAAAAATCGTGAAATCAATCACTCAACGTCCTTCTCTTTTAAGAAAAAGCTGTTATAACTTAATAAACCTGCCCAATGGATAATGCATGTAGGATCCGCGAAAGGACGCACGACTGTGTGTACTGTGGAGTCTGTCTGATGTCGGGCAGACTCTATTTTTTTATTGTTGTTATTTTTATTAAATTAATTTCCTGGCTTCCCTTCGAAACTGCGTGATTAATGATTCGGCAAGCGGTGTCTGGCGAGAATCACGACGCTGAATTAAATAATATGCTGCTTTAGGCAGGGTTTCGACAACCGGCAGCATTATCAGACGGTGCGCCAGAAGCGGATCGCAGCCCAGCTCCTGCGGTAAAATGCTGATGAAATCGCTTTGTGCGACGAGGCTAATACAGGAGGAAAAGGTCTCACAGACAACGCCAATTCGCGGTATTTGAGATCGATGGCTAAAAGTATCCTGCAACTGCTTATAATAACTTCCCCGGGGCGTAGGCATCGTCCAGTTATATTGCAGAAGCTCATTAATTGAGGTCACCCCTGTCGCCGGATGACCTGCCCGACAAAATACGGCAAAAGGCTTTTCGAACAGCTTTTCAAAGGTAAATTCATGATCGTACGGCCCCTGATAATAGGTATTGATGGTAAAGTCCAGCTCACCCTGACGTAATTCATTAATCATCGACACCAGCTGGCCTTCCATAATCCGGACGTTGACCTGAGGATGCTGCGCATGAAAACGCGTAATGACGGCCGGCATCAGGCTGCGTGAAATGCTGGCTCCCATCCCAATATTGATCTGCCCGGCAAGTTCGCCCTGCCGCTGGCGGATGTCATCCTGCGCCGCGCGTAGCTCTTCCAGAATCAAATTAGCGCGGTGATAAAACCCTTCTCCGCACTCGGTCAGCGCGACGCCTTTACTCCGGCGCACAAACAGCTGGGCCGCCATACCCTCCTCCAGTTCTTTAATGGATTTGGTCAGCGCGGGCTGCGAAAGATTAAGCGTCCGGCTGGCGCCGCGAATACTGCCCTGTCGCGCCACTTCGACAAACGCCCTGATTTGATGAAATTTAATCTGAAATGACATAACGAGACCGATAACCGTTGTTTATCAGAGTAAAGAAACTGTCATCTACTTTAATGGAAACGGATGTGCGAGGGTAATTCCTGAACGGTTAAAACTGTGAAAAAACGATTAGTGATAAGTAAAAACTATCACAGCGTGAAGCAGTTCACATATTTTAATGATGACAGGAAAAGATATGAACGCACTGGCGCAGTACATTCAGACATTAGCTCCACAACTGAGCGCATGGCGTCGCGATTTCCACCATTTCGCGGAATCCGGTTGGGTGGAGTTTCGAACAGCCGCGAAAGTCGCGGAGATCCTCGACTCGCTGGGCTACGAACTGGCGATGGGGCGCGACGTGGTCGATGCCGAAAGCCGTATGGGACTGCCCGATGACGCCACCCTTTCACGAGAGTTTGCCCGCGCCCGGGCGCAGGGTGCGCCGGAGAAATGGCTGGCGCCGTTTGAGGGCGGGTTCACCGGCATTGTCGCGACCCTGAATACCGGCCGCCCCGGCCCGACGCTGGCGTTTCGGGTAGACATGGATGCACTTGATTTAAGCGAAGCGCTTGACGAAAGTCATCGCCCCTTCCGCGACGGTTTTGCCTCCTGCAATGCGGGAATGATGCATGCTTGCGCGCACGACGGCCATACCACCATTGGTCTGGGGCTCGCGCAGGTGCTTAAGCAGCATGAAGCGCAGCTCAACGGCACCATCAAGCTAATTTTCCAGCCTGCCGAAGAAGGCACCCGCGGCGCGCGGGCTATGGTCGCCGCAGGCGCGCTGGACGGCGTGGACTACTTTACCGCCATTCATATTGGGACCGGCGTTCCGGAAGGGACGGTGATCTGCGGCAGCGATAACTTCATGGCGACCACCAAATTTGACGTGCGCTTTACCGGGGTCGCCGCACACGCTGGCGGTAAACCAGAAGAGGGCCGTAACGCCCTGCTCGCGGCTGCCCAGGCCGCCATCGCACTGCATGGCATCGCGCCACACAGCGAAGGCGCGTCCCGGGTTAACGTCGGGGTCATGCAGGCGGGCAGCGGACGCAACGTGGTTCCGGCTGATGCGTTGCTGAAGGTTGAAACCCGCGGCGAAAGCGAGGCCATTAATCAGTATGTCTTTGAACGCGCGCAGGCGGTAATTACCGGCGCGGCGGCGCTCTACGGCGTAACAGCCGGGGTAAACCTGATGGGGGCAGCGACCTCCAGCGCCCCTTCCCCGGCCTGGGTCGATTATCTGCGCGAGCAGGCAAGCCAGGTGCCCGGCGTGACTCAGGCCATTGATAAAGTCAAAGCGCCTGCGGGCTCCGAAGACGCCACGCTGATGATGGCCCGCGTACAGCAGAACGGCGGCATGGCCTCGTATATGGTCTTCGGCACGGAACTGAGCGCCGGACATCATAACGAAAAATTCGATTTTGATGAGCAGGTGATGAACGTTGCCATCGAAACGCTGGCGCGAACTGCGCTTAATTTCCCGTGGACGCGAGGTGTGTAATGCAGGAGAACTACGCTTTTATCGCCGATGCCATCGACACGCGATGTCAGACGTTTACCGATATTGCCGACGACATCTGGGATCATCCCGAAACGCGCTTCGAAGAGTTCTGGTCCGCCGAACGGCTCGCCAGTGCGCTGGAAGCCGAGGGCTTTGCCCTGACGCGGGAAGCCGGAGGCATTCCCAATGCCTTTATTGCCAGCTACGGCAGCGGCAAGCCCGTTATCGCCCTTCTGGGCGAATACGATGCCCTGGCCGGGCTAAGCCAGCAGGCGCACTGCGCGACGGCGCAATCCGCCACCCCGGGGGCGAACGGCCACGGCTGCGGGCATAACCTGTTAGGCACTGCTGCCTTCGCCGGGGCGGTGGCGGTGAAAAGCTGGCTGGAACAACACGGCGGCAGCGGAACGGTACGATTTTACGGCTGCCCCGGCGAGGAAGGCGGCTCCGGTAAAACCTTTATGGTACGTGAAGGGCTGTTTGACGACGTGGACGCTGCCGTGACATGGCACCCGGAGGCCTTTGCCGGGATGTTTAACGTCAGCACGCTGGCCAATATTCAGGCCGCCTGGCGGTTTAAGGGGATCGCCGCTCATGCCGCAAACTCCCCACATCTGGGGCGCAGCGCGCTGGATGCCGTGACGCTGATGACCACCGGTACAAACTTCCTCAACGAACACATCATTGAAAAAGCGCGCGTTCATTACGCCATCACCGATACCGGCGGGATTTCGCCCAACGTGGTACAGGCCCAGGCCGAGGTGCTGTACCTGATCCGCGCCCCGGAGATGGCCGAAGCGCAGCAGATCTACGCGCGCATCGAGAAAATCGCCCAGGGTGCGGCGATGATGACCGAAACCACCGTCGAGTGCCGCTTTGATAAAGCCTGCTCCAGCTATCTGCCGAACCGTACGCTCGAAGCGGCGATGTACCGCGCATTGCAGCATTATGGCACGCCGGCCTGGACGGAAGAGGAACGCGAATTTGCCCGTGAAATCCGCGCCACGCTCACGGCAAACGACCTGCAAAACAGCCTGAAAAACATTGCCGCAACGGGGGGCGAAGAGGGAAAAGCGTTTGCCCGACGCCATCAGGAGACGCTGCTGGTGGATGAAGTTGCCCCTTACGCCATCACCGATAACGTGCTGGCAGGCTCCACCGATGTGGGGGATGTCAGCTGGAAGATGCCTGTTGCACAGTGCTTTAGCCCCTGTTTTACCGTCGGCACCCCACTGCATACCTGGCAATTAGTGGCGCAGGGGCGTACCTCAATTGCCCATAAGGGCATGTTGCTGGCCGGAAAAGTGATGGGCGCGACCGCGCTGCATCTGCTTCAGGATGCCGACCTGTTGCGAAAATGCCGGGAAGAGTTCGAACAACACATAACAGAAAAACCGTACGAGTGTCCGACCCCGCAGGGCGTGACACCGTCACCTTTAAAATAAAAAAACACAACACAACAACACAACAACAGTCCCGAGGAACGCCCATGAGTATGTCTTCCATACCTTCGCATTCCCCATCCGGTAAGCTCTATGGCTGGGTTGAAAGGATCGGCAATAAAGTGCCGCACCCTTTCCTGCTTTTTATCTATTTAATTGTCATCCTGATGGTCGCGACGGCCGTGCTGTCCGCCTTTGAGGTGAGCGTGCGCAGCCCGGCCGACGGCAGTATGGTAGCAGTGAAAAACCTGCTCAGCGTTGAAGGGTTGCACTGGTTTTTGCCGAACGTGATTAAAAACTTCAGCGGTTTTGCGCCGCTGGGCGCCATCCTGGCGCTGGTGTTGGGCGCGGGACTGGCCGAACGCGTGGGTCTGCTGCCCGCGCTGATGGTGAAAATGGCCTCGCACGTCAGCGCGCGTTATGCCAGCTATATGGTGCTATTTATTGCCTTCTTCAGCCATATCTCGTCCGACGCGGCGCTGGTGATCATGCCGCCGATGGGGGCGCTGATTTTCCTCGCCGTTGGCCGTCATCCTGTTGCGGGTCTGCTGTCGGCGATTGCGGGCGTCGGCTGTGGGTTTACCGCTAACCTGCTTATCGTGACCACCGATGTGCTGCTCTCCGGCATCAGTACGGAGGCAGCCAGCACCATCGATGCGACTATGCACGTCAGCGTGATCGACAACTGGTACTTTATGGCCAGTTCGGTGATTGTCCTGACGATTGTCGGGGGGCTGATTACCGATAAGATCATTGAGCCGCGCCTGGGTAAATGGGAAGGCCGGAGCGATGAAAAGCTGGAGACGCTGAGCAAAGAGCAGCAGTTCGGCCTGCGCGTAGCCGGGATCGTCTCGCTGGCGTTCATTGCGGTGGTGGCGCTGATGGTGGTGCCGGAGAATGGCGTGCTGCGCGATCCGATCAAACACACCGTACTGCCCTCGCCGTTTATTCAGGGCATTGTGCCGCTGATAATTCTCTTCTTCTTCGTCGTTTCGCTCGCGTACGGCATTGCCACCGGCAAAATCCGCCGTCAGGGAGATCTGCCGCACCTGATGATCGAGCCGATGAAGGAGATGGCGGGTTTTATCGTGATGGTGTTCCCGCTGGCGCAGTTTGTCGCCATGTTTAACTGGAGCAACATGGGCAAGTTTATGGCCGTGAGCCTGACGGACGCGCTGGAGGCGGCGGGGTTGAGCGGTGTTCCGGCGTTTGTCGGCCTGGCGCTGCTGTCGTCCCTGCTGTGCATGTTTATTGCCAGCGGGTCGGCCATCTGGTCGATTCTGGCGCCCATCTTTGTCCCCATGTTTATGATGCTCGGCTTCCATCCTGCGTTCGCCCAGATCCTGTTCCGTGTCGCCGATTCCTCGGTGATCCCGCTGGCGCCCGTGTCACCCTTCGTTCCGCTGTTTTTAGGCTTCCTGCAACGCTACAGACCGGAGGCTAAGCTGGGTACCTACTATTCGCTGGTTCTGCCCTATCCGCTTATCTTCTTAGGGGTATGGCTGGTGATGCTGGTGGCGTGGTATCTTGTCGGCCTGCCGATTGGACCGGGTGTTTACCCGAGGCTGAACTAAGGAGTACTGATGCTGAGATTACTCGAAGATAAGATTGCGACGCCGCTGGGGCCGCTGTGGGTTATCGCGGATGAAGCGTTCAATCTGCGCGCGGTTGAATGGGAAGAGCACAGCGACCGGATGGTTGAGCTGCTCAACATCCATTATCGCGCCGAGGGTTACGAGCGTATTACTGCCCGTAATCCTGGCGGGCTGAGCGATAAACTGACGGCCTACTTCGAGGGCGATCTCAGCATTATTAATACCCTGCCAACCGCCACGGCGGGCACCCCTTTCCAGCGCGAGGTGTGGCAGGCGCTGCGTAATATTCCCTGCGGGCAGGTGATGCACTACGGTCAGCTGGCAGAACAGCTTGGCCGTGCCGGCGCGGCGCGCGCGGTCGGTGCGGCAAATGGCTCTAACCCCGTCAGCATTGTGGTGCCTTGCCATCGCGTTATCGGGCGCAACGGCACCCTCACCGGCTATGCCGGGGGCGTACAGCGCAAAGAGTGGCTGCTGCGTCACGAAGGGTATTTTCTGCTGTAATTCCCAGGCTTTTTGTGCTTAATTTTCTTCCTGTTAGGCTGATAATCCTTAATCATTCTGTGGAATTTCAAGGAGATGGCAACACGCTGCCGTCTCTTGTCTTTATTGGGGGTTTGCCAGACTTACGTCCTTACCAAAAAGATGTTAAAATTGACCAATATCAATTAAGGCTTGAGCAAACCTATGATCCCGGAAAAGCGAATTATACGACGCATTCAGTCTGGCGGTTGTGCTATCCATTGCCAGGATTGCAGCATCAGCCAGCTCTGTATCCCGTTTACTCTGAATGAGCACGAACTCGATCAGCTTGACAATATCATCGAGCGCAAAAAGCCTATTCAGAAAGGGCAGACGCTGTTTAAGGCGGGAGACGAACTGAAATCGCTCTATGCTATCCGTTCTGGCACTATCAAAAGCTACACCATTACCGAACAGGGCGACGAGCAGATCACCGGCTTCCATCTGGCAGGCGATTTAGTCGGCTTTGACGCCATCGGCAGTGGCCATCACCCGAGCTTTGCTCAGGCGCTGGAAACCTCTATGGTCTGCGAAATCCCGTTTGAGACGCTGGACGATCTGTCCGGTAAGATGCCGAACCTGCGTCAGCAGATGATGCGTCTGATGAGCGGTGAGATCAAAGGCGATCAGGATATGATCCTGCTGCTTTCCAAAAAGAATGCCGAAGAGCGTCTGGCCGCCTTTATCTATAACCTCTCCCGCCGTTTCGCGGAGCGTGGCTTCTCCCCGCGTGAATTCCGTCTGACCATGACGCGCGGCGATATTGGCAACTATCTGGGCCTGACCGTGGAAACCATCAGCCGTCTGCTGGGTCGCTTCCAGAAGAGCGGAATGCTGGCGGTTAAAGGTAAGTACATCACCATCGAAAACGGTGAAGCGCTGGCCATTCTGGCGGGTCACTCACGTAACGTGGCATAACTCTCCCGGATATCTTATGCCAGGTCGATAAATTTTCATGATTATTGATCTGGCAAAAACTTCCCCCCTGTTTCATTTAAGATATATAGGTTACTCTTTTACTTACAGACTGTGGTGACAGTAGTAAGGAGACCTGTATGGCAAAGTATCAAAACATGCTGGTGGCTATCGATCCTAATCAGGACGATCAGCCGGCATTACGACGTGCTGTGTATTTACATCAACGGATTGGTGGCAAAATTAAAGCCTTTTTGCCGATTTATGACTTCTCATACGAGATGACCACCCTTCTGTCGCCTGACGAGCGCACCGCTATGCGTCAGGGAGTGATCAGCCAGCGTACCGCGTGGATCCGCGAGCAGGCGAAATATTACCTGGAAGCGGGCGTACCGATTGATATCAAAGTGGTCTGGCACAACCGACCTTTCGAAGCCATTATTCAGGAAGTGGTGGCCGGTGGGCATGACCTGCTGCTGAAAATGGCGCACCAGCATGACAAACTGGAATCTGTGATTTTCACTCCAACCGACTGGCACCTGCTACGCAAATGCCCTTGCCCGGTATGGATGGTGAAAGATCAGCCATGGCCTGAGGGCGGGAAAGCCGTCGTGGCGGTGAATCTGGCCAGCGAAGAGGATTATCACAATTCGCTGAACGAGAAGCTGGTGAAGGAAACCATCCAGCTTGCCGACCAGGTTAACCACACCGAAGTCCATCTGGTGGGTGCCTATCCGGTTACGCCAATCAATATCGCCATCGAGTTGCCTGAATTTGACCCGAGCGTGTATAACGACGCGATTCGCGGTCAGCATCTGCTGGCCATGAAAGCGCTGCGCCAGAAATTCAGTATCGATGAGAATATGACGCACGTAGAAAAAGGGTTACCGGAAGAGGTTATTCCGGATCTGGCGGAGCATTTGCAGGCCGGGATTGTGGTGCTGGGCACCATTGGCCGGACCGGTATTTCTGCCGCGTTCCTGGGAAATACCGCCGAGCAGGTGATCGACCATCTGCGCTGCGACCTTCTGGTCATCAAACCGGATCAGTATCAAACGCCGGTTGAACTGGACGATGAGGAAGACGATTGACCCCCAAAATAAAAGCCCGCCGGTAACGGCGGGCTTTTTTTGTTACGCTTCGCTCAACCGCTGCGTCGGTGCCTCGTCGCCAGCATTCATCCAGGGCGCGTGCAGAACCATGCTCGGCAGCGCCAGCTTGATCTCCTGCTGGTTCAGCCCCTCCAGAATACGGATATTGATCTCCTGCTGAATATCCATGTACTTGTTGTAGTCCGCCGTATTAACGATATGGACCACCTCGAAGGTCAGGCGATCGCGATCGAAGCCCAGGAAATGGGCGCGGTCAAACTTCGTTTCCCCGACGTCGGTAATGATCTGTTTGACCATATCACCCACTGAACGCAGTTTGTCCGGCGCCGTGTCGCTGGCAACCCCGAAGGTAAAGACGATCCGGCGCGTTTGCATCCGTTTGTAGTTATGCAGCGTCTGTTGCAGCAGAATGGCGTTCCCGCAGACAATCTGCTCCCCGCTCAGGCTGCGGATACGGGTGGTTTTCAGGCCAATGTGCTCTACCGTCCCGGCGACATCGTTAAACACCACAAAATCGCCAATTTCGAACGGCTTATCAAAACCGATGGAAAGCGATGCAAACACGTCGCTCAGGATCGTTTGCACCGCGAGGGCGATAGCAATACCCCCTACCCCAAGGCTGGCAACCAGAGCAGTGATGTTGACGCCCGCGTTAGCAAGAATAGACAGCAGCATCACTGACCAGACTATGGCACGGAGGATAAGCCCCGTGATCACCAGCGTCACCGGGTTTTTATGGCTTCCCGGCGCCAGCATGACGTGACGAAGCCACGACACCACCCCCTGATCCATCCACAGCGCCACCTGGATAGCGAAGACCAGGAACCAGGCGTGGCTCACGGTACCAAAGAGATGATCCGGTAAGTCGACGAAACGCAGGCTGAACAACAGCGCCACGACAAAAAGCAGGAAGCGGCTGGTGCGGTTAAGCATATCCGTCAGGATAAAACGCATCCGGTTGGTGGTGGGGTGCTTGTCGCCCCAGGTAGTGATCCCTTTCTTAACGAAGGCGATCAGACGCGTCAGCAGCCAGTACACCAGCAGAGTCACAAAAACCACCGTGGCGACGCCGATCCAGAAAGATGGCGTCATCATCAGCTCGATGATGTCGAAGCGGGACAAAAATCGCATTACACCTCCTCGTATTACACAAAGGGTAAAGTATAGACAGAGGAGAAAAGCTGGCCGCAGAAATAAGAAAACCGCCCCAGGGGGCGGTTTGTCAGGATGAAGCGCAATTACAGCGCTTTCAGGATCGCATCCACGCTGGCCTTGGCGTCGCCAAACAGCATGTGGGTGTTATCTTTAAAGAACAGCGGGTTCTGCACGCCAGCATAGCCGGTGTTCATAGAGCGTTTGAAGACAATGACGTTCTGCGCCTTCCACACTTCGAGAACAGGCATACCCGCAATCGGACTACGCGGGTCGTCCTGCGCCGCCGGGTTAACGGTGTCGTTCGCGCCAATCACCAGCACGGTGTCGGTATCGGCGAAATCATCGTTGATCTCGTCCATTTCCAGCACAATGTCGTAAGGCACCTTCGCTTCCGCCAGCAGCACGTTCATGTGGCCTGGCAGACGCCCCGCCACCGGGTGAATACCAAAGCGAACCTTGATGCCGCGCGCGCGGAGTTTCTCGGTGATTTCCGCCACCGGGTACTGCGCCTGCGCCACCGCCATGCCATAGCCTGGGGTGATGATGACGGAATGCGAGTTTTTCAGCATCTCTGCGGTGTCTTCCGCGCTGATTTCACGGTGTTCACCCACTTCCTCATCAGAACCGGTTGATGAACCGTCAGAACCGAAGCCACCCGCGATGACGCTGATAAACGAACGGTTCATCGCCTTACACATGATGTAAGACAGGATCGCACCGGAAGAACCGACCAGCGCACCGGTGACAATCAGCAAGTCGTTGCTCAGCATAAAGCCTGCCGCCGCAGCCGCCCAACCGGAGTAGGAGTTCAGCATGGAAACCACCACCGGCATATCTGCCCCGCCGATAGACGCCACCAGATGCCAGCCGAAGGCCAGCGCGATGATGGTCATCACCAGTAACGCCAGCACCTGCAAGCCTACGCTTTCGGTACGTACGAAGACCACCAGCAGCACAAAGGAAACGACCAGCGCCGCCAGGTTCAGCTTGTGGCGGTTAGGCAGCATCAGCGGTTTGGAAGAAATCTTCCCGCGCAGCTTGCCGAACGCCACAATCGACCCGGTGAAGGTCACCGCACCGATGAAGATGCCGAGGAACACTTCGGTCAGGTGGATGTTCACCAGAATCGGCTCCAGGCCCGGTTCGTGGTACAGGTAGCTGTTGAAGCCTACCAGCACCGCCGCCAGACCCACGAAGCTGTGCAGAATGGCAACCAGCTCCGGCATCTCGGTCATTTCAACGCGTTTCGCCAGACGAATACCAATCGCGCCGCCGATGATCATCGCCACCAGGATCCACGCCACGTTGCCGGTGTCCGGCCCAAAGATGGTGGCAATCAGCGCAATCGCCATCCCGGCGATACCAAAGTTATTTCCCTGCTGAGACGTTTCGTGTTTGGAAAGCCCCGCCAGACTGAAAATAAACAGGATTGCAGCAACAATGTATGCGGCTGTAACTAATCCTCCAGACATATGCTACCCCTTAGCCTTTACGAAACATTTTCAGCATGCGCTGAGTCACGGTGAAACCACCGAAAATATTGATACTGGCGATCAGCACCGCAATGAAGCTCAGGAAGCTGATCCAGCCGCCATGACCAATTTGCAGCAATGCCCCGACCACGATAATCCCGGAGATGGCATTGGTGACCGACATCAGCGGGGTATGCAGCGCATGAGAAACGTTCCACACGACGTAGTAACCCACCACGCAGGAGAGCGCGAAGACGGTGAAGTGGCCAAGGAACTCTTTTGGCGCGACATCCGCCAGCCAGCCAAACAGGATAATAACCAGCGCCATGATGGCGTATTTGCGCCACGGCGACGCAGGTTTTGCTGGCTCCGCGGGCTCTGGCGCCGCTTTCGGCGCAGCCTGAGGTTGAGCGGAAACCTGAATCGGCGGTGCAGGCCAGGTGATTTCCCCTTCACGCACCACGGTAACGCCACGCACCACCACATCATCAAAATCAACGGTAATGTTGCCGTCTTTCTCTTTGCAGAGCAGCTTCAGCAGGTTAACGAGGTTCGTGCCGTACAGCTGAGAGGACTGGGTTGGCAGACGCCCTGGCAGGTCGGTATAACCGATCACCTTCACGCCGTTCGCGGTCGTCGTGACCTGGTTTGGCACGGTATACTCACAGTTACCGCCGTTTTGCGCCGCCAGATCGACAATAACGCTGCCCGGCTGCATGGAATCCACCATCTCACGGGTGATCAGCTTCGGCGCCGGTTTACCCGGAATAAGCGCGGTGGTGACAATGATGTCCACCTCTTTTGCCTGCGCCGCAAAGAGCGCCATTTCCGCCTTAATAAAGGCTTCAGACATGACCTTTGCGTAACCATCACCGCTGCCCGCTTCTTCCTTGAAGTCCAGCTCAAGGAATTCGGCGCCCATACTCTGCACCTGCTCCTTCACTTCCGGCCGGGTATCAAACGCGCGAACAATAGCGCCCAGGCTGTTTGCGGCCCCGATAGCGGCAAGACCTGCCACACCGGCACCAATCACCATCACCTTCGCGGGTGGTACTTTACCTGCCGCCGTAATCTGACCGGTAAAGAAGCGACCAAACTCATGCGCAGCCTCGACAATGGCGCGATAGCCGGCAATGTTCGCCATGGAGCTCAGCGCATCCAGAGACTGCGCGCGCGAAATACGCGGCACGGAGTCCATCGCCATCACGGTGACACCGCGTGCTGCCAGCTTCTCCATCAGCTCCGGGTTTTGGGCTGGCCAGACAAAGCTCACAAGCGTCGTGCCCGCGTTCAGCAGTTCAATTTCACTCTCTTCCGGTGCGTTGACCTTCAGAATGATGGGTGATTGCCAGACCTCAGCACCGTCCACTACGTCCGCGCCAGCCTGAGTAAAGGCCTCGTCATCGAAACTCGCCAGTTTGCCCGCGCCGCTTTCAATCGCGACGGTAAAACCCAGTTTAAGCAGTTGCTCCACCGTTTTTGGTGTCGCCGCTACGCGGGTTTCATTGGCTAACCGTTCTTTTGGTACCCCAATACGCATAGTTTTCCCTTCCATCGGTTTTTGATGATGGTTTGTCGATAATTGCCCACGGTTTGTATCAATTTTCACCATCGAGATATCGACGGAGAATGATTAACCCCGGAAAATAAAACAGTAACAAACTTTCTATAACCTACTGAAAATAGCGCCCGTGATCTACCGCCAGAAAACACTATTTCTTACTTTATCTGTGAAAAATAAGCGATCGGGGTCACTGACAGAGATATTTACCTTAAATTCGCCTTCAGGACCGATAAATCGCGCAAGCGAAGCGGTAAAAACATGATATAGCGCCATAAAAGAACAACTCATTAACATTAAATTAACTTGTAAAAGTCATATGCTTAATCAGTTTTGCTTGTGAAACGCCTGTTTTTTCCACATATCACAAAATGTTATCGAATCAGGTCCTTTGGTGAGCACAGGCTGTGAAAAATGCCGCAGACAGCGACGGGTGTTAAATGCCATAATCGGGACCGTCTCAAATTAACAACAACACCAGTACATGGTTTGCGCAAGGCGAAGGATTATTTTTATGAAGCTTAAGAACACACTCCTGGCGTCCGCACTTCTTTCCGCGACCGCCCTGTCTGCGAATGCCGCGACAGAGTTGACGCCGGAGCAAGCGGCAGCGTTAAAACCTTTTGACCATACGGTCATTGTGGGTCGCTATAACTCTATTGGCGATGCCGTCGCCGCCGCATCAAAAGCCGCCGATAAAAACGGCGCTGCCTCGTTTTACGTTGTTGACCAGTCCGATCAGGGCAACAGCGGCAACCAGCGCGTGACGATTGCGCTGTACAAAGAGAATGCCCCAAAAGCAGACGAACAGAAAAACCGCGTGATTAACGGCATTGTTGAACTGCCGAAAGATCAGGCTGTTCAGCTGGAACCGTATGACACCGTGACCGTTCAGGGCTTCTACCGCAGCCAGCCTGAAGTTAACGATGCCATCACCAAAGCCGCGAGAGAAAAAGGCGCTTACGCGTTCTATATCGTGCGTCAGGTTGATGCCAACCAGGGCGGAAACCAGCGCATCACCGCCTTCATCTATAAGCAAGATGCGAAAAAACGCGTAGTACAAAGCCCGGATGCCATTCCAGCGGATTCAGATGCGGGACGTGCCGCGTTAGCGAAAGGCGGTGAAGAAGCGAAGAAAGTGGAAATTCCGGGCGTTGCAACCTCGGCGGCACCAAGCGCTGAAGTGGGTCGTTTCTTTGAAACCCAATCCACCAAAGGCGGACGTTATACCGTTACGTTACCAGACGGCACGAAAATTGAAGAGCTGAACAAAGCCACTGCCGCGCAGATGGTTCCGTTCGACAGCATCAAGTTTACGGGCAACTATGGCAATATGACGGAAATCTCCTATCAGGTGGCGAAGCGTGCTGCGAAGAAAGGCGCGAAGTATTACCACATCACCCGCCAGTGGCAGGAACGTGGTAACAACCTGACCATCAGCGCCGATCTGTACAAGTAACAAAACGGTTTCATAAAGGCGGCGCAGTGCCGCCTTTTTTGTTACTTTTTTTCTGATTTCTGCCACACGTCATTGCATGCATCCTTCACACTCCGTAAAATCCCGCGCCTTAGCGTGATCCACCATTTTTATGCGCCTTAGCGAAATAATTATTCTGGATTTGGACTTTTCATAACAGGAAGCCAATGGAAAAGAAACTTGGCCTGAGTGCTTTAACTGCACTTGTATTGAGCTCAATGCTGGGCGCGGGCGTATTCAGTTTGCCGCAGAACATGGCGGCCGTCGCCAGCCCGGCCGCATTACTGATTGGCTGGGGCATTACCGGTGTCGGGATTTTGCTGCTGGCGTTCGCCATGCTGCTGCTGACCCGTATCCGACCGGATCTGGACGGCGGAATATTCACTTACGCCCGGGAAGGTTTCGGCGAGCTGATCGGCTTCTGCTCCGCCTGGGGTTACTGGCTGTGCGCGGTGATCGCCAACGTCTCCTATCTGGTTATCGTCTTCTCGGCGCTCAGCTTCTTTACCGACACGCCCGAACTGCGCCTGTTTGGCGACGGCAATACCTGGCAGTCCATCGTCGGCGCCTCGGTGCTGCTGTGGATAGTTCACTGGCTGATTTTGCGTGGCGTTCAGACCGCGGCCAGCATTAACCTGGTGGCGACGCTGGCCAAGCTGGTGCCGCTTGGCCTGTTCGTCGTGCTGGCCTTCCTCGCCTTCCGTCTTGATGTCTTTACGCTCGATTTCAGCGGCATTGCGCTGGGCGTTCCCGTCTGGGAACAGGTGAAAAATACCATGCTGATCACCCTGTGGGTGTTCATCGGCGTTGAAGGTGCCGTCGTGGTCTCTGCCCGCGCGCGTAACAAGCGCGATGTGGGACGCGCCACGCTGCTGGCCGTACTGGCGGCGCTGGGCGTTTATCTGCTGGTGACGCTGCTGTCGCTCGGCGTGGTGGCCCGCCCTGAACTGGCGGAAATGCGTAACCCGTCCATGGCCGGGCTGATGGTGAAAATGTTGGGCCCCTGGGGGGACGTGATTATCGCGGCGGGTCTGATTGTTTCCGTTTGCGGCGCCTATCTGAGCTGGACCATTATGGCAGCGGAAGTCCCGTTCCTGGCCGCCACGCACAAAGCGTTCCCGCGCCTGTTTGCCCGTCAGAACAAAAACAGTGCGCCATCGGCCTCTCTGTGGCTCACCAACATCAGCGTGCAGGTCTGTCTGGTGCTGATCTGGCTCACAGGATCGGACTATAACACGCTGCTGACCATCGCCTCCGAGATGATTCTGGTACCCTATTTCTTAGTGGGCGCATATCTGTTAAAAATTGCGACCCGCCCGGCACACTATGCGGTAGGCGTCGGCGCCTGTATTTACGGTCTATGGTTGTTGTATGCTTCCGGACCGATGCATCTGCTGCTGTCCGTGGTGCTCTACGCGCCGGGCCTGCTGGTGTTTATCTACGCTCGCCGTACACATCAGCTTGATAATGCCCTTAAGCGCCGCGAAATGGCATTGATAGGTTTGCTGTTAGTCGCTGCCGTACCGGCAACGTGGATGTTAATGGGATAGCGCCGCCTGTCCCATTGTTGAACTGAAAAGGAGATTACGATGGGACACACGCAGCAACGCCCAATATTGATCACTGGCGCTGGCCGTCGCATTGGCCTCGCCCTCGCCCATCACTTTCTCAATCTTCGCCATCCGGTTATCGTCAGTTACCGCACAGAATATCCTTCCATTGAAGGGCTACGAAATGCCGGAGCAGTCTGCATTCAGGCGGATTTCTCCACAGATGAAGGTATTCTCGCCTTCGCGGACAAAGTGAAGTCGACCACCCACGGACTGCGGGCGGTTATTCACAACGCCAGTACCTGGCTTCCCGAAAAAGCAGGACATTCACTCAGCGAAACGCTCGCCTGCATGATGCAGATCCACGTTAATGCGCCTTATCTGCTCAACCATGCCCTACAGGATTTGCTGCGCGGACACGGCCATGCCGCAGGAGACATTATCCATTTCACCGATTACGTGGTGGAGCGAGGAAGCGACAAACACATCGCCTATGCGGCCAGCAAAGCCGCGCTGGATAATATGACCCGCTCTTTCGCACGCAAGCTGGCGCCCGAGGTAAAGGTCAACGCGATTGCTCCGGCGATGATTTTATTTAACGAAGGCGATGATGCCGAGTATCGTCAGCAGGCGCTCAACAAGTCGTTAATGAAAATTGCGCCCGGCGAGAAAGAGGTGATCGACCTGATCGATTATCTGCTGACCAGCTGTTACGTCACGGGCCGAACGTTTGCCGTGGACGGTGGCCGCCCCCTGCGCTAGTGAAAGCGGCTCCAGAAGAAGATGAGCACCCAGGCGCTGAGGCTCCAGCAGACCACCGCCCCGCCCAGCGCCATGGGCAGACGCAGAAAACCGGTGAAGTACCACAGCGACAGCAGGTAAATAAAATACGGGATGATCGACCACATCCCGAACACAATGGTGGCGCGCAGCGCCTCAATACCCCGCTCAGAGGCCACAATATAGTGCGCGATTAACGCAAAGGTGGGAAACAGCGGGATCAGCCCGGCAATGTAGTAGTTCTTCGTTTTAGCCAGCACCCCAATCAGCAGCACGACCAGCGCACCCAGCGCGGCTTTTATCACCAGCCCCATTCTTTTCCCTTAACAATCAAATAACATTCCCGTGCAGGATAACGGAACTCCGGCTAATTTTGAAAGATTAATGGAAGGTTAAGGTTGCGCGGTGTATGTTGACGTTTTTCGCGATGACAGACGTTGTATGAATAAGATTGTTTATGTTGAAGATGAACCCGAGGTGGGGCAATTAATCGCCGCTTATCTGGGTAAACATGATATGGAAGTGGTTGTCGAGCCTCGTGGCGATCGCGCTGAAGACGTCGTCAACCGCGAAAATCCGGATCTGGTGTTGCTGGACATCATGCTGCCCGGGAAAGATGGTATGACACTCTGCCGGGATCTGCGCGCGAAATGGGACGGCCCGATCGTGCTGCTGACCTCTCTCGACAGCGATATGAATCATATTCTGTCGCTTGAGATGGGCGCAAACGACTACATCCTGAAAACCACGCCGCCGGCGGTTCTGCTAGCCCGTTTACGCCTCCATCTGCGTCAGCGTGCCAGCGCTGAGCGTGAAGCGCCTGCGCCCTCCTTAACGCCGCATAAAGCGATGCGTTTCGGCACACTTTCTATCGACCCGGTCAACCGACAGGTTATGCTTTCCGGGGAGCTGATTGCGCTCTCAACCGCAGATTTTGACCTGCTGTGGGAGCTTGCAACCCATGCCGGACAAATTATGGACCGGGATGCATTGCTGAAAAATCTGCGCGGCGTAAGTTACGACGGAATGGATCGTAGCGTTGATGTGGCGATTTCACGACTGCGTAAAAAACTGTTGGATAACGCCACGGAACCTTACCGCATCAAAACCGTACGCAACAAGGGCTATCTGTTTGCACCGCACGCCTGGGAAACCTGAAAAAGGAGCCAACTGGAATATTCAAAAAATAACTGACGATGCATCGGAATTGTTATCGGTATTCGTCGAAAGTTATCGATTATATGCATCGTCAGTTATGACATATCCTCTGGTCTGATTCCTCTCTCCAGTTCTATTCGATGTGCATTTTTCGCGTAAACAAAAGTAGCGCTAATGTATTTGATTGCTATAGTACAATATATATTCAGCAGAGCAGGCACCATCATCGATCAAAAATCCGTCACTTAAATGCACATTAGGCTAAAAATGATCTTTACAATTGACTTAATCATTATCTTATCCTTATGAAAACAAAGGGGATAATGGCGAACATATAAATAATATCGATCTTTTTCAATAGCTTACGTGTTTGCAGAAATCTAATTCTCATGCTAAACCTTATACTCTCTCAATTATTTAATGAAAGAGGTATAGCAATGTCATGGAGAGTCATTAGCTCGGTAATTTGTCCTAACACGGGAATCGTTTATTCAAGCATCTTGGGACTCAAGTTCTTGAAACTCATCATTTGGTATGAAAGCGATGTCTATTTGTACCCCGGTGACAGGATATATCCGACAAAAAATGGCGTCTTCATAAATGGTGTTTTCAAGCCTATATCGATATACAACATATCACCTTACAACGAAATGTTGTGGAGTGAAATTAAAAACAAGATGGCCTGCCCATACAATCGAAACCAGCACGAGGAGATATGCACTTACGCGGTGCATTGCAACGCGCGGAAATGCCCGCATGGGTTTGCCACCAACCCACTGATTGTCAGCACAGGTAAATCCAGACATTAGCGAAAATCGGAAATATTTAGATCAAGATAATTAATATTTCTGCTGCACCGCCTTTGTCCGGATAAATCTCCGTGACTACAGCCCAAATGCTCCTGTGGGGACATTTGGGCTGTAGTCACGCCTGGCAACTCTGGCTTCTTGTACCAAATTAATTTTTATTGTGCAATTTTAAGCAAGCCATCCGGAAGGCTAAAATAAAAATTGCTAATTAACCCTGCCCGTGCATTAATGGTCTCGTTAGTCCGATCCAATAATAGTTGGACAAGTTGCATGACAATTCTCATAACCAGGCGCTATCGCTGATATCCCCTCCTTTTGAGTCCACACCTTAGCATTATATGTTTATTAGCTTTTATATCACTTCGGAAATGTTCAAATGGAGTCTTTATGTCATCAAAAATTTTAGGTCTGGTTAAGTGGTTTAAGGAAGATAAAGGCTTTGGTTTTATCTCCCCTGTAGATGGCAGCAAAGATGTTTTCGTGCATTTCTCTGCCCTTCAGGGAGAGAACTTCAAAACACTTTTTGAAGGTCAGAAAGTCGAATTTATCATCGTAAGCGGCGATAAAGGCCCTGCTGCTGCGAATGTAACGCTTTGCGATAAATAATATCAGCACACAGCCGCGTTGACGATGATGTTGCTTCTGGCTCGTGGACTGCACAAGCAGTCTACAATCCGATGCTAACTGCTTGTAAATCAGCAAAGTGTTATTGAGGTCAGGCGACCGCGAAAAACATCGTCTCTTCCACTTCTTGTATGAGTATTTCTTCAGAGACGCTGAGAGGATTTAAACAAAGCGCTACAGTAGGGACAGACAAGTTGGGCCCCCTTTTGTATGCGAGTGAAACTGTGCTCTGACTCTTTAGCGCAGTTTGGACATGAACATTTGACTAAATAATTGCGACGAAGTTGCGAGTTTTTACGTCCCGACATAGGCTGCTCCTGAATGAAAAGGATTGCCACCATACACGTTAAGGCAGGATATTGCTTGCTTTTATTTCCCAAAGAGAGCAAAAAATAGAAAGGAGCCACGCTTATGGAACATTCTTACCTTGCACAATCACAAAGAGATATAGAGTGATATATGAAAAAGGTGATCATTTTTTTTAATGCCAACCCCAGCAAAGTCATTATCGTGCTTAAGGGCATAACGTCTGTACGCCAGACATATCCGGATGGTGAAGAAATTAATCTTCAGATCATGACTGCAAGCTTTCCGTCGTTGACGGGAGATCATAATTCTATCTATGTTGCTTCAGACAGGGAACTTACCTCTCAGGAAATATCTGATGCTGCCAAACAATATTTATAATATTTTCTGTCACTAGTCCGGTTAACAACACAGCATTTATTTCACTCAGAATGAGAAAAATTACAATCCATCATTATTAATGCCTGCAAAATGCAGGCTTTTTTACGACATTGCCCTTTAAATTTAACTATTCCGCATAATCGTGCTGTTCACTTTGCTCCCTCTGTTTCCGAAGAAAGTGTATCATCAACCTTCTTCGTTCCTGTGGTGATATGGATGTCCACGCAGGGCTGACGAAGTAAAGCCGGGTTCTTAATTGATTGATTTAGCGGTGCTATCCAATGAAAAAGCTGTTTGTGC
>NZ_JADBRE010000036.1:56310-56568 GCF_014930525.1 Enterobacter cloacae complex sp. S1
AAGCTGTTTGTGCAGTTTTAGTGTGCAGGAAATTCGCAACTCATTGAAATTATAATAAATAATTCCATTTCAATGAGTTAGCTAAAAACGTTTAACGGACATCTACGGACGTGCACGGTCTTTTTTGTGCCCCTATCGGTGCCCCCTCTTTCAAAATGCCCCCAAATCTGCCCCCAAAATCCCCCTCTATTGCGTAGCTCTTTCCAGTTTCGCAACGTCCCGCTTTACGCCCATCTGACGATTAAGCATAATTACAAC
>NZ_JADBRE010000037.1:0-36555 GCF_014930525.1 Enterobacter cloacae complex sp. S1
TTATTCTGAGGCAACGTTATAGCTTTTGCTTTCAAATTACTGGGGTAGCCTCTCCCCACGGGGAGAGGCTACAAACATCAAAAACGGTTTTGCGTTTATTCCGGCCAGAGCCACGCCGCGCCGCGTACGCCGCTGGAGTCACCGTGGACGGCTTTGCGGATCGGCGTTTCGCACTCGCCGCCAAAGACCCACTGTTTCACCAGCGTTGGCACCGTGGCGTACAGCCGGTCGACGTTGCTCATGCCTCCGCCCAGTACAATCACGTCGGGATCAAGAATATTGATCACATGCGCCAGTGACTTAGCCAGCCGCATTTCGTAGCGGCTGAGCGCCAGTTCAGCCACCGGATCCTGCTCCTCAACCAGACGCATAATCTCGTTACCTTTCAGCGGCTGACCGCTCAGACGATGATAATCGGTGGCAAACCCCGTGCCGGAAATAAAGGTCTCAATACAGCCCTGCTTGCCACAGTAGCACGGCACTTCGGCGCGGTATTTGAGTTCATCTTCATCCATCCACGGCAACGGATTGTGCCCCCACTCGCCCGCGGTGCCGTTGCCGCCAATATGCGAGCGCCCACCGAAGGCCACGCCCGCCCCGCAGCCGGTGCCGATAATGACCGCAAATACGGTCTGCGCGCCAGCCGCTGCGCCATCCACGGCTTCAGAGACCGCCAGGCAGTTGGCATCATTCGCCAGACGCACTTCCCGGTTCAGGCGCTGGCTTAAGTCTTTATCAAACGGCTGACCGTTGAGCCAGGTGGAGTTGGCGTTTTTCACCACGCCGGTATACGGCGAAATGGAGCCGGGGATCCCCATCCCGACCGTCCCCGTCTCGCCCGTTGCCTGCTCCGCCATATCGACCAGGCGGGCAATTGTTTCTATGGTCTGGTGATAATCATCGCGCGGCGTGGGCAGACGGTGGCGAAACAGTTGCTCTCCCTGCTCGCTCAGCGCAATGACTTCTGTTTTGGTGCCGCCCAAATCAATCCCAATACGCACAAGACACTCCTCATTATTTTGATTATCAACAGAGTAGAAGCCCGCTTCCCGATTAGCAATGCAAGCGATGCGACAATTCGTTATCATGCCCGCTGATTTAACGACAAGGCCGTGGAAATTATCATGCTGTGGTTCAAAAATTTGATGGTTTACCGTCTCAGCCGCGACGTTTCGCTGCGTGCAGAAGAGATGGAAAAACAGTTAGCCGCTTACTCCTTTACCCCTTGCGGTAGCCAGGATATGGCAAAAACCGGCTGGGTTCCGCCAATGGGTTCTCAAAGCGATGCGCTGACCCACGCCAGCAGCACGGGGCAAATCATCGTTTGCGCCCGTAAAGAAGAGAAGATCCTGCCGACGCCCGTGGTTAAGCAGGCGCTCGAAGCGAAGATCTTCAAGCTGGAAGCTGAACAGGGCCGTAAGCTTAAAAAAACCGAAAAAGATTCGCTGAAGGATGAAGTGCTGCACTCGCTGCTGCCGCGCGCTTTTAGCCGCTTTAGCCAGACCATGATGTGGATCGACACTGTTAACGGGCTGATCATGGTGGACTGCGCCAGCGCCAAAAAAGCGGAAGATACGCTGGCGCTGCTGCGTAAGAGCCTTGGCTCATTACCGGTGGTACCGCTGGCGCTGGAAACGCCGATTGAGCTGACCCTGACCGAGTGGGTGCGCAGCGGGACTGCCGCGCAGGGCTTCCAGATCCTTGATGAAGCAGAGCTGAAAGCGCTGCTGGAAGATGGCGGCGTGATCCGCGCGAAGAAACAGGATCTGGTGAGCGACGAAATCGCCGTGCACATTGAAGCGGGCAAAGTGGTGACCAAACTGGCACTCGACTGGCAGCAGCGCATTCAGTTTGTGATGTGTGATGACGGCTCCGTGAAGCGCCTTAAGTTCTGCGATGAACTGCGCGATCAGAACGAAGATATCGACCGCGAAGATTATGCTCAGCGCTTTGACGCAGACTTTATCCTGATGACCGGCGAGCTGGCGGCGCTGATTCAGAACCTGGTGGAAGGTCTCGGCGGCGAAGCGCAGCGCTGACAGGCAAAACGTAGGCCGGGTAAGCGAATGCGCCACCCGGCATGCTTTTATTTCAGATAGCGGCACAGATAAGAGGTTGGCTCTGCAACCTGTAAATGGAACTCGCTGTGGCCCGGCACGTTGAAGACCTGCCCGGCACTATAGACTTTCCACTCCGTTTCACCCGGCAGCAGGACGTTCAGCGCGCCGCTGACCACCGTCATCTCTTCCGCTTCTGCGGTGCCAAAGGTGTATTCCCCTTCCGCCATTACGCCGACACTGGCGCGGCCAGTGCTGCTGCTGGTAAAACCAATGGATTTCACTTTACCGGAAAAGTATTCGTTACTTTGAAGCATGAACTGGCCCTTATATTTATTGAGAAAAATCCACTATAGGGGCCATGCTCATGACCTGTCACGCAAAATCATTACACCAGTAATTCTGACGCCAGGCGCGCCATCAGGACGTTAGAGAGCAGCACCGGAACATCCAGCGCCTTTTGCAGTAAATCACGATGCCGCTGATGGAAGCCCAGGCAGTCGAGCATCAGGACATCCGCCCCTCTGTCGATCAACTCCTGCCCGGCCGCAATCAGCTTCGCTTCGCTGTCCCAGAACGGGTTTGCCAGCGCGTACAGCGGGGTGTGCTCCAGCGCGGCCCACTTCACCGTCTGGTTATCCAGCAGTTCCTCAACGGGAACGATGACCCCAACCTGATGACCATCAACAATTGAGGCCACCAGCGGGGGGATAATCCGCATCGGTTCGAGCAGAATGGCATTACGCGCGCTGAGTCCTTTTACGGGTGCCGTGCTCATCAGCAAAATGACGTCATAGTCCTGATTGTCGAGCACTTCAATCACGCCCTGTAGCGCGCGCTCGATTTTCTGGCGCGACACATGCGCCAGTTTACCGTCACTGAGTAACGTTGCCAGGGGATCTTCCCCCTCTCCGACCGCGTAGTCCTCCATGACCTCTTCCCGACTCAGCTTCCCTAACAAACTGAGATGCGTGATTTGTTGTTCAGAGACATGCTCGGTTAAGAGCGGTAATACTTCGCTTACAGGGACCACACCAATCGTGAGGATCGCCAACGTCGCCTTCATTTTGATCGCCTTCCGTTACTACCACAACTGCCACACAGGTACAGGCTTACTACGCTGCACTGTTCATTTTTTCAACAAAACAGCACCAAGGGTAGCAGGGGATCTCTACACCGTAATGTAAAGATCGACTGGCCTTTCCGAATCCACCTGTAATAACTAAATATTAACTGCTGCTTAACATCAGCGATAAGTTAAAAGTGTGATTCAGGCACGGTTGTAACGGATTCGGATTCTTGTCAGGACTTCTCAGGATCCTCATAGCGCCGTTTCGCATCCAGCGCTTCCTGTTCGGTTTCATGTTCGCTGATCAGCGAATCAGGTTTAGGGTGATCGGCACGCAGCTGGTACCAGGTTACGGTCTGATCGCCGTTACCTTTTTCAACGGTAACGATGCGGGCTTCACGTGGATAGGGAGGTCTGGTTGGCATAGCTCATCCTTTTTTTATGTCTGAGCTATGAGTATAGACGGCTGTTAGCTGGCGCAAGCCAAACGCAGGGCGGTAATAATCTGAATCGCAACTTTCTCGGGTGACGCTGACGCATCCACAACGTGGTGTGCCGCCTCGCGGTACAGTGCATCGCGTTCGGCGAGGACGTCGCTGACCTCTTCACTCAGCGGTTTCGCGGTCAGCGCCGGGCGCTGTCCCTCTTCCGGAAACGCCTCCAGCCGCCCCACCAGCGTAGAGACCGGGGCACAGAGGTAGATCACGACACCCTTTTCGCGCATAAACTGGCGGTTATACGGTGCCAGAATAATGCCCCCACCGGTCGCGATCACGGTTGACGGCGCGGTCACCGCTTCCAGCGTGGCTGTTTCACGCGCACGAAAGCTCTCCCAACCCTCATCCTCAACGATATCGGCAATGGTCTTACCGGCATTCTCCTGGAGCCAATGGTCAGTATCGACAAACTGACTCTGGCACAGACGCGCCAGCTCCAGACCAACGGTGGTTTTCCCACAGCCGCGAGGGCCAACTAAAAAGATGGGTGGGTTCATAACCAGGTGTTCCCCTTGCTGCCGGATAACTGAAGGCTGTAAAGAAATGATTGCAGTAGATGTTGCGCTAACTTTACTGCAAAGCGGTACGGAATGACAAGCCTGTGGAAGCCACACTGTACCACAAAACCGCCCGGAGGTGGGCTACGCCGGGCGGCGCTTCACTTCCAGCAGCCATTTATCCAGCTCGGCGGCAAACTGCTGGCGATCGCGCTGCGACAGGCTGTCCGGCCCACCGGTTTGCACGCCGCTGGAACGAAGCGTATCCATAAAATCACGCATGGTGAGCTTCTCGCGGATCGTTGCCGGCGAATAGCGTTCTCCGCGCGGGTTCAGCGCCGCCGCCCCTTTCGCCAGTACATCGGCAGCCAGCGGGATATCCGCGGTGATCACCAGATCTCCTGCGTCACACAGGCGTACTATCTCGTTATCCGCCACGTCAAACCCGGCCGGAACGCGCAGAGAACGGATGTATCTGGAGGGCGGCACGCGGATATTCTGGTTCGCCACCAGCGTCAGCGGCATCTGCACGCGCTCGGCAGCACGAAATAAAATCTCTTTGATGACATTCGGACACGCGTCCGCATCAACCCAAATCGCCATAGTCTCTCCCCATTATGATTCTGGTGACTATTGTCGCCTGCATTTCGTTGTTAAGCTATCAATGAGAGATAACAACGCATAATAACGGAGAGACGTGATGGATAAGAAAATCGGGTTTATCGGCTGCGGAAATATGGGCAAAGCTATCCTCGGCGGACTGATTGCCAGCGGGCAGGTGCTGCCGGGGCAGATTTGGGTCTATACCCCATCCCCGGATAAAGTCGCGGCGCTGCGTGATGAGTATGGTGTCAACGCTGCCGAAAGCGCACAGGACGTGGCTCAGGTGGCGGATATTGTCTTTGGCGCCGTTAAGCCGAATATCATGATTAAAGTCCTGAGCGAGATCACCTCCAGCCTTAACAAAGAGACCCTGGTGGTGTCGATTGCCGCAGGCGTGACCCTCGATCAGCTCGCCCGCGCGCTGGGCCACGACCGTAAGATTGTTCGCGCCATGCCAAACACCCCGTCGCTGGTGAATGCCGGTATGACATCCGTTACCCCGAACGCGCTGGTCACATCTGAAGACGTGGCGGATGTACTGAATATTTTCCGCTGCTTCGGCGAAGCGGAAGTGATTGCCGAACCGATGATCCACCCGGTAGTCGGCGTGAGCGGCTCTGCCCCGGCGTATGTCTTTATGTTTATCGAAGCCATGGCTGATGCCGCCGTACTGGGTGGAATGCCGCGCGCGCAGGCCTACAAATTTGCAGCGCAGGCGGTGATGGGTTCGGCCAAAATGGTGCTGGAAACGGGTAAACATCCGGGCGAACTGAAAGATATGGTGTGCTCACCGGGGGGCACAACCATTGAAGCCGTGCGCGTGCTGGAAGATCGCGGGTTCCGCTCCGCCGTGATCGAGGCGATGGAAAAATGCATGGAAAAATCAGAGAAGCTCAGTAAGTCCTGATGCGCTACGCCGGGCGTCAGGCGGCCACTTCGGTGCGGCCCCGTCCGGCATTTTTGGCTTTATAGAGGGCCACGTCCGCCGCCTTTAGCCATTCACGATAGTGGGTGAACTGCGCCCCCCAGGGGGCAACCCCAACGCTGATACACAACCTCGCCATAGGTGCTCCGTGCAGCGGCATGTTGACCAGCCGTTCGTGGACGCGCGACATCGCTGCAATCGCGCTGTCGGCAGGCGTGCCGGACATGATCACCGCGAACTCATCCCCGCCAAAACGGCCAATATAATCGCCTGAGCGCAGGGTCAGCTGAAGCTGGCGCGTGATGGCGACAATCGCTTCATCTCCCACGTCATGCCCCCAGGTGTCGTTGATCGTCTTGAAGTGATCGATATCGATGAGCAGTATCGTCGCCTGTCGATGGCTGCGACGGCAGGCCTCAAATTCGTTACGCAGCAGCGTTTCCCAGTGACGGCGATTGAACACGCCGGTCATTCCGTCGCGGGTACTCATCAGCTCAAGCCGACGCTTATGCTCTGCCAGACGGATCGCCGTGCGGTGGCTGAGCCAGGCAAACAGTATGGGGTAGACCACCAGCACGGGGAGCGTCAGCCACAACGACAGCGGTTCATAGGTCAATACCACAGGAGTACCCGTGGATTGCACGGTCAACAGGGCAGACAGGGCAAGTAGCGCGAGTCCTGTCAGAAATAACCGGCATCCCCCCGATCCCATCATATTCATGCCGATCATCACGATCAGCGCCGCCGTTGGTAGCGCATTGAACCCTGTTAGCCCCATCCAGACACCGGCAATAATGGCATCGATTTTCAGATTAACAATTTCACTGCTGTGGGGTTCAGCCGAACGAAAAGCCAGCTGCCAGGCCAGATGGGGCCAGACAAAGACCCAGCCCACCAGCAATAACCACCAGACGCCGGAAAGAAACTGGCTCACCAGAACGCTGGCAAGCGGAACAAATAGCGCCGCCAGACCAACGATGCGTGCCAGCCGTATTCGCCGGGCAAATCGCAGACCGGAACGGTATGAATCATCCTGAGAAAGCTGCTGGTGCCACGCTTCCCGAATGTTCTCGTGATTGTCATAAAACTCATCATTCATCATTTTTGGGAATATTCTGAAACATTTTCCCAAATTATAGAGAGGGGGATAGCGGGGAAAGTATGAAATTTTGGGTGAGCCACAGCCGTGACTCACCCGTTAGCACTACGCCTGTTTTTTGAGGCACGCGCTCATAAACTTGCTGCGATCGTCGCCTTTCAGCATCTGCTGTGTCGCCTGGGCGTTGCACTCACGCATTTTTTGCTGCTGTGGGGTCAGGCTTTTTTCACCGGGTTTAGCCGCACCATTTTTAAGGCAGTCGCTCATGTACGTTTTACGGGCATCCCCTTTCAGGCTTTGCGATGTCGCCTGTTGGTTACAGGTCGTCATGCGCTGCTGCTGGGGCGTTAACGTTTTCTCTTCCGCGTGTGCTGAGGCGATCAGACACAGGCCAGAGAGCAGGGTAACCAGTATTGTTGTTTTCATTGCACCATCCTTTATGTGAAGTTCCACGTTAAGTCTGGCTCGTTACGGGAAAAAAACCACCCTGCGACTCTGATTTTCGCCGGGCTCTGCGGTTATTTCAGCCCTGTATCGGCACAATATTCATTAACCGGTTTCGCCGGGGGGGAGGCGGTAATTAATAACAGAAATTATGCGGTGAAAGGTGTGCTCTGTCTCAATTTAATTTTCCCTGCATAAATGTGTAAAAATAAAAACAGAGCGACGCCAGGCATCCTGCATGACAATTCTGTGACACGTCATTTCACCTCAGACAGGTTAGCTGCGAGGATGCCTTAAAAGCTTCTTTACGTATTGCTGAAGCAGCTCCGCATCTTCCGCAGGCACCTGGGAATCAGGACGCGCTTTTTCCAGCGCGCCTTCAACGTTGTCGATCAACGCCTCCTGCTCCGGTTTTGCCATCTGTCGCAGCAGCGCCGTCACAACGATTTCCAGCGCCTCGACCTGGGCAACCAGCTCTTTCGACTCTTCTTCCTTTTGGGCAAGCTTAACCAACAACTCAGCAATGAGATTTTTCATGGTGCTATTTCCTTATGTGATTTCCCCTGAAATTAACACCCTCTCTGAATAATGAAAAGCATGGATTGGCTTTATCTTATGCAAAAGTGACATCGCTGCCAAAAAAGATATTTCAGCGCGAAAGCGAAACGTTTTCCTGAAAGAAAGGCGCCGCATTTCGTTATATAAAAATGCGGCGTTCATAAGAATAAATAATATATTATCGTGTTTACCGGGCCGACTTTGCCTCGGCGATTCGCCTGCGGCGTCGCAAGGCAAAGGCCAGTTGAATAATATTCAGCAGGACCACCACCGCCGTCGCGGCAAATACCCAGCGGAAACCCGCCATTGCCGAGACCGAGGCGCCGATAAGCGGGCCCGCTACGTTGCCTAAATACATGAACGACTGGTTGTAGCCAAAAATGCGGCCGGTTACCTGGTCACTGGAATATTTCACCAGCAGCGTCTGAACAGCGGGCAGCATGGCGCCATCTGCGAAGCCAAGCAGGAAGCGCAGGATGCCGAGCTGAAGAGGTGTGGTGACGAATGACATGGCAAAGAAAAGGATCACCGCAATGATGAGCGTTGCCATCAGAATACGTGCCGTACCGATCCTGTCGCCCAGTTTCCCCAGACGCGGAGCAGACATCAGCGCCGACACGCCCGGCACCGCGGCAATCATCCCGCTCAGAAAAGCAATGTTGCTGCTGTCCGGCGCCATCGACTTGATAAACAGCGCCAGAATCGGCCCTACCGAACCGTTACAGAGCTGGATCACCATCGTCGTCACAAAGAGGCTAATCATCAGGCCAGGATAAGGCAGCGAGGCGAAAACCGCTTTTCCGCTCAGGCGTTCGGATTTGCTGACAACAGGCCGCCCGCCCTCTTTAATCAGAAAAAGGGTGACCAGAAAGCTGATGGTCAGCAGGATCGCGGTAATGATAAAGACCGCACGCAGCCCGACATGGTCAGCCAGGAAGCCGCCGAGCAGCGGGCCGCCAATTACCCCGCTGATCTGGGCGGTGGAAAGCGTGCTGAGCGCCCAGCCGCTTCGCTCACGCGGTACCTGTGAGGCCACCAGCGCCATGGCATTTGGAATATAACCGGAGGTCAGCCCCATTATCGCCCGCAGAATAAACAGCTGCCAGACGTTGGTGGCGAAGGCCTGGAGCAAAATGGCTATCGCCATCCCCAGCGAGGCGCGGAGCAGCATCAACTTGCGCCCCTTGCGATCCGCCAGGCTGCCCCACATCGGCGACACAATGGCGGAGACCAGAAACGTCACGCTGAACGTCAGGCCGGACCACATCGAGAGCGCTTCATGGGAAGTCACTCCCAGCTGCGACACATACAGCGGCAGGAAGGGCAATATCTGGCTGATAGCCAGTCCGGTGAAGAAGCAGCCGAACCAGACTGAAATGAGATTAACTTTCCAGGATTCCATAACAGAAATAGTCTTCATTTTTAGGCGAATTCGCCGACAGATTAGCAAGTTACGCGCAATGACATAGCGCCAGAGATGCGGCCTTGCAGACTTTGGTGTTTTATCTTCCCAGTCATCACATTTGTGAAATAAGTCACAATTTATCCAATTTTTGGCGGAAGATTATGCTTCATCGACATAATCCATAGCCGCGCATCCCCAGATGGAAATGGTTGGCATGGGCGGCATTATAGTCCGGCCCCAGACCGTTACCGTAATAGCCACAGCTTGCCGAGAGCAGGGCCTGTAGCCAGGGCTGCGTCTTTTCCGCTTTCCAGCCGTTCAGGACGGTAACGCGCTGTCCATTTGCCAGCCTGAAAGCGCTGATATCCAGCGCATCCGCCGTGGCATGTTCGCTGCGCCGCGCATCCGGGCGGCTGTAGATATTGCGGCAGGCGAAGCTGCCCAGATGTTCAATACGCGTAAGCTCGCTTCCGGTCCAGGTTTTGGTGAGCGGTCGGGCCTGCTGGCTGACAAACAGCGCCGAACTTAACGCCAGCGGGCAACTGGCCAGAAAGCTGCTGTTCAGGCTCACCGGGCCAAAATCGCGCACGCGCACCACGTTACTCAGCGGACACTCACCGGCGCTGTCAGCGACAGCCTGGATACGGATAAGCTGGCGTTGATTCGCCTGCGCTAACAGGCTTTCGCACGCCTGGGGTGTTAAACGTCGAAGTTTAAACTGGGTGATTTTTCCGGGCGGATCGTCAAGCGTAAGCGGCACGAAAGGATTGTAATACGGCGGCAACCAGCGGTAGCCCACCGTGGCGATCCCGGCAATAACAATAAGAATAAGCAGACCTTTTCCTTTCACGCGCCCCCCTTCAGCATCCCTCAAAACATTATGGCAGAAGGCCGCGAAACCCGCCGGGCATCGTGGTATGTTATTGGCTTTTCGTCAGACTGGAAGAGAGTGAGATGGCAAAGCAGCGCGTAGGTATTGTCTTTGGGGGAAAATCGGCAGAGCACGAGGTGTCATTGCAATCGGCTAAAAATATCGTTGATGCGATTGATAAAAGCCGTTTTGACGTGGTGCTGCTGGGCATTGATAAACAGGGCCAGTGGCATGTTAACGATGCCAGCCAGTATCTGTTACACGCTGACGATCCGGCGCACATTGCCCTTAATCCTTCTGATATCAGCGTCGCAACGGTTCCAGGCGTGGAACAGGGACAGCTTATCGATGCCGGGAACGCGCAGGCGCTGGCACAGATTGACGTGGTATTCCCTATCGTTCACGGCACGCTGGGCGAAGACGGCTCCCTGCAAGGCATGTTGCGGATGGCGAACCTGCCGTTTGTCGGTTCCGATGTGCTGGGCTCTGCCGCCTGCATGGATAAAGACGTCACAAAACGTCTCCTGCGCGACGCCGGTCTGAATATTGCGCCGTTCGTGACGCTCACTCGCGCCAACCGCGATAAACACAGCTTCGCGCAGATCCAGGCGCAACTCGGCCTGCCGCTGTTTGTGAAACCGGCGAATCAGGGCTCGTCCGTCGGCGTCAGCAAAGTCACCAGCGAAGCGCAGTTTAACGATGCCGTTCGTCTGGCCTTTGAGTTTGACCATAAGGTGGTGGTTGAGCAGGGAATTAACGGTCGTGAAATTGAGTGCGCCGTACTGGGCAACGACTTCCCGCAGGCGAGTACCTGTGGTGAAGTGGTACTGAACAGTGACTTCTATTCCTACGACACCAAATATATTGACGACAAAGGTGCCCAGGTTGTGGTTCCCGCCGCGCTCGATCCCGACGTTAACGACAAGATCCGGGCGATCGCCGTTGAAGCCTATCAGGCGCTGGGATGCTGTGGGATGGCGCGCGTCGACGTGTTTCTGACGCCGGATAACGAGGTGGTGATTAACGAAATCAACACCCTGCCGGGCTTTACCAATATCAGCATGTACCCGAAGCTGTGGCAGGCCAGCGGGATAAGCTATCCGGAACTGATCACCCGCCTGATTGAACTGGCACTGGAGCGCCACGCCGATGACAGCGCCCTGAAAAGTTCCGTTAACTAACGCTTAGTCAGCTTTCTCTGCCGTCGTCGTCTCATCGGGACGACGGCGGATAATAAATCCCGCCAGCCAGAAACTGATTACCCAGGTTACCAGCCCAACCGCATAGGTTTGCCAGCCTTTCGCTTCAAATCCCAGCAGCCCGACAACACCGTTGAGAATAAAGATCAGCCCGATCGCAAAGGCGTAGTAATGCCAGTCACGGCGTAATTTGGAAGTGAGCTTCATGACAACTCCGGCAGAAAAAAACTATCCTCTCACAGTTTGATAAAGGCGTCTGTGGCGGATACGTAAATTCTGAAATGCAGCGCAGTTTCACTTATGTTATCAATTTGTGACGTGATGCAGAAATCGACAATCCAGGAGAAATCCTGAGCCGAATTTCCCACGATTCTGATATTGACAAATGCTATGACCTGTCACACTCACCCTGTACGACGCGTATTAAACAGAGTGATATTTTCGGGAGGTCTTATGGCAGACTTTACATTGTCGAAACCGATTTTTGGCGGAAAACAACCAAAAACCTCCACGGCGGGGAATATTGCCTATGCCCTGTTTGTTCTGTTTTGTTTCTGGGCAGGAACCCAACTGCTGAATATGCTGGTGCATGCCCCTGGCGTGTATGAGCATCTGATGCAGGTGCAGGATACAGGCCGCCCGCGCGTTGAAATCGGTTTAGGCGTGAGCACCGTATTTGGACTCATTCCCTTCCTCGCGGGCAGCATGGTTCTGGGCGTGATTGCCCTTGTCCTGCGCTGGCGCAACCGCCACTGATTACAGTCCCATACAGCGTGCCCGACGATCGTCCACGCGTTTCGCGAACCAGGCGGTCGTCAGGTTACGCGTGATCTTCGGGCTTTCCAGCTGAATGCCTGGCAGAATGGCTCTGGGTAATGCCTTTCCACTTTTCTTCTCGGCCAGCGCAAAGACCTGCTTATACAGATCCGTTTTCTCAAACGCCAGGCTGTCGCCCTTCTCCAGCTGTCGGCGAATGTCGCTGTTGCTCATCTCCAGCTTTGTCGACAGTTTTCGCACCGCACGTTCGGTTGTCCCTGCCTCACTGCTGCCATATGCAATGAGATCGCCGTCCAAAGCGAGCTTTACGCCGCTGGCGCGGCTTACCGCATTCTGGAAGGCTGCATTTCGGCTGGCATACCAGCCCGCGTTAAAGTCGGCAAAGCGATACAGCGGTTTATCGTAGTTGGCCGGATAATTTAGCAGGTGATACGTCCCAAACCACAGCCCACCGCGCAGGGAGAAGACCTCCTGACGTACCGTACCGTCGATATCCCACGGATAGCCGTCGGTATGCTTTTCCGCAAATGCGATACTGACCTGCATCGGACCGCCGGTATGCACCGGATTTAGCGAGCCAAACAGCTTCTGCCCCATCGGCACCATATTGATGAAATCATCGAAAATGGCGCTAAGCTGTTTCTCGGTTTTCACCGTATCCAGCCGTTCACTGTAGCTTTTACCGTTTGGCGAGGTGATTTTAAGGGCGGTATGCACCAGGAAAACCGGGATATGCATCGATTCAGCCCGGCGGTCGATCTCTTTCCAGGCAATTTTGTTCAGGCCAGGCACAACAGGATCTGACTGATACATCGATTCCTGCTGCGCCACCGCGAGCACCGAGCAGATATTCTCCTCGGTAGGCGCGATCTTCTGGCTTTTGAAGGTCGCTGCCAGCGCATCAGCCCACTCACTGCGATCCTTCACGCTGGCGGGCATTTTTTGCCGCACCACGCTCGCCACATCAACGGGCTTCTCCCCTTCTTTGAGCGGGGCAGCCCCTTTTTCGGCACAGCCCGCCAGCACAAAAGCGGCGAGTAACGTCAGCGGTAATGCACGTGGTACGGCAAATGGCATAGCAATTCCTTTTTAACCTAATGTATGGGTGACTTCCTGCACGTCCTTATCGTCCAGCTCACGCTCGAAACTGCGTAAACGTTTGTAGATGGACATCAGCTCCACCAGCGTAGTCCAGGAGCTAATCAGATACTGGAACGAACCGCGAACCTGACCAAAGACGTTGGTGATTTGGGTCATCAGACCGAGCGTAATCGTACCCGCAACGATGGACGGGAACAGCAGGAACAACCCGAAAACGTTATCAACCTGAAGATAAAGAATGCGCGCGATATTGAAATACATGTAATGGAAATAGAGGCGGAAATAGTTACGACGTACGGCGCCAAACAGCTCACGCACGGTAGGTGGTGACGCACGGTTGGCATCGTCTTCGCCATACACCAGCTCTTTACGGTAGGCCGCTTCCACGCGCTGGTTTTTAAACTCCAGCCCCGGCAGCTTGATCCCCACCACCGCCAGCAGCCCCGTTCCCATCAGCGACCAGACAATCGCAGCAATCACCAGGCCGTATGGCAGATGGCCGACAATCGGCAGCTCCGGAACGTGCGACGAGAGCGTCACCAGCACCGGCAGGAAGGCGATCAGCGTCATGATGGCGTTGATAAAGCTCACGCCCATATCTTCCAGAGTAGAGGCAAAACGCATGGTGTCTTCCTGCACACGCTGTGCGGCACCTTCGATATGCCGCAGGTGCTGCCAGTGCGCCATATAGTGTTCGTTCATCGCGGTACGCCAGCGGAACACATAGTGGCTGACGAAAAAGTTATTCATCACGCCGATCACCACGGCGATAAGGGCGATGCCGAGGAAGATCCCCACCTCATGGTAGAACTGATTGATGGTCACTTTATGCGGCGAACTCAGCGCCGTCTGGATCAGATCGTAAAACGGCGCATACCAGGCGTTGACCGCTACGCCCACTTCCACCAGGAACCAGGTGACAAAGATGATTAACGACGTGCCGAGAATCGACCAGTATTGCCAGCGGTGAGGAGAATAGACGAACCAGAACATGGCAAAAAGCCCTACGCAGAGCACGTAATAAGCGTAGAAAAGCAGATAGCTCATGGACCAGAAACGCGCTGCGCTAATGGGAATGTCGCCCGTTGCCCCCGTAAGACGGGTCAGCCACGCGCCGCCACCGGCCTGCCAGAAAATGACAGCCAGCAGTGCCCAAATAAATGCCGACAGGAAAAAGGGCCCCGGCTTTGGGAAAAAAGACTTAAACATTGTGCTTCCTTTTGTTGTTATGGCTGTTGCTGTGTTCAACATATCGCCACACGAAACCTTGCCTGTGCCAGCCTCCCGGCTCAGGCAAAAAAGTGAGACCTGCGGGTGAATTATTAGTTCGCTTCACAGTTTTCAGGAATTGTTTCGGTGCGTTTCATTCGCAACAGCGATCGTAGCGTCTATCATACGGTCGATGTCACAAAATGGGAGCCACGCCGCAAGTAAATTGTTCAAATTTACCCACGGTTACGTTTTTCTCGCTATCGTTATGCAAATCGGGCCATTGCCCGACGTCGATTAGTAGTATAACTACCCGTAACTTTCCTTATTCACTTGATGGATGCTTTTCGTTGAAACGTTGTCTGCTCTCTATCGCCGCGCTGTGTGCGGTGAGCCTGTCCACTGCCCAGGCAGCACAGCCTCTGACGGCCCCGGTTCTGGCCTCTGACATTGCCGATCGCTACGCGAACCTTATTTATTACGGCAGCGGTGCGACGGGAATGGCGCTGGTCGTGATCGACGGTAACCAGCGAGTGTTTCGCAGCTTCGGTGAAACACGACCGGGAAATAACGTTCGTCCGCAGCTGGATTCCGTTATCCGTGTCGCATCGATAACCAAGCTGATGACCAGCGAAATGCTGGTGAAACTGCTCGATCAGGGCGTGGTGAAACTCGACGATCCGCTCAGCAAATATGCGCCGCCCGGCGCTCGCGTTCCGACATATCAGGGAACGCCGATCAGACTGGTGAATCTGGCGACCCATACCAGCGCCCTGCCGCGAGAACAGCCCGGTGGCGCTGCGCATCGCCCTGTCTTTGTCTGGCCAACCCGCGAGCAACGCTGGAACTACCTGAGCACAGCAACCCTGAAATCGGCCCCGGGCTCGCAGGCCGGCTATTCTAACCTGGCGTTTGATCTGCTGGCCGATGCTTTAGCGACGGCGTCGGGTAAGCCTTACCCTCAACTGTTTGAAGAGCAGATCACGCGTCCGCTCGGGATGAAAGATACCACTTACACCCCTTCCCCGGACCAGTGCAAGCGTCTGATGGTGGCGGAAAAAGGGGCCAGCCCGTGCAATAACACGCTGGCCGCCATTGGCAGCGGTGGAGTTTACTCTACGCCTGGCGACATGATGCGCTGGATGCAACAGTTCCTCTCATCGGATTTTTACGCGCGCAGCAATCAGGCCGACCGAATGCAGACGCTCATCTACCAGCGTGCTCAGCTACGTCGCGTCATTGGCATGGATGTTCCAGGTAAAGCCGATGCCCTCGGCATGGGCTGGGTGTATATGGCGCCAAAAGATGGCCGACCGGGGATTATTCAAAAAACCGGAGGAGGTGGCGGATTCATCACCTACATGGCGATGATTCCGCAATCAAACGTAGGCGCTTTTGTGGTGGTCACCCGGTCGCCAAATACACGCTTCGTGAATATGAGTGATGGCGTAAATAACCTGGTGGCCGAGCTGAGCGCCAATAAAGCGCAGGTGCTTACGGCCTCTAACTGATCTCAATAGTCCGTGGGCAAACGGTTGATGCTGATCAGTTTGCCCCGGCTCATATTGATGTAGTTCCCCTGTCGCAGCGCCGCCAGAACCTCAGCAACGACCGAACGAGAAATACGAGTGCTACGCTGAATATGATTCATAACACCAATTTTTGAACGTAGCGTGTCATCCCACTCGGCCATATTGATCAGCATCGCCCGGATTTGGCTATAGGAATTATTTCCGACCAATTGCATGTCACGTTTTCCCAATAAATGGTTTAGCCATGACAGCCAGCAGAAAGCCTCTTGCCAAAGTTGTGCTTCCTGAATAAGCTGGCACGCGTCAGATGCCGGTAAATAAAATCCGGTACAAGGCATTTGTGCCATCAGAGAATATTCAAGATAGTTTTCATTTATCCATGCGCTTAAACCGTGGATATACGGTGCCCGCGCAATACCCATAAGTAATTCGTCTGATTTACGGTGGACGGCCGTCAGGCCGGATTGTATGACAACGGTCAATGGTTCATCATCATTATTGCCGGTAGTTATTAATTGTTGTGGTTCGATCTTAAATGGGGTACCGGCGACTTCCATACACTTTATGAGCCGGCTTAATTCAGAAAGTGGCTTCGCATTAACGTTCATGCATACCTCAAGTCATCTGTATCTGTCGGTTCTTTATAATTTTTAAAACACATAAAAAAGCGGGGGAAAAATCCCCCGCGCTTTCTATATTACCAGGTATATTTCACACCCAGGTTTGCTCCCCAGTTCTGGTCAACGTCGCCGCCGCCCAGATAAGTCGCATCAGTGTAAGCACTGAAGTTTTTCGTGAAGCTGAACTGAGTGCCCAGTCCCACGCGAACCGCAGAGCCTTCCACGCCGTTATCAATGCTGTCATTGTTGATATCAGCATTGTTGTCGGCATCGTCATACACGTAAGCCAGTTTGAAGTAAGGCGTTAATGCCTGCTCGCCGCCGTAGTTGAAGGTATAACCTGCATCCACGCCGAGCTCATAACGCATACTGTCGTAAGACTGACCATCGATACGCATGTCGTTGCTTAGCTGGTAGTCATCACCGGACTGGAACAGGCCAGAGATCGCCGCGTAAGGCGTGACGTAGCCAGACAGGTTTGGTTTCCAGTCATAGCCCAGTTTCATCCCGAAACCAACGGCGTCAGTCGTCGTATTACCGTCAACATACTGACCGTTGCTCATGGTAGCAGAGAGGTCGTTGTTGAAGCGGGTGTAGCTCAGGGAGCTGTCGAGGAAGATGTCGTTCATGAACTTCGCCGACGCGTAGATCATCGCAGTCTGGCTGTCCTGATCGACCTGACCAGTACGATCGCTGATATCACCCTTCGCGAAACCAGCCGCACCACCGACAATCCACTTCGCGTTATTACCGTCGATCTGAGTATCCAGACCTACCATAATGCCGCTTACGTCCTGATCGTAGCTAACGGTGCCATTATCCGCGTCAAAGTTGCCGCCGAAATAGCTCACCCATGCGCCGCCGTTATCTGCCAGGCCATGACGGCTGTTGGTCAGACGGGTACCCACGGTATCCTGTTGCAGATTCCAGATGTTGGTATTAGCAGAAGGAATGCTCAGCGCCATATTGGCGTAATCAGTCAGCTCTTCCTGCTGGAGAACAACGGTGTCGCCCTTCTGCTGCGCCTGATAGGTGTATGCACCTAAATCAGCTTTGTTTGCGGCAGTAAAGCTGGCTGCGGTATCCGCGTTATTGTCATAGACGCGAACGATCTCTTTGTTTTTGTAGTCAGCTACGGAGCCTGCGCCGGTCGCATCGTCGATGCGCACTTTATAGTTACCGGCAACGTCACCATTCACCGCCAGATGGCCGTCGGAGTTCAGCGCGACAACACCGTAATCGTAGTCTGCTTTATAGCGATCGTTGGTGATATAGCGTGCGTTGTTCAGGTCGCTGTTCAGCACATAATCGCGGCTGGCAACGTTGAGCACACCGCCATCGGTCAGCACCATATTGTGTGTATCAACCTGACCCAGACCCAGCGCCAGCTCTGCACCGTTGTCCACGGTAATAGTGTTGGCATACAGCTCAGCTGTCTCTTCAGTCAGTGCAGCACGGCTGTAGCTATCCAGATACAGGCTGTCGGTTGCTACTGCGCCGCTGTCGCCGATGTTCAGGCCTGACGCATTGGTCAGGGTGATGGAATCAGCCAGCAGGCCGGAGTTTTCAACATTGACCTGAGACTGGTTATTCACCGTCAGCGCGTCGATGTTGGAGATCTTACGGGTATCCCACTCGGAACCGTTATCCAGCGCCACGTTGAACAGGCCGCTCTGATAAACTTCTTCACCTGCAACATGACCGTTGCTGTCAAAGGTAGAATCAGGCCAGATGCTGTTTGGAGAAAGCGTGTGCCAGTCTACATCGCTGTAGCCTTCACCATACATCTGCGCCGTGCCGATGGCTTCAACGCTGGACTGCGCGGCGCCAACCCATTTACTGCCGTTGGTCAGCGTGACATCCAGCTTGTCGGTATCATCCCAGCCGTTGGTAGTTGGGTTATAGACGCCGTCATCGGTGGTATCCGTTGCCGGATCGCCATTCTCGTAGAAGTTGTTATCAAAGGTGCTGGCGAAAAGGATGTCGCCGGTAATGGTAGAGTGATCGAAGGTGACGGTGGTCTGCATAGCGTTATCAGACGCGCCAGCAACAACGATCAGCGCCGCATCATCCGCAGCCGTGGCGTTGGTTTCACCGTAGTCGCTCGGCTTCGCCGTTTGACCGTAGAAGCCACTGGTACCCAGATCGCTGTACGCACCAGAGGTCAGCACAGAATCTTTCACCACCAGCGTATCGGTAAAGATATTGCTGCTGTTAGCAACGCCTTCAACACCGTCGTATGGCGTGTTATCCAGCTCCTGATAACCCTGCGTCAGCGTGATGCCCGCGATATGGGAGTTGTTCTGAATAACGATGTCAGATTCAACGTCCAGCGTGATCGCGTTACCCAGACCATAGGTGTCCAGATAATGCGTTTCAGTGGTTTCACCATTGACGACATCGTAGGCGTAATGCTCGTAGGTATCGTTGATGGTGGAGTTATCAACAGTCAGGCTAAAACGATCATACTGGGTATGAGTGGTACCGTCAGTATCCACGCCATCTGCACACGTCGTGGTCATACACTCTGACGTGATCATGCCGTTAATGGTGCTGTTAGAAATACTCAACGCGTTCGCACGGCCATTGACACCATCATCCAGATAGTATGTCGAAATAACTCCGTTTACGGTTGATTTATTGATGACTGGATAAATGTCACCATCATGTGTGGCATCTGAATAATCCCAGTCAGCATAACCATAATACCAGGGCGTGGACGCGGTATTGTCATAGCCAAAAGTATTATATGTTGTGCCGGATATATCTTTCGCATTGGCCTGAGAAGCGATAGCCAGTGTGCAGGCTAATGCAAGTTGTGATACAACCAGTTTCTTTTTCCATGTTTGCATTGGGTCATCCCTCCTCAGGGACGTAAGCAAGTTTGTCCATCAAATCATTTAGCAACATAAAATTGCGGAAGGAATTATGCAGTTTCAGTTCGAAAAGGTTCAATGAATGATTCCATTAAGTCCGTATTCAGACAAATAAGCTTATAAACCCAGGGCAATATCAATCATTATGAATAAATATTATAAATTCAACTGATTGCAAACTACTTTAGTTGTTTCGGCACATATAATAAAAAGCAATAAATCATTTATATTTATAATCCCGAACCAATATAGAAACCTCACCAATATTAAACACCACGCTGAACACCAGAATAAGTTTTATAATACAGACAAAATACATGCAGCGTATATTAGTCGATTTCGAAAATCTAAAAGACAACTTTAGTAAAACACCGCTCCCTGCTTTCAGGTACACTATACCTCTTTGTTCCACAAACATCAGGCATACCATGACCGATTTAATTGCACGTCCCCGTCGCCTGCGCAAGTCTCCCGCACTGCGCGCCATGTTTGAAGAGACAACACTGACCTTAAACGATCTGGTGTTGCCGATTTTTGTTGAAGAAGAGATCGATGACTACAAAGCCATCGACGCGATGCCGGGCGTGATGCGCATTCCTGAAAAGCATCTGGCCCGCGAGATCGAACGCATTGCGAATGCGGGCATCCGCTCGGTAATGACGTTCGGTATCTCCCACCACACTGACGCGACCGGCAGCGATGCCTGGAAAGAAGACGGCCTCGTCGCACGTATGTCGCGCATCTGCAAAGAGAGTGTGCCGGAGATGATCGTCATGTCCGATACCTGCTTCTGCGAATACACCTCTCATGGCCACTGTGGTGTGCTGTGCGATCACGGCGTGGACAACGATGCGACCCTGCTGAATCTGGGCAAGCAGGCGGTAGTTGCCGCCGCTGCGGGTGCGGATTTCATTGCGCCTTCTGCGGCAATGGATGGGCAGGTACAGGCGATCCGTCAGGCGCTGGACGCTGCTGGCTTCACCGACACCGCCATCATGTCCTATTCCACCAAATTCGCCTCCTCTTTCTACGGCCCGTTCCGTGAAGCAGCCGGCACGGCGCTGAAAGGCGATCGTAAAACCTATCAGATGAACCCGCTGAACCGCCGCGAAGCGATTCGTGAGTCTCTGCTGGATGAAGCCCAGGGCGCTGACTGCCTGATGGTGAAACCTGCTGGCGCATACCTGGATATCCTGCGCGACATTCGCGAACGCACCGAACTGCCGCTGGGCGCCTACCAGGTGAGCGGCGAGTACGCGATGATCAAATTCGCCGCGCAGGCGGGTGCCATCGACGAAGAGAAAGTGATCCTCGAAAGCCTGGGGGCGATCAAACGCGCGGGCGCGGATCTGATCTTCAGCTATTTCGCGCTGGATCTGGCTGAGAAGAAAATTCTGCGTTAATCCGCTTTAGCGCCGGGTAACGACTTCGCCTTACCCGGCCTGCTCTCTGCACTAATCTTCACCAAACTGCAATACAAACGACATCTCCTCCTTCTACTGTCTGGGCAAGACGGCAGGAGGAGTGATCAATGTTTAGTCTCGACAGCGTTCTTGATGACCTTTGGCCTCAGGCGAGGCCCGCACCCTGGCAAAAAAGTCTGTTAAAAAGACTGCTTCACGAAGACGAATTTCAGCAGTTTGCCGCCAGCCACCGTCACCTGAAAGGGCTGGATATGGTGGAGCAGGTACTGGAACACCTTGATATTCACTGCTCCGTTTCCGCCCGCGACCTCGAACAAATCCCCGAACACGGCCCACTCATTGTGATAGCGAACCACCCCACCGGCACCCTGGATGGGCTGGCGCTGCTGTATGCCGTTTCCCGCGTGCGCCGCGACGTCAGGGTTGTTACCAACAGGATGCTGTCCCACCTTGAGCCCCTCAGCTCATTATTTATTCCCGTGGATAATATGGGCGGCAGAACCGCAAAAGCCTCGCTGATACAGATGGAGCAGCACCTGCAAAACGCCGGCGTGCTGATCTTCTTTCCGGCGGGCGAAGTTTCCCGCCTAACGCGCAAAGGCATCCGCGATAAAAAATGGCATCCGGGCTTTATCAAGCTGGCCGGCAAACTACGGGTGCCGCTACTCCCGGTACATATCCAGGCGCACAACAGCCTGCTGTTTTATGCCAGTACCCTGGTCTCGCCAACGGTATCCATGCTGCTGCTGATGCAACAGATGTTTCGCCGCCGTCACAGTCAGCTGCCGATCAAAATCGGCCAGCAGATTGCCTGGAATGACCGGTTTAGTTCTACCCTTTCATCGCGTGAGATGGCCGAGCAGTGTCGTCAGCACGTGATACGTCTTGGCAAGGGATTGCCTGGCGTCTTTAAAACCCAGTGCGCCATTGCCCGCCCGGAAGACAGGGCGACGCTCAAGCGCGAACTGGCGCAGGCCGAGTGTCTGGGCAAAACCAGCGATGGTAAGGCCATCTATCTTTGGCAGCGCAACGGGCAGGAAGAGGCGCCTCTGCTGCGCGAGCTGGGGCGGCTGCGCGAGATTGCCTTTCGTGCCGTGGAGGAAGGCAGCGGGAAGCGCCGGGATACCGACAGCTACGATGATGACTATCTGCACCTTATTCTGTGGGATGACGATGACCTGGAGATTGTCGGCGCGTACCGCTTTATGCCAACGGCCATGCAGGTGGAAAAGCGCGGCGTCGAGAGGTTGTACAGCTACAGCCTGTTCCACTACGACGAAAAAATGCAGGACATACTTGAGCACGGTATTGAGCTGGGGCGCAGCTTTATACAGCCGCGCTACTGGGGGCGTCGCGGTCTGGACTATCTGTGGTCAGGCATTGGCGCCTATCTGGCACGCTATCCCCATTACCGTTACCTGTTTGGTCCGGTGTCCATCTCCGGCGGCTTACCGCCTGCCGCACGGGATCTGCTGGTGGCGTTTTATCGTCTCTGGTTTCCGGCCAGCCATCCCTTAGCCGCCTCGCGTCAACCCTACCCGGCCTCACTTCCGGACGTGCTGGCACAGTTTGGCGGAGTGGATTACGTGGATGACCTGACAAAGCTGAAATCCCTGCTCGGCAACCTGGGTTGCGGCATCCCGCCGCTCTACAAACAGTATTCCGAGCTATGCGAACCCGGCGGCGTGCAGTTTATCGATTTCGGCAGCGATCCGGCGTTCAATAACTGTATCGACGGGCTGGTGCTGGTGGATCTGTGTTATCTGAAGGCAAACCGCTATCAGCGGTATATAGAAGCACACCTTTAGCTCCGTTGCCCGGTGGCGCTGCGCTTACCGGGCCTACAATTAAACGTAGGCCGGGTAAGGCAACGCCGCCACCCGGCAATCAAGGCGCACGGTAAAACGGCTTATCCCCCAGGATAGTCGCCCGCTGCATAATCCTTCGCTGCGGCAGGTAATCCGCATTGGCGTAATGCTGCGTGACGCGGTTATCCCAGATCGCCAGATCGTTCTCCTGCCAGCGCCAGCGCACCTGGAACTCCGGTTTGGTGATGTGCGCGAACAAGAAGCCGAGCAGCGCCTCACTCTCTTTTTCCGTCACATCCACGATGCGCGTGGTGAACCCTTCATTCACAAACAGCGCCTGCTTTCCGGTCACCGGATGGGTACGCACCACCGGGTGCAGCAGCGGGGGATGTTTCGCCACAGCTTCCAGCCAGCGCTGGTGCTCCTCTTCGCTTTTGCGGTACTTGTACTCCGGGAACGATTTTTTGAAGTCATGCTCCGCCCGCAGGCCGCTCAGCAGAGTCTGGAGCGGCGCGGAGAGCGCCTCAAACGCGGCAATCCCGCTGGCCCACAGCGTATCCCCACCCGTTTCCGGCAGCTGTTTTGCTGCCAGAATCGCCCCGGCTGGCGGTGTGTCGATAAAGGTAACGTCCGTGTGCCAGTTGTCATTATCGGGCGGGTTATCGTTATGGGTGTCCAGCACGATAATTTCCTCCACCCCTTCCGCATGCGGGTAGACCGGGTGGATATGCAGGTCGCCAAAACGCAGGGCCAGCGCGCGCTGCTGCTGCGGGGTAATGGCCTGTTCACGCAGGAATACCACCTGATGACGCAGCACCGCGTGGTACAGCTGCTCAAACTGGTTATCGCTCAGCGGACGGGTTACGTCCAGGCCCGACACCTGCGCGCCAATATATGGCCCCAGCGGGGTAATGGTCAGTCGTTCACTCATTGTATTTCTCCATGCCAGGGCGTCAGGCGACGCTGTAGCGCGCGCAGTCCCAGTTCTAATCCAAAGGCAATCGCAGCGATCACCGCGATCCCTGCCAGTACCACGTCAGTCGCCAGGAACTCTCCCGCCGACTGCACCATAAACCCAAGGCCGCGCGTGGCGGCTATCAGCTCTGCCGCCACCAGCGTAGACCAGCCCACCCCAAGGCCGATGCGCAGCCCGGTCAGTATCTCCGGCAGCGCGCCTGGTAAAATGACGAACAGCAGTATCTGCGCGCGGCTGGCGCCGAGCGACTGCGCCGCACGTATGCGTACCTGCTGCGCACTTTTTACGCCAGCCAGGGCCGACATGGCTACCGGCGCAAATATCGCCAGGTATATCAGTAAGATCTTTGACGTCTCGCCGATGCCAAACCAGATCACCATCAGGGGCAGGTAAGCCAGCGGCGGGACGGGACGGTAAAGCTCTATCAGCGGGTCGAGAATGCCGCGTACCGTCGGGCTCAGTCCCATCGCGATCCCCACCGGAACGCCAATAATGACCGCCGCCAGTAGCGCCACCAGAATACGCATCAGACTGGCGCCTAAATGCTGCCAGAGCGTGGCATCCATAAAGCCCTGCGGCCCGGCGATAGTAATCAGTTTTTCCAGAACCTGGCCTGGCGGGGGCAGAAACAGCGGGCTGACCCACTGCTGCGCAGCAACCGCCCACCATACCGCCAGCAACACCACCAGCGTGCTGACGCTTAAGGTGAGCTGGCGAGAGAACGGCCAGCGTAAGGCAAGGCGCGTCCGCCGCGTTTTTTCACTGAAAACAATGCTCATGAGAACGCCTCCCGTTGTTCAAACACGCGGCTTAAGACGTATTCACGCTGTTCAATAAACAGCGGATCGGATTTGATGCTGCGTACCGGCTCTCCCGCCACATAGCGGCGGGCAAACTCAAGCGGCAGGCGCTCCAGCACGCGTCCCGGCCCCGGTGAGAGCAGCACCAGCTCCGTCGCCATAAACACGGCCTCTTCGATATCGTGGGTGATTAACAGCACCTGCTTGCCGGTTTCGTGCCACAGGCGCAGCAGCAGGGTTTGCATCTGCTCGCGAGTGAAGGCATCCAGCGCCCCGAAAGGTTCGTCCAGCAACAGCAGCTGTGGGTTAGCCGCCAGCGCACGGGCGATCCCGACGCGCTGACGCTGCCCGCCTGAAAGCTGCCAGATAAAGCGTTTTTCAGCCCCCTCCAGCCCGACCTTTTTCAGCATATCGTGCGCCGTATTCAGGCGTTGTTCACGCGCTACACCGGCCAGTTGCAGACCAAACGCAACGTTTTCCTGAACGTTTCGCCACGGGAGTAATCCTTCATTCTGGAAGACCACGCCTCGCTCTGCGCCCGGCCCCGTTACCCGTTTCCCTTCCAGCTGGATCGTGCCGTGCTGATACGGTACAAACCCGGCGATCAGGTTCAGCAGCGTCGTTTTCCCGCAGCCGGACGGCCCCAGCACCACCAGCAGTTCACCGCTGTCCAGCGTCAGGTTGATCTCTTCCAGGGCGGGTTTGCCGCCGTAATCGGCAGACAGGTTTGTAATGTTCAGCATTGCAGCCCCCTTATTTCACAAAGCGATCGGTCACGAACTGGCTGTAATCCGCCGCCACCGCAGGCACTTTGCCCTGCTCTTTCAGGAACGTGGCAGTGTCGACAATCGCTTTGCTCACCGGCCCGTTCAACTGCTGGACCTGCTGCGCAGGCGTCAGATAGGTGTTGCCTTTTACCAGCCCCGGCACGTCAGCTTCCGGCACGCCGCTCAGACGTGAGAGCTTCTCCAGGTTGGCGGGCTGTTTCAGCCATTCATCCGGGTTGCTGATGTATGGCTGCTGTGCGTCGATGGCGCTTTTGGCGAAGGCTTTCACCACTTCAGGGTGTTTCTCGGCAAAGTCCTTACGTACGACCCAGACGTCAAGGGTTGGCGCGCCCCACTGCCCCACTTTTTCGGAGTCGGTCAGCACGGTGCCCTCTTTTTCCAGCTCGTTGACGGCGGGCGCCCAGACGTATGCTCCGTCGATGTCGCCACGCTGCCAGGCGGCAATAATCGCCGGAGGTTGCAGGTTAATGATCTGCACCTGGCCCGGCTTAATGCCCCAGTGTTTCAGCGCTGCCAGCAGGCTATAATGCGTGGTGGAGATAAACGGCACCGCGATGCGTTTGCCGATCAAATCTTCGGGTTTCGTGATGCTTTTCTTCACCACCAGCGCTTCGGAATTTCCGAGCTGCGACGCCAGCAGGAAGACTTCAATCGGCACCTGCTGGCTGGCGGCCACCGCCAGCGGGCTGGAGCCCAGGTTGCCAATCTGCACGTCGCCCGAGGCTAACGCCCGCACAATCGCCGCGCCGCTGTCGAACTTGCGCCAGTCGACATTCGCCCCGCTCGCTTTGGCAAAGGTGTTGTCCGCCTGCGCGACTTTCGCCGGCTCAGCGGAAGTCTGATACGCGACGGTGACGTCCACCGCCTGCGCCTGAAATGCCCACAGCGCCAGTGCGCCGAGAAGTGTGATCCGCGATGAAATTGCCATAATGTCTGCTCCCCTTGTTGTTATGAGGGCAGTATTTCCGGCGCGAGAATTTTGATAAAGGAATAAAAAAGAATCGCTAATGACGATTCGTTTTTAGAAAAAAAGCGGGAAAGGATAGTGAATTTTGTGCGGTTGTTTCTCCGGGTGGCGCTGCGCTTACCCGGCCTACGGTTCGTGCAATTTGTAGGCCGGGTAAGGCGCAGCCGCCACCCGGCAAAGACCTCAGCGCTGAACCGTCAGCGCAGCAATATCCTGCGGCGTGGTGCGACAGCAGCCGCCAATCAGCTTCGCACCGGCATCCAGCCACTGCGGTAAATACCCCGCCAGCGTCTCGCAGGCTTCACCGTGGTGATGCCAGGTTTTGCTCACCGCATCATAATGCTCGCCGGAGTTCGGATAGACCACCAGCGGCAGCGACGTCAGGCTGTGCAGATGCGTCAGCGCCGCGGTGGTGTTTTCCAGCGCGATACAGTTGATCCCCAGCGCGACAACCTGTGGGTAGCTTTCGAGCGCAGAAACGACATCCCGCAGCGGCGTCCCGTCACTCAGATGCTCGCTGTCACGCAGGGTAAATGAGAACCATGCCCGGGCGCGAGGATACGCCGTCAGCAACACCGCCAGCGCCTTAATCTCCGGGAAAGAAGGCAGCGTTTCACAGGCCAGCAGATCCGCGCCCGCATCCAGCAGCGCCTCCACGCGGGGACGGTGGAACGCGGTGAACTCTTCAGCGCGACGCACATAATCGCCGCGATATTCAGATCCATCGGCAAGGTACGCGCCGTACGGCCCTACCGACCCCGCCACCAGCAGCGTGCCCGCCTGCGCATTCTCTGCCAGGTACGCTTCCCGCGCTTTGCGTGCCAGCTCTACGCTTTTGCCAATCAACGCCCGGGATTGCGCCTCGTCCAGCCCGCGTGCGGCAAAGCCCGCAGGCGTGGCCTGATAGCTGGCGGTGATCGCCACCTGTGCCCCCGCGCGGTAATAGTCGAGGTGCACGTCACGGATCAGCTCCGGGTTTTCCATCAGCACTTTGGCCGACCAGAGGCTGTCGGCAAGGTTACAACCGCGCGCTTCCAGCTCCGTTGCCATCGCCCCATCCAGCACGACAAACGGCTGGTTTTCAAGGAGGGTGGTAAGCGGATTATTCTGCGACATGTTCAGGCTCCTGCGATGTCAGGTTTCGGGTCAGGTAGTACGCACCATAACACAGGGCGACAAACGGAAGCCCGCAATAAAGGGCAATACGCTGGCTGGGGTCAAACCACAGGCCGACACAGGCCACCAGGCAGAGGATAAAGCCAAGCACGGGCACCAGCGGATACCATGGCGCGCGATACTGCAACGCCGAAAGCGGCTGCCCGGACTGCACGTGACGGCGACGAAACACGAAGTGTGACGCGCAGATGCTGATCCACACCGCCACCACCGCAAAACCGGAAATGGCTGACAGGGCCACAAACACCGTATCCGGCGCAACCACGCTGGAGAACAGCGCCAGCACGCCACCCAGCATGGAAACGGAGAGCGCCGTCAGCGGCACGCCGTTTTTGTTGACGCGGGCAAAGCAGCGTGGCAGCGTTTTCTCGTTAGACAGAGACCACAGCATACGGCCAGAGGCATACAGGCCCGAGTTCGCCGCCGAGAGGATCGCCGTCAGGATCACGAAGTTAAAGATATCCGCCGCATACGGAATGCCGACCTTTTCAAACACCACCACGAACGGGCTTTTCTCCACGCCAGCCTGCTGCATCGGGATCAGCGCCGCCAGCACAAACACGGTGCCAATAAAGAAGATGATGAGCCGGGCGATGGTGGTACGAATAGCAACCGGAATAACCTTGTGTGGGTTTTCCGTTTCTCCTGCCGCGATGCCGATAAGCTCCGTTCCGGAGAAGGCAAAGTTGACCGCCACCATGGTCATCAGGATCGGCAGACCGCCGTGCGGGAACCAGCCTTCGGCAGTAAGGTTGCTTAAGCCCGGCGCCGGTGAACCGTCCTGCATCGGGATAAAACCGAAGATCGCCGCCCCGCCGAGAATAATGAAGGCGATGATGGTGATGACTTTCACCAGCGAGAACCAGAATTCCCCTTCGGCGAAGAAGCGCGTGGAAATGACGTTAAGAGCAAAAATCACCACGCAAAAGACGACGCACCACGTCCAGACAGGAACCTGCGGGAACCAGTACTGCATACAGAACCCGGCTGCGGTAAAGCTCGATCCCAGCGCCACTGTCCACGTAAGCCAGTAGAGCCACGCCACGGTATACCCTGTCGCCGGGCCGAGATAACGAGCGGCGTAGACGTGGAACGCGCCGGTTTCCGGCATCGCTACGGAAAGTTCCCCCAGGCATTGCATAACCAGCCAGACCACCAGCGCACCAATAAGATACGCCAGCAGCGTGCCCGCCGCGCCGGTTGTCGAAATGATGTATCCGGTATTGAAGAATAACCCTGTGCCGATAACGCCCCCCAGTGAGAGCATAATCAGGTGACGGGTTTTCATGGTGCGCTTAAGCTGCCCGTTTTGTTGCTCTGTTTGCATATTACCTTCTAAACGTATGGACATCTAAACATCCAAAGAAGGGTGTTATACCGCGATTGTTAACAAAAAGCCACCCGGCACGACTTCGGCGCAATTATTGGTAAATCTTTAAATCAGTTCTATAGTCGACACAGTTTCTTCTTCACCAGGACTCACTATGCGATTTAACGGACTGACCAAAGGTTTCTTTATTCTCATCCTGGCCCTTGTTACCTGGGCTTTCTTTGACGTGCTGTCACCCTATTTCTCGGCGATTCTGTGGGCCGCGATCCTGACCATCATTTTCAACCCGGTGAAAAACAAATTGCGTACCGCGCTGGGCGATCGCAACGGGCTGGCTTCCCTCCTTACACTCGGCATTATCTGCCTGATCGTGTTTATTCCGTTGATGGTGATCCTTTCCTCGCTCGCGGTGGAACTGAACATGGTTTACACCAAGCTGCAACAGAACAACACGCAGTTCCCGGAAGTCATCGCCGGTATTTTCAACCGACTGCCGGACTGGGCCAGCGGCTTCCTGGCGGATCACAACCTGACCAACGCCGCGCAGATTCAGAAAAAGCTTTCCGATGTCGCGTTACAGGGTGGACAGTATCTGGCGGGAAGCGCGTTCCTGATTGGTAAAGGGACGTTCGGCTTTGCTATTAGCTTCGGCATTATGCTGTACCTGCTGTTTTTCCTGCTCAAAGACGGGCCCTATCTGGTGCGCCAGATCCTCGACTCGCTGCCGCTGTCTGACTTCGCCAAACAGCACCTGTTCGCTAAGTTTGTCGGCGTCTCACGAGCCACGGTAAAAGGTACGGCGGTCGTGGCAGTGGTTCAGGGTACGCTTGGCGGTATCGCCTTTGCCATCGTCGGTATTGACGGTAGCGTACTGTGGGGAGCGCTGATGGCGTTCCTCTCCCTGGTGCCCGCCGTCGGCTCGGCTATCGTCTGGGTTCCCGCCGCGATCTTCCTGTTTGCCACTCACCAGCTGTGGCAGGGTCTGTTCATTGTGGGCTTTTTTGTCATTATCGTCGGGCTGGTGGACAACCTTTTACGTCCGCTGCTGGTGGGCAAAGACACCAAAATGCCGGACTACCTGATACTGATCACCACGCTCGGCGGTATGGAGCTGTACGGCATTAACGGTTTTGTGATTGGGCCGCTGATTGCCGCCCTGTTTATCGCCTGCTGGAACCTCTTCTCCGGCCGCGACCACGCAGGCAACGCCGAGGAGCTGGACGCAGACTTTATCGAAGAGGGAAAAAACCCTCCGGATCTCTAACGAAACGCGTTTTGTCAGGCGGCCCTGTGCCGCCTTTTTTTTCGCGATAAATCAGGGGTTTTCTATAATCTGTAATGAACGCTCTTCCACATTTGTCGTAGAAGGATCCAACAGGTGCGAATCGCCACGATCACAAACTGGGCCTATGGTGTCACGGTGTGCCTGACCATTGCCTCCGGTATCGTCATGCTGATGGCTTCCCATGCCGACAACGTAGAGCGTCAGGTTGTTAAGCAACGACAAATTTTTGACCAGCTTACGGAAGAGATTGAGGCAGAAACCTGGATGCTCTCCGATTTAGCGCGCCTTTACGCCATCAAAAAAGAGCCCGATGTGCTGAAAGCGTACCAGGCGAAAGAAGGTGAACTGAAGAATATTGAACACAAAGTGGGACAGTTAAAAGATACGGGCGCAACGGGCGAAGAGCTGGCGCTGCTGTATGAAGGGCTGAAGATTGTTGATGGCCTACAGGATGAACAGCAGGCAGCAATTGCCAGCGTCGCCCGGGGTGAGGAACAACAGGCCATTGCGTTACTCTTCGGCAAAATCTACGAACTTGAAACGGAACGCGCCCAGAGCAAGATTGACCATTTTCGTATGCTGCTGGATAAGCGCATTATTGCCGATGTCCAGGCGGCGACCAACACGTCGAAAACGCTGCGTACCGCCTCAGAGGTGATGGTCGGCCTGACCGCCCTGCTCTTCTTATTCGTGATGGGCTTTATTCTCAAGCACCGCGTGCTGCGCCCGGTAGTGCGCCTCAGCGATGTGGTTCACCGCCTGGCCTCACAGGATTACGGCGTCGAAACGCCCAATTTCAACCAGGTCGATGAGATAGGCGATATGGCGCAGGCCATTCGCATTTTCCGCGAGAACGGGCTGGCAAGGCAGCGGCTTGAAAAAGAACGCGACGCAGACTGGGCCATCCGCGAGCTGCTCGCGCGAATGACCCAGCGCTTGCAGGGGTGCGAGAACGTCAGCGACGTGATTGAGGTGGCAGAGCTGTTTGCTCCCAACATTGCGCCGGGTATCGCCGGACGTCTGTATATCCTGGATCGAAACCCGTGGGAGATGCGCTGTGCGGCGGAATGGTTATCTCCACAGGGAGAAAAAAATGCTTTCCACCCCGATCAATGCTGGGCCATACGCCGTGGTCAGAGCCATCCACCGGTCAACGGCGAGCCGGATATCGGTTGCCAGCATCTGCCTGAATCACAAAAAGACAGCTCACTGTGCGTGCCGCTCATTGCGCAGGGGGAAGCCATTGGTTTGCTGTCGTTTCAGAACATCACGCCTGAAACGGCACCGTCCCGCGCATATCTCGAATTAATGGCGGAAGCCCTGGGTCTGGCGCTGGCCAACCAGCGTCTGCGCGATGCCCTGCTGGAAAAAGCGCTATTCGACCCGCTCACCGGCTTGCGTAACCGTCACCACCTGGAAGATACCCTGCGCACTCAGATAGCTCAGGCAATGCGCAATGATGAGCCGGTGAGCTGCATGATGATCGACATCGATCACTTTAAAAGCATTAACGATCGCTTCGGCCATGAGGCTGGCGATCATGTGATTAAGAGAGTGGCGACAATTGTTCAGCGTGCCGTGCACGATGCCGGCCTGGCCTTCCGCTTTGGTGGCGAAGAGTTTCTGGTGCTGCTAACGGGTGCGGATGAGGAAGCGGCTCACGCCTGCGCAACTGAGATTTATAACGGCGTCCATACGCTGTCGCTGCGCTATGGGCTTGCTGAGATTGGCCCAGTGGATGTGTCGATCGGGATCGCCAGTTACCCGCAGCACGCCCAAAGCGACGACCTGCTGCGCGCGGCAGACGTGGCGCTTTACCGGGCGAAAGAGCTGGGGCGCTCGCGGATCGTCAGTTTCAGTATGCTGGAGACGGGTTAACCGAAACTCAGTGCAAATGACGTCAGAGGTACGCGCACTCTCTTATTCCCTCACATTGAGGGTGCGTTATCATTCTTTGTACATATAAATCAATCTTAACGATGCCACCATTGATAAAAAATGGGGGGGCGTAAATATATCAATAATCAAAGCGATCATTTTTTAAACCCGGTGGCTAATTACACTGAGTTTTTATGTTTTAAAAAACGTAAGCTCCAGCCAGAGGTCTGCAATCACGGGGCAAACAACGATTATCCATTTGATTTTAATACATTTAATCAAGTATCATTTGCAAAAAGCCATGGCGTTCAACAAAATAGACAAACTTATAGGATAAATAACTTATAATTCTTATACTTCTGTTAAAAAGAGGAGGCCAATATGCGAATAATCCTAATGCTGTGCTGCTTTTTGGTACAAAGTTTAAGCTGGGCTGGCGAACTGCCAAAGCCTGTGGGCAAACCCATCTTAACCATTACCGGTAATATAGAAAATACGAACGAAAATGGAAAAGCCGTTTTTGATATTGCCAGCCTGGAAAAACTGGGGATGGTGAGTTTCCAGACGACCTCTCCCTGGTATAATGGGCGCACGAAATTTGAGGGTATCCCGATGCGCAAACTCATGGAATATGTGGGTGCTAAGGGTTCTGTTCTGAATGTGGTTGCACTCAATGATTATACTACCGTCATCCCTCTCAGCGACTTCCAGAAATACAACGCCATCCTGGCGTTAAAGGTCAATGGCGAATATATGCGCATCCGCGATAAAGGTCCGTCATTCATCGTCTACCCTTATGACAGTCTTCCTGAACTCAATAATCAGATTTATTACTCGCGATCGGCCTGGCAGGTCAGCAAAATGAAGATTGAATAGTAGTTCAGGAGAACATAATGAACAGGATACTGGTTGGTATCATTTTTTCTCTTTTTATCACTACGGGATATATAGCCTTTCTTGTCTACGACCGTCAGCAGGAGTTGCAAAAATTGACTCACTACACTGAGTCCTGGTCTGTAGCCCAACTGGTATCTGAATATTACCGATTTGAATCATGGATTGGACTGTACGCAACCGAGACTGATGACGTTACGGTAGACCAGGTTCGCATGCGCCTGGAAATCATGCTGAGCCAGAATGATTTATTGAAAGAGGGCGGCCTGGGTCGTTATATAAACAGCGCGAAAGCGCATCAGGTGCTCGCCTTACGCCTGGAAAATATACTGAACTATCTGGATGGTCATCTTGAGAAAATGAGCCGTTCAGAGTTAAAGCTCTATCTGAAAAATATGCATTTACTGGATGCACCGCTAAGCCAGCTTTCATCAACGGCTTTAACAAAAGATGTTAATACAATCAATGAAACTAACCTAAAAATACAGGTTCTATATTATATTTATTCAGCACTTTCGCTGTTACTGGTTATTTTAAGCTTCATACTGGGCTTTTTGATTATCTATCAAAATAAAAACATTCTCAAAGCACATACACAGGTTAAAACTCTGGCTGAAGAACTTCAGCTGTCCAAAGAAACCCTGCAAATCCAGAATACAAAACTGGAATACGATGTTTATCATGACTCCCTTACCGGCATGAAAAACCGTCTTTTCTTCTGGGATGATCTCAATAAACTTAATCTACAGGCTGAGGAAAAACATATTTCGGTCACGGTGATGTTATTCGATTTAGACCGGTTCAAAGAGGTGAATGATACCTACGGTCATGATGCTGGCGATTTACTGTTACGTGAGGTATCCACGCGCCTTAACGCTTTGAGCCGCTTTTCAGAGACATTTTATCGTTTGGGCGGCGACGAATTTGCGTTCCTCTCCAGTGGCTTAACCGAAGCCGCAGCCGTTTCACGCGCGCGAGAAATCAGTGATAGCATCAGCAAGCCCTATACAATTAATAATCAACTTATAAAAATAGCCACCTGTGTGGGTATTGTTTTATCGGATAACGAACGACGTTCAGATTACCTTTATAAATTTGCCGATCTGGCGCTCTATGAAGCCAAGAAAGAAGGTTCTCAGCAAATCAAAGTCTTCCGCCAGCGAATGCTACAGAAGTTGCAGGAAAGCAGAACCCTTGAAAATGATATGGCAAGAGCAATAGAGAATGATGAGTTTATTGTTTATTACCAGCCTATTGTGAATTCCGTCAGCAAGGAAATTTACGGCTATGAAGCGCTTATTCGCTGGATGCACCCCGTCAAGGGGATGCTCTCCCCGGATAGCTTTATTTTCGCCGCTGAAAAAACAGGCATGATCAACGAGATAGGTAAAACCGTACTTAAACTGGCCTGTAGGGAGGCGGTCTCCTGGGCTGTTCCGGCCAGGATCTCCGTCAACGTCTCGCCTGTTCAATTGGGCAGCAAATCATTTATTAATACGGTGCAGTCCGTTCTGGCTGAGACCGGGCTCCCGGCTAACCGTCTTGAGTTAGAGGTCACAGAGTCTTCCCTCTTCAGTGACAGAAATAACCCCATTGCGATCCTCAAAAAACTACGCTCACTGGGCGTAAGAATTTCTATTGATGATTTTGGCACGGGTTATTCGTCGCTCTCCAGACTCAGCGAACTGAATTTTGATAAAATCAAGATCGATAAATCTTTTGTCAATCCGATATCTACGCAGGAAGATGCGCTTAATATTGTGAAGCTGATTACCGGTATGGCTAAAAGCCTTAATATGGGCGTCATTGCCGAGGGCGTTGAGACCGAAGAGCAGCTTGAGCGGCTTCAGGCTCTGGGTTGCGAGCTTGTGCAGGGATATCTTTTCAGCAAACCACAGCCTCAGGTCGACAGCAAAATTAAGAGCGGCCAGGAATGATCCCCTCTCCTCAGCCCGATACCAACCGGGATCACATTTTTCACCCCTGGGTATTCACTGACAATAACCAGGTGTTATCATTCACCCCGTAAATACCTATCAACTCAATCCGAGGCTTTGATGCTGGAGAATGTAATCATCCGATAATCAGCTTCCCGACCTTTCCAGGCCGGACTGATTATCAATGCGCCGAAATCGTATGCGGACACCGCTGTGTGTTTGCACGTTTTGCACATGATGATTAAACAGGTTTTCCAGTATGAATTTATCCCGTCAGGAACAACGTACCTTACACGTTCTCGCCAAAGGTGGCCGTATTGTGCACGTCCGCGATAACTCTGGCCGCGTCACCGCCGTTGAATGCTATAGCCGCGAAGGGCTACTGCTGGCTGACTGCACGCTCGCCGTTTTCAAAAAGCTCAAAACCAAAAAGCTGATCAAATCCGTTAACGGTCAGCCCTACCGCATTAACACCACCGGGCTGAACAATGTTCGCGCTCAGCCTGATAATCGTTAAGGAGAGGATGATGGATATCCCACGTATTTTTACTGTTAGCGAAAGCGAACACCGCATTCATAACCCCTTTACACCAGAGAAGTACGCGACGCTGGGCCGCGTGTTACGCATGAAGCCAGGCACACGCATTCTCGATCTCGGCAGCGGCTCGGGAGAGATGCTTTGTACCTGGGCACGTGATTACGGTATTACCGGTACCGGCATCGACATGAGCCAGCTCTTCACCACGCAGGCCACGCGGCGCGCAGAGGAACTCGGCGTCAGCGAACGCGTCCATTTCATTCATAACGACGCGGCCGGCTACGTCGCGAATGAAAAATGTGACGTGGCGGCCTGCGTTGGCGCAACCTGGATTGCGGGTGGCGTAGCCGGGACGATGGATCTGCTGGCAAAAAGCCTCAAGCCCGGGGGAATAATGCTCATCGGCGAACCGTACTGGCGTCAGGTACCCGCGACGGCAGAGATAGCTCAGGCCTGCGGCGTCTCGTCGATTGCAGACTTTCTTACTCTGCCCGGTCTGGTTGCGTCTTTCGATCAACAGGGCTATGACCTGGTTGAAATGGTGCTGGCTGATCAGGAAGGCTGGGACAGGTACGAAGCCGCAAAATGGATGACCATGCGGCGCTGGCTGGAGGAAAACCCAGATGATGACTTCGCGCAGGAGGTTCGGGCGGAGCTGACGATAGCGCCTGAACGTCATGTGACGTACACGCGGGAGTACTTTGGCTGGGGGGTGTTTGCGTTAATGGCGCGATAACATGGCGCTGGCGGTATAGCCTTTAGGGTTATGCCGCCGACCAACTTCTTTGAGGTACAAAACGATGACGCGAAAATGTGCAGCCAATAGCAATATTTGCTGCCATGGTCTGAGAATGAGATTTACTGGAATGGAGGGTAACTATTTGATTTAGATGGGATAATAGGAGCAAAACATAAATTGCAACACACTGTTATATAATAGAATTTATCTTCATTTAACAATAGATACCCCCAAAGGTACCCCCAGACAGAGTGTTTGTTCTTCTAATTACAACCGTAAAAAGGATTAAATTTTGGTTTTCGCAAGTGCGGGATAATGTCACAATTGCTATTATTAATACATTGTCAATTTAAGGCAGATATGAAAAATAATGCCATTACAATTAAAAATCACATTGATATCTTGCATGCTGTCAAAGGAAGAGTATTCCATGTTACCTCCGAAGAAAACATGGAATTAATAATTCAATCTGGAAACTTAATCCCAAACTCTGATTTAGCCTTCCCTTCCTTTTTTGGAAGAATACCTAATGGCTATTTTAGAAAGCGTGGCTGTGTATCTTTCTTTGACTACAGAATCTATGGAACGCCACAATGGGAAGAACATGCCTATAAATGCTTTCCTACACAGAATCTCCGTAAAGGTGATAAAATGTGTTTCTTGTTTCTTCATGAAA
>NZ_JADBRE010000038.1:0-32278 GCF_014930525.1 Enterobacter cloacae complex sp. S1
GACTTCATTTCGGCATCATTCAGATTAAGCTTCCTGGCTTCGGCGCCCCAGCAGCCCAGCCCCAGGCGGGCGCTATCCAGTTGCTCCAGAAACCAGCGTGGATCTTTTCCTTCAGAAACATGTACATTCAACAGAAGTAAAATTTCAACAGACGCCTGACGGATCGCTGCCAGACAGTGTTCAAACTGTTCGCGGGTATGATGCGATGAGCTAATCATCATTGTTTTCCTTGAGAGACAATGAGTACCGCTAAAGCGGCATTAAAAGTCGTTTTTCTTTTTATTTATATGAGGTTAAACATACCTGACTTTCTGTTGAAATAAAGTGACAACCTTATAATCATTTGCAATGCCTCCGGAGGATCGTCATGCCCGCCTTAACCACCGCGCGTCTCACCTGCTCGCCGCTGCAAGAGCAAGACTGGCCCTTTTTTCTGTCGCTACAGCAAAATCCTGAGGTGATGCGTTTTGTCGCCCCTGCGCGTAGCGAGGCGGACATTCGGGAAGCCTTTGAGTCTCGTCTGTTGCCGTGGATGCCGGGCAGCTCGCACTGGCTCTGCCTTGTGGTGCGTGAGACGGCCAGCCAGACGCCGCTGGGCGTAACCGGCTATGTGCACCGGGAAGCAGATTGTGCTGAAGTCGGTTTTCTCTTTGCGCCCTCTGCGCAGGGGAAAGGTTACGGCTTTGAATCTCTGCGGGCTGTGTGTGATTTCGCGCTGACTCAGGGTAATATCCGTCGGCTCACCGCCACCGTGACGGCGGGAAATATCGCCTCAAGGCGACTGCTGGAAAAAACAGGTTTTCAACTGGAAGGTGAGTTGCGTGAGAGTTCTTTCCTTTCAGGGCAATGGCATAACGACTGGCTATTCGGTTTACTGAAAAAGGAATTCCCGTTCAGTTAAACCTGATTAACAGCCATTTGGCGGATATTTCCCCGGCGGCGTTTCCTCTATAGTCGCGCCGCTAAGAGGAAACGCTTATGACGGGTTATGCAATGCAGATATCTTCTGCTGCAATCGCATTAATTAAAAAACAACAGGGTCTTTCCCTGGAGAAATACCGTGACGAAACGGGTATATGGGTTATTGGTTATGGTCACGTGATTCGCCAGTGGGAAAAATTTAACAGTCTCATCACGCCGATTGAGGCGGAGAATTTGCTTTTTAATGATATTCAATTATTTGAGGCGCTGCTGCGGGAAATGAACAAACGCCCATTAACCCAACAGCAGCATGACGCCCTGATATTAACCCTCTTCAGTTTTGGGGAAGAGTCCCCTCTGCCTGAGAAGATCCTTCAGGCCGTCGCCCGGGTGTAGTACATCGCGGCCTGCGTCCGGTTTTTGACATCAAGACGCCGGAAAAGCGTCTCAAGATGGGCTTTTACCGTTGCCGCACTGATATTGAGATTACGACCAATCTCTTTATTGGACTCTCCGGCCGCCAGTAACTTCAAAACCTCACGCTGGCGCTCGCTTAACACTGCCAGTTCATCCTGAGAGGAGTGCTGCTTCAGCCACTCGCCGGGAAAACAGACCATTCCACGCGATACGGAATCCAGCACTGCGGAAAAGCGTTCGGGATTCGCATTGCGGGGAACTATCGCCACCACGTTGCGCTGAAACATTTGCTCAACCCAACGTCGCTCTTTTTTCGTTAACACCAACACCACGCGCGACGCTGGAAAACGATCCATAATCTCTTCCAGTAAAGCCACACCATTATCACGAATTAAATACCCATCTATCATGACGATAGCGGAGGGTGACGCGGATAATTGCGCCCATAATTCATCAGTCTGACGAGCCCCTGTCATCTCTATTTTCGGAATTAACTTCTGCAAACTGTACATCGCTCCATGAATAAATAATGACTGCCTGTCAAACATGATTACTCGCATCGTTTTACTCCTCTGAGAATAGCGAAGGGGGATTTTACAGAGGCATTTTTTAAGAAAAAACTCACTGAATGGAGAGGTTACAAATCGCCCAGCTCTCTTTATATCTTCCAGCATTTAGACATACCTGTTTTAAGGATTTCCTTAAGAGGGTTCCCTCCCCCTTAAGACTGAACATTACAGGAACATACCGCCTGAAACTTCAATACGTTGCGCATTCATCCAGCCCAGTTTGTCACTGAGCAACGCCGCAATGGCGTCACCAATATCATCGGGCAGGCCCACGCGTCCCAGCGCCGTCTGCGAGGCCAGCAGCTGGTTAAGCTCCGCATTATCCCGCACGCGTCCGCCCCCAAAGTCGGTTTCAATCGCGCCGGGCGCGATGATATTGACGGAAATTCCGCGCGCGCCAAGCTCTTTTGCCTGATAGCGGGTCAGCACTTCCATCGCCCCTTTCATTGCCGCGTAGGTGCCTGAACCGGGCTGAGTAAAACGGGCCAGTCCGCTGGAGACGTTCAGGATCCGCCCTCCGTCTTTTATGAGCGGCAGCAGCTGTTGCGTGAGGAAAAACGGCCCTTTGAAGTGAATGTTCAGCACATCATCAAACTGCGCCTCGGTCGTCTCGGTATAGGGTGCGTATAACCCTGTACCTGCGTTGTTCACTAAATAGTCAAAGGTGTCACGTTGCCAGACGTGTTTGAGGGTATCCTTCACCTGCTGAGCAAAGCGCGAAAAGCTTGCCGTATCGCCGACGTTAAGCCGCAATGCTGCCGCTTTTCCACCTGTTCCCTCGATTTCGCGCACAACTTCCTGCGCCTCCTGCTGGCTGTTGTTCCAGGTCAGGATGATGCCTGTCCCTTCCGCGGCCAGCTTCAAAACGGCATTTTTCCCCAGGCCGCGGCTACCGCCCGTCACTAAAGCAATACGTTCACTCATAATTCCCCTCGTTTCGGCTGTGATGAAGATTGAGAAAGAGCTTATTAGATGGTAGAAAATCAATAAATAGTGCCGTCAGCGCTTCACTGTTTCATTCATAACAACAATGACCAACACCTATGGATAAAATACACGCAATGCAGCTTTTCCTTCGGGTCGCGGAACTGGAAAGTTTTTCCCGCGCGGCGGAGACGTTAAGCCTGCCAAAGGGGAGCGTATCGCGACAGATCCAGGCACTGGAAAACGCACTGGGCACGCAGCTGCTGCACCGCACTACCCGCCGCGTCAGCCTGACGCAGGACGGCATGGTTTATTACGAGCGCGCTAAAGATCTGCTGATGAATCTGGACGAACTGGACGGCATGTTCCTGCACGACCCTTCAACCATCAGCGGTCGGCTACGTGTGGATATGCCCGTTGCCATTGCGCGAAATGTAGTCATTCCGAAACTGCCTGCATTTTTACAACAGTTTCCCGGCATTGAGCTGGAGCTGAGTAGCAGCGATCGTCTGGTCGATGTCATCCGCGAAGGATTTGACTGTGTGGTTCGCGTGGGAAACTTAAAGGACTCCGGGCTTATCGCCCGCCCGCTTGGGAAACTCTCGGTGATTAACTGCGCCAGCCCGGATTATCTGACGCGATTCGGCTACCCTGAGACGCTGGACGATTTGGCTTCGCATGCCCTCATTCACTACTCCGCCACGCTGGGCACGCGTCCGCAGGGTTTTGAGTATTACAACGGCAGCGCGGCCCAGTGGGTGAAAACGGGAGGCGTATTGACGGTTAACAGCACGGAAACCTACCAGGCCGCCTGTATCGCCGGGCTTGGCATTATTCAGGTTCCGCGCGTCGGGGTGCGTGATGCCCTGCGCACGAAAAAACTCGTTGAGATCCTGCCGCAATACCGGGCTGAACCGATGCCCGTCTCCCTCATTTATCCCCACCGCCGTAACCTCTCCCGCCGGGTGCATGTGTTTATGGAGTGGCTTACCGAACTCACAAAAGGTTACGTCGACTAGTCACAAGCTATAATTCAGTAACATCCAGCTCAACGAAAAGGAAAATGCGCGTGACGCCGGAAAATAACCCGCAACGACCGACTCAACATTTAGATTATGAACCCATCAAAAAGATGGATAACGAACCTGAAGCGCCGAAAGAGCCTGGAACGGCCAGCAAAGCGCTGGGCACCGTGACCGGCATAGCCGAAAAAATTCAGCAGATACCCGCGATTGCTCACCTGATACGCGCCGCTGAGCGCTTTAACGACCGCATGGGAAATCAGTTTGGCGCGGCGATTACCTATTTCTCGTTCCTGTCGATGATCCCCATCCTGATGGTGTCATTTGCCGCCGCCGGTTTTGTGCTGGCGTCTCACCCGACGCTGTTGCAGGACATCTTCAATAAGATCCTGACCAACGTCAGCGACCAGACGCTCGCCGCGACGCTCAAAAGCACCATCAATACCGCCGTGCAGCAGCGTACCACCGTGGGTATCGTCGGGTTGCTGATTGCGCTCTATTCCGGGGTGAACTGGATGGGCAACCTGCGTGAGGCTATTCGCGCCCAGTCGCGTGACGTCTGGGAGCGTAGACCGCAGGATCAGGAGAAGATATGGATGAAGTATTTGCGCGACTTTATTTCGCTGATTGGGCTGCTGGTGGCGCTGGTCATTACGCTCTCCATCACCTCGGTCGCCGGTTCCGCGCAGCAGATGATTATCTCCGCGCTGTACCTGGATTACATTGAATGGCTGAAACCTGCCTGGCGCGGCATTGGGCTGGCCATTTCTATCTTTGCTAACTACCTTCTGTTCTTCTGGATCTTCTGGCGTTTGCCCCGCCATCGTCCGCGCAAGAAGGCGCTGATGCGCGGGACATTGATTGCCGCCATTGGTTTTGAGGTGATCAAGATTGTGATGACCTATACGCTGCCGTCCCTGGTGAAGTCTCCCTCCGGCGCGGCCTTTGGTTCGGTGCTGGGGCTGATGGCTTTCTTCTATTTCTTCGCTCGCCTGACGCTGTTCTGCGCCGCGTGGATCGCCACGGCAGAGTATAAAGATGACCCGCGCATGCCGGGTAAAACCCACCGCTGATATCATGTCGGGCTGATATTTCAGCCCGATTCGCCATTTCAGCATATAAATCCAGGCCGTAACTTTTATTTAACGAAAAACCAGTTTTAATGACTGATATTTAAAAAGTGTGAAGCATTTCATAGAAGTGTTTCCGCTGGTCTGAAAATTATCCGCTTTTTGTTGCTTTTATGACCACACCACGCCTTTGTTACAGATTGAAATGTCGCTTTTGCTATGCCTAATATGGCCCTTCGTTCGTCCAAAAATAAGAAAATATTATGCAAGCAACAGCCACCACACTTAACGAAGGGGCGGAACACGTTCCGGTCAACTCGCGCAATAAAGTCGTCGTCGCATCGCTGATTGGCACCGCCATTGAGTTCTTCGACTTTTATATTTACGCCACCGCTGCGGTCATTGTCTTTCCGCATATTTTCTTCCCTCAGGGCGACCCGACGGCAGCCACGCTACAGTCTTTAGCCACCTTTGCTATCGCCTTCGTTGCGCGTCCGATTGGTTCAGCGGTCTTTGGGCATTTTGGCGATCGCGTCGGCCGTAAAGTGACGCTGGTTGCCTCGCTGCTGACGATGGGGATCTCCACCGTCGCCATCGGCCTGCTGCCGACCTATGAAACTATCGGCATTCTGGCGCCTGTGCTGCTGGCGCTGGCGCGCTTTGGGCAGGGTCTGGGGCTGGGCGGGGAATGGGGCGGCGCGGCACTGCTGGCGACCGAAAACGCCCCGGCGCGCAAACGAGCCCTGTATGGCTCTTTCCCGCAGCTGGGCGCACCGATTGGGTTCTTCTTTGCTAACGGCACCTTCCTGCTCCTCTCCTGGCTGCTGACTGATGAACAGTTCATGAACTGGGGCTGGCGTATTCCATTCGTCTTCTCCGCCGTGCTGGTGCTGATTGGCCTGTACGTTCGCGTGTCGCTGCACGAGACGCCGGTCTTCGCTAAAGTCGCCGCGGCGAAAAAGCAGGTTAAAGTTCCGCTGGGGACGCTGCTGACCAAACACCTCCGCGTGACCGTGCTGGGCACGTTCATCATGCTGGCGACCTACACGCTGTTCTACATCATGACCGTTTACTCCATGACCTTCAGTACCGCCGCCGCGCCGGTCGGCCTGGGCCTGCCGCGTAACGAAGTGCTGTGGATGCTGATGATGGCGGTCATCGGATTTGGTGTGATGGTGCCCATCGCGGGCCTGCTGGCGGATAAATTTGGCCGTCGTTCAAGCATGATCGTCATCACCTCGCTGATTATTCTGTTCGCGCTGTTTGTCTTCCCGCCGCTGCTGGGTTCAGGTAGCCCTGCGCTGGTGATGGCGTATCTGCTGATTGGCCTGAGCCTGATGGGGCTGACTTTTGGCCCAATGGGCGCGCTGCTGCCGGAGCTGTTCCCGACTGAAGTGCGTTACACCGGCGCGTCGTTCTCCTATAACGTTTCGTCGATTCTGGGCGCCTCGGTGGCTCCGTATATCGCCACCTGGCTTCAGGCGAACTATGGCCTGTTCTATGTGGGTGTCTATCTGGCGGCAATGGCAGCGTTGACACTGATTGCGCTGCTGCTGACGCACGAGACGAAGCATCAGGCGCTGTAAGTGAATGCCGGGTGGCGGCTACGCCTTACCCGGCCTACAATTTAGCCCTCTCCCGCAAGGGAGAGGGAGAAACGGGACTACTTCTTCATCTGCGACAAAATCGTCCGACACTGATTCGCTTCGCCTTCTGACGGCGAAATCAACGCCAGCAGCGCCGCCGCAGGGGTGACCAGCGTAGCGAGCGCGGCGGCGACCGCACCACGCGCAATCAACGGCCCGGCCTTCACGCCCGCCTGCGGATCTTTGAAGGTTCCGCGAACGTACAGCGGCGAGCGCAGGGTGATGATACGAATGCCTTTACTTTCCGGATCGATGGTTAAATCCAGCTGCTCGGACGCCATGCTGGCGGTACCGGTGACGTTGATAACCGCGTTTTCCGTGTCGAAGGCGAAGATCTGCGGACGCGCCACGCCGTTGACCAGATCCAGATTTGCCGCCGCGCAGTTAACGCGCACTTCGTCGTCACCGAAGATTTGCCCGATGATAAAGTTCCCGACGTTCAGCCCCAGGATCTCCATCAGGTTACGGCTCACCAGGCCGTCGTTCATCAGCAGCTTCAGGTTGCCGTTTCCGCTGCCCAGCAGCGCCGCTACGGAGTTACCCGTGCCGCGAATATCCGCGTCGCCGTTCATCTCACCGAGGGTTTTCTGCATCAGCTCCACGTCCGGCATCAGCTCTTTCAGCTTCAGCCGACGCGCCTGGATCTCCGCCCTTCCCTGCATTGGCTTTTTATCCCCCTCCAGGTGGATATTCGATGAGATGGTTCCCCCGGCCATGCCAAACTTCAGCGGTTGCAGGCGCAGGTCGGCGTTTTTCAGGATGATATGGGTCGAGAGGTTGCTCAGCGGCAGCGTGCTGCCATGCTCAATTTTACGTCCTTTGAAGCGCACATCCGCATCCATCACGTCCCACTTGTCGGTTTCGAAACGGTCATAGGGCAGCACTTTACCCGCAGGCTGAACGTCCTTTTTAACCTCTTTAGACTTCGTGCCTTTGCCCGAATCTACGCCAATCAGCGGACCAAGATCGGCCAGACGCAGCTGGCGGGATTCAACGTCCCCCTCCAGTTTCGGGCGCGGTTTACCGGTGGTGTAGGTCAGCGTGCCGTGGATATCGCTGTCGCCGATGCGCCCGTTAAAATTCCGGTAGTCAAAGACGGACGATTTTTCGGTGTTGATTTTGGCAACCAGGCGCCCGTCCGTTTCAAACGGCGGGGTATCCGGCAGCAGCACGCCGGTCAAATCGTACAGTTCACCCAGCGAATCCCCGGCAAACTTAAGCTGGAGGTCGACGCCGCCCATGTTCATCGGGTCGTTAACCGTGCCCACGAACGCCACGCGGGTGTTGCCCGAGCGGAAATCCGCCTGCACCGGGAACGGCGTGCCCTCACTCCTGAGCGCCAGCATGCCGCCGATTTTGCCTTTACCGGTCAGCGGCTGGCCGTTGTAGCGCCCTTTCGCCGTCAGGCCGAAGACGTAATCGCCCGCTTTGCTGTCATCGCCTTTGGCTTTACTGCCCGTCACTTCGCTAAACGGCAGAGGCTTACCCAGCGGATCGACGAGGATCTCCATGTCAGCCTTACTCACCTTATCGTCAATGGCGATCCTCCCCCGATCGAACAGAATATTGTCGAGGCGGAAAGACCACGAAGAGGGCTGCGCATTCTGATCTTTATCGCCGCTGCTGGCGAGATCGAACGTCCAGTTGTTGTTTTTCTCTGACAGGCGAATTAGCCGCGCGTCGGGCTGCTGAAGTTTGATCCACGGCAGATACACCGTTTTGGTTAACAGGGCTAACGGCGCCAGCGTGGCTTCCACGCGCGGCAGGTGGATCATGGTCACTTCGGGGATGTCCGGCGGGTTGCCGAGAATGATGTCGTCGGCGTGAACGTGCGGCCATGGCACCCAGCTTCGCCAGCCGGTTTCCTCTTTCTGGCGCTCCCACACGACACCCAAATCGCCACGTATTGCGAAGGGGCGGTTTAGCTCGGTTGAGACTTTCTGGTTGATGGTCGGTTTGAGCCGGTTCCAGTCAAACGTGGCGATAATGATGATTAAGACCACGATCAGCAACAAGAAAATCCCTGCTGTCCAGGAAATCACCCTGGTTGTTTTTGTCATTGTTGTCCCCTTTCCTGATGAACTTGCCTCTAAAACTATAGTTCAGACAAAGGGAAGCGGGCAGATCAGAGGGTGGTTATCACCTTTTCCAGGGTATCCATGGGGACAGGACGAGAGAGGAAATAACCCTGTGCCGCCGCTGCCGGGGAATTTTGCACGTCGCGCCACTCCTCCAGCGTCTCTACGCCTTCCACAATGACGCCCTGGCAATAGCGGTTCATCAGTTGCAGGAGCATCGTAAACAGGTTCCGTCCCTCCGGCGTCTGGCGCAGCATGATAAACAGATCGCGGGCCACTTTGATGTAGTCATAACGCACTTCGCTCAGGGCGGAGAAGTTGGCCATACCGGTACCGAAATCATCCAGCCACAGCGGGCCAAACTCACACATCGAGGCAAACGAGGAGTCCTGCGGCAGCTGAACATGTTCAACCAGCTCGAAGCGCATCCACGGCAAGGTGGCAATCAGCGCCTGCAATGTCGCGTTCTGACGTAACGCCATCAGGGTTGGGCCATCCACGTTCACCGACGCCAGAATACCGTGCTGCTCGAAGAACGCCTGCTTCGTCGCCAGCATTCTCAGCTGCTCTTCCAGCACGTCGATACGCTGACGCACGGCAACCTCCGCAAAATAGCGGTCCGGTGCAATACGCTGTGAAGGATTCGATGGATGAGTGACGACCGTTAACACCTCAATCGCCATTAACCGACCGTCGGTACGGTAGATGGGCTGATAGGTGTACGCTCGCTCACATTGCAGCCAGTAGCGATGCTCCTGCAAGTTCTCAATACTTGCCTCAGGCGTAGTGCTCAGCCGCTGGATAACCTGCTCTGACTTCATTTCGGATGTCCTGTTGTATGGGATAGCCTTTCTGGACTCGTCACTGAGTTATCGGCCCGCCAGGTGAGAACTTTATGTTCAATTCACCGGGAAAATGAAATTAAGATGACAGAAATATGCCGGAATACGCGCTGGCTCAAAAAAAATAATGGAACGTCGTTTTAATATAGTTGACCATAAAAAACACACAGCGCACACTATCCTTAATTACTTTGTTCAGGTTCACGACTATGTCTAAAAAAATTGCCGTGATTGGCGAATGCATGATTGAGCTGTCCCAGAAAGGCGCGGAAGTCAGCCGCGGTTTTGGTGGCGATACATTGAACACCTCCGTTTACATTGCCCGTCAGGTCGCCCCCGACGCGCTGAGCGTGAGCTACGTTACCGCGCTGGGAACGGACAGCTTCAGCCAGCAGATGCTGGAAGCCTGGCAGGGTGAAAACGTTGGGACCTCGCTGATCCAGCGAATGGAAAACCGCCTGCCGGGTTTGTACTACATCGAAACCGACAGCACCGGCGAGCGCACCTTCTATTACTGGCGTAATGAAGCGGCCGCCAAATTCTGGCTGGAAAGCGAGGCCGCCGCTGCCATTTGCGAAGAACTGGCGACCTTCGATTATCTCTACCTGAGCGGGATCAGCCTGGCGATCCTGAGCCAGGAGAGCCGTGAAAAGCTGCTGTCACTGCTGCGCGAATGCCGTGCCAATGGCGGTAAGGTGATTTTCGATAACAACTACCGTCCGCGTTTGTGGGCCAGCCGCGAAGAGACGCAGCAGGTCTACCAGCAGATGCTCGAATGCACCGATATCGCCTTCCTGACGCTGGATGATGAAGATGCTCTGTGGGGCGAAAAACCGGTTGATGAGGTCATTGCCCGGACGCAGGCTGCCGGGGTCAGCGAAGTGGTGATCAAGCGCGGGGCGGAGTCTTGCCTGGTGGCGGTTGCAGGTGAAGCCGTGACAGAGGTGCCGGCGGTGAAGCTGGCGAAAGAGAAGGTAATCGATACCACGGCGGCGGGAGATTCTTTCAGCGCTGGGTATCTGGCGGTACGTCTGACGGGGGGAACGCCGGAAGCGGCGGCGCAGCGCGGTCACTTGACGGCCAGCACGGTGATTCAGTATCGCGGAGCGATTATTCCGCGCGAGGCGATGCCTGCTTAAGGACTGTGCGGGCTGATGCCCGCACCCTAACCCTCTCCCTCAGGGCTGAGGGAACGCAGAGCTTACTGGCCCTGCGGAATATCGCTCGCATCCTGGTGTAAATCATCGGCTGCCGTTTGCGCTGGCTGCGGCGGCGTCGCCATGATGGCGCTCCAGGTGGCCTTCAACTCTTTCATGTCATATTCCGGCTCACCTTTCGGCTGCAACAGAATCAACGCCATATCCTGCGACAGCTGCTGACGCAGATCCTGATTCAGCATCTCCACGGTCAGACCGTTCAGGAAGTCCTGACGCAGTTTCTGATACTGCTCCGGCGCGATATCCACCACCTGATTCTGCAAGGAGCGAATGCGCTGGCTGATTAAGATATCGGTATCGGCGCGGGCATAGGTGGCGAACAGTTTCTGCAATTCGAGGGATTTCTGCGCCACCAGCGCGTTAAACTCCTCTTCAGACAGGCCCTCTTTCCGCACTTTAGCCAGCTCTTTCGCCACCACGCCGAGATTGGCATTCAGCTTATCGCCCGGCGATTCCACGTTAATGGCGCACTGGGCGCGCTGGAACAGCACTCGGCAGTCAAAGCCCAGGCCAATATCTTTCACGTTGTTCTTGCTGAGCGTCTGCTGAACGTGCCAGAACAGCGCTTCACGCGCGAGATCCGCACGCCAGTAACGCAACAGCGCAGAAGACTCGCGGATCGGCTGCCAGGCCGTATCCCACATCATTGAAAGACGATCCTGACGCACGGTATCCGTCATGATGCTGACCGTCTCAGGACGAAGCGGGGACAAGGTAGGAACAGGGGCGGGCGTTTCACGCTTCCCTTTCAGATCGCCAAATGCTTTGTTGATCTGTTCTATCACCGCACGGCTGTCCACGTTGCCCACCACAATCAGGGTCATGGCATCCGGGGTGTACCACTGCTGGTAGAAAGATTTCACCTGCGCGGCATCAACCGGCTGTTTCAGCGGCTCTGCCGGGTCGTGGCCAAGCAGTGTTGACCCTTTCAGGCGGTAGCGCCACCAGCCTTCTTTGGTATCCGTCGGCCAGGTCGCCACCATGTCGCTGTTGCTCAACGCATAGTTAACGGTCTCAGGCGTAATCGCCAGTTTGCCGGTGGCATCCGAAAGATAGGTCAGCGCTTCTTTAAGCAGATCGTTACGGTTGTTGGGCAGGCTCAGGTTAAACATGGTGTAGTCATAGGAGACCACAGCCGGGGGCAGCGGGCGTTTCGGATCGATGGCCTGTTGCCATAAAGAACGCACCTGAACCGCCTGCAAACTGCCGCTCTGGGTGAGCGCCATTCGAGGAATAAAGTGGCTTAAGCCGGTCTGCTGGGTGCTTTCAGTGAGGGAGCCGGTATTCACAGAAAGACGGATTTCAATGCGATCGCTCGGACGTTGCGGAGTGGATAATACCTGCCACTGGAAACCGTTCGCCAGTGTTCCCTGTTGCCAGGCCGGGTCTGGCTGGAGCGCATCTGCCTGCACATAACTGGCTGCTGCCATCATCAGCAAACCGCCGGTTAAGAGTCGAATTTTTGTGCCCTGCATGTGAACCCCTGATCAACATTCCTGGTTAAAGAGAGTGTCTCGCGACGTGAGCACTCAAAGATGACGATGAAAACCTTCCGATTAGACAGCGTGTTCGGCTAAACGTCACGGGCGGAAGTGAAATATACCCAAAAAAAATCTTGTCGAATTATGACAGGTATGAACGGTTATTATGCGCAGGTGCCCGCATCCCCACAAGGGAATACGGGCATTTATGAGGGATTAAGAGGATAAACCGGGGGTTTTGTCCTCAGATGTACGGTTATTCAGCGTATCGTTAAGCTTCTTGTGATCCAGCTCTTTCACCCACTTCGCCACCACAATCGTCGCCACGCCATTGCCGACAAGGTTGGTTAACGCACGGGCTTCAGACATAAAGCGGTCAATACCGAGGATCAGGGCCAGGCCCGCTACCGGCAGATGCCCCACCGCCGAAATGGTGGCCGCCAGCACGATAAATCCGCTGCCCGTTACGCCCGCCGCCCCTTTTGAAGAGAGCAGAAGCACCACCAGCAGCGTAATCTGATGGAAGATATCCATGTGGCTGTTAGTGGCCTGGGCAATAAAGACCGCCGCCATCGTCAGGTATATCGAGGTGCCATCCAGGTTAAAAGAGTAGCCCGTAGGAATAACCAGCCCCACCACTGACTTACGGCAGCCCAGCTTTTCCATTTTATCGAGCATACGCGGCAGCGCGGACTCCGAAGAGGATGTGCCGAGGACAATCAGCAGCTCTTCACGAATGTAACGGATAAATTTGAAGATGTTGAAGCCGGTCGCACGGGCGATGGAGCCGAGCACCACCACCACAAACAGAATACAGGTGATGTAGAAACAGACGATCAGCTGGCCAAGCTGTACCAGCGTGCCGACGCCATATTTCCCGATGGTGAAGGCCATCGCGCCAAAGGCGCCAATCGGGGCCAGACGCATGATCATGTTGATGATGCCGAAGATCACCTGCGAGAAGCTTTCAATGACGTTAAAAATCAGCTGGCCTTTGCTGCCAAGACGGTGCAGGGCAAAGCCAAAAAGCACGGCAAACAGCAGCACCTGGAGGATGTTTCCGCTGGCGAACGCGCCGATCACGCTGCTCGGGATCACGTCCAGCAGGAAGGCAACAATCCCCTGATCTTTCGCCTGTTCAGCGTAAACCGCCACCGCTTTCGCATCCAGCGTGGCCGGGTCAACGTTCATGCCCGCGCCAGGCTGTACCACGTTGACAATAATCAGGCCGATAATCAGCGCGATGGTACTGACAATCTCGAAGTACAGCAGGGCAACCGCCCCCGTACGCCCGACCGCCTTCATGCTTTCCATGCCAGCGATACCGGTCACCACGGTACAGAAAATGACCGGCGCGATGATCATTTTGATGAGCTTAACGAACGCGTCGCCAAGCGGTTTCATCTGCGCGCCCAGCTCCGGGTAGTAGTGACCGAGCAGAATACCGATGGCGATGGCTGTCAGGACCTGGAAGTAAAGACTTTTGAAGAGTGAGGTTTTCATAGGGTGTCCCTGGAAAGAAAAACTACAGGCTTTGTAAGGTTATGGTTAACCTGCGGCTTTAAAATAACATCCACATAACAGGACAGAAATAAACGGGGTTCAAATTTGAAACACAAATGTTAAGAACTTTGAGCTGGCTCGCACAAGCCAGCAACAAAATTACACTTTTGCGTTATTGCCAGCGTCAGCGAGATAGCGTTTCTCAAAGATATCCGTCGGTACGGCGCGGTCAAACAGGAAGCCCTGTCCGCTCTCCACGCCCGCCGCAGCCAGCCAATCACGCTGAGCGTCGGTTTCAATACCCTCGGCAATTACGTGCAGATTCAGGCTGTGCGCCATCTGAATAATGGCCTGTACCAGGCTGCAATCCTCCGGCAGCCCATCCACAAAGGTTTTGTCGATTTTCAGGACGTCCACCGGCAACGTTTTCATGTGCTGGAGCTGACGCAGGCCGGAATACCCCATACCGAAATCGTCCAGCGCAATGCGGATCCCGGCATTACGCAGCGGTTTCAGAATGGCGACAGCATCGTCAGGATTGTCGATACAACGGCTCTCGGTGACTTCCAGGATCAACGTGTGGGGCTGAATGCGGTAGCGGTGGATCAACTCGAGCATCTCCGGCACCATGGTCGGGTGCATCAGCTGTAGCGCAGAGAGATTCACCGACAGCGGCAGCGTGATGCCCCGTTGTTGCCAGGCCGCAAGCTGGCGGCAGGACTCTTCTAGCACCCAGTAGCCGACGGTGACCATCAGGCCGCAGGACTCGATACGTTCGATCATCCCCTCAGGCAGCTCCCACGTGCCGTCCGGCTGTTGCATACGCAGCAACGCTTCGGCGCTGGTCACTTCACCCGTGCGCAAATTGACCTGCGGCTGTAGCCAGAGCGCAAACTGGCGATTGTCCATCGCCGTCAGAATGTCGCTCTCTTCCGTCAGGCGCTGCTGGGCTTTTTCCATCTGCTCCGGATCAAAGAACTGGATCTGGTTTTTGCCTTTCCGGCGCGCGGTGAACGCAGCCGAGAAGGCCCGACGATAAAGCTGCTCGGCGGTCAGCCCCCCGTAGTACATCGCAATACCGATGCTGGCGCTCGGGCGAAGCTGGATACCCTGAATGGGCAGCCGCTCATTAATGACAGTGAGTACTTGCTGACCTAGCGTAATGGCGTGCCACGGCTCTTTAACACCGTGCGCGATCACCACCAGGTCATAACCGCTGACCTGGGTGAGCACCATGCGCGGCGCCAGAACGGATTTCACCTTTTCCACCAGCGTCAGCAACAGCATCTCGCGCTGGCTCTCTTTCAGCACGCCCGCCGTGTCCTGCAAGGTTTCGCAGGCAATCACCATCAGCGCGGTGGTCTGCTGGCGGGCGACGGTCTGCTCCAGCAAGGCCATTAAAAACGCTTTGTTTGGCAGATCGGATACCGGAAAACGGGTGGCGTTGCTACTGAGCTCTTCCTGCTGACGCAGGACACGCTGCTGGTTGATATTGTAACTCCGGACCAGCATGCCAATTTCATCGTCGTGATGCAGGCGCGGCAAGGGAAGCTGATGCCCCATGTGCTCCTGTGGAGAGAGGTCGTTCAGCTCCCGGGCTATGCGGCGCAACGGATGCACAATTAACCGGTTGATACACCACGTCAGCGCCACGCTCAGCATTAGTGTCAAAAGTAAGTAAGTAGTCACTAACGTAGCAACCCAACTCATGACGAATTTATACATGCGGTACGAGTCGGCCTGTAGCACCAGGTAGGCCAGCGGCTGCGGGTTAGCCGGTCTTTCCAGGGAATAGAGAGGCAGGGAAATTTGCACCGGCAGTTCAAACAGGCGCATCACCATCATCGGGACGGGACGCTCCGGGATAAAACTCATCCGCAGCGCCTGGAACTGGTTCGGCAGCACGACATCCGCGCGGCTCACGATACCGGCGGGCTGAATGCGCTTTAGGATGGATTCCGCCTCGGGGATATCCCCTTTCAGGATCGAGGCTGACAGGGGTTCCCGCACCGAGCGAGCAATACTTTCCAGTTGCGAAGCCGTGTTATAGCGATTCTGCTGTACGGAGTGAAACAGCAAAATGACGCAGAAGATGAAGACAAACAGCATTGTGACGGCAGACACCATCGCCATCTGTTTGATCGTTAAGGAACGGCTGACACGCAAAATGACTCTCCACAAAACTCGAAGCGCAGGGCGCACCAGGGTGTAAACCTGGTGCGCCCGAGTATACCCGATAGCTGCACTTTTAAGAGAGACTTACAATTAGATTAAGAAAAAATCCGATCACCAGTCTGCATAAGGCACCAGCGGTTCCGGTGGTAAGTCCATATCACCCTGCCAGCCCGCGGCAGAATACCGAACGTAGAGCAGCGCATGGCTCGGGGTATAGTCTTTTGCTTCCTGAATATCGACGCCCAGACCGACAAACCAGTTGGACGTCACGCGGCGTTCAACAATCGCCCTTGCGGTATAACCCGTCCCTGACGAGCTACTTCCGGTTTCCATCACACCTTTATCGGTATAACGGCCTGGCTCATTGTCCGGGATCAGCCCCTGTAACGGATAACGCATCACATCTTTTGTTTTTGAATGAGACCAGGAGACGGAGCCGCCCAGCTCCCATGACCAGTTCTCTGTGCGTTTACGCCAGTTCACCGGTAAGGCGAACGACACATACTCCTGGGGACTGTAGTAACCGCCCTGGCCCAGCGAATAGCCACTTAAATCCTTATCGTAATGCCAGAGCATGTTGGACACGCCCACCGTCAGGCGTTCGTTGTTCTGATTGATGAGCTTGTAGTAATAGCCGGTCATCCAGCGGACGCGCCAGTTATCTTCGACATTCTTCCCGGTGAGGCTGTCGGCACTCAGGCTTGACCAGATCCCGTTAGCTTCGCCTTTGTCGTAGCTCATGCTCACGCCGCCACCGGTGGCACGCACGCCGCCCCAGGTGGTGTCGGTATTGGGATCTTTTTGCCCGGCGAAGGCCAGCACCGAGCTGGAAATCGGACGGCGATGGGCGTTCAGGGTGTAGCCAATCGGCCCTAAATCGTTGCTATAGCTCAGGCTGCCCACCACATCGACCACGTCGAAGCCCATCGGCGTTGTACCGATATCCCACGCCCAGGTTTTGTTCTGCCAGCCGACGGCCACGCTGGCGCCGTTGGCCGACTGGTTTGTGCTACCGCGACATGGCGTTTCGGCGCAGGTACCCCATGTCGGATCGTAGGTTCCGTTATCGGTGGCAAAGGAACCGGCGTTCATATTGACCAGATCGCTACGGAAGAACATACGTCCGTCCGACAGCGGCGCATCAACCTGAAGCATGGTGGTGTGCGCTTTCAGGTCGGAATAGCCTCCCGTGCCGCTGGAGCCCCAGTAGTCGTGTTGCAGCGTGACGTTCAGATCCTGCTGACGATAAAGATCGCCTGCATCGCTGCGCACGCCGCGCTTCAGCCAGTCATCTTTCTCATCGTTACGCGTGAGCCGCGTAAAGCTGTCGTTATCGGTCGGACGGGTCGTTGTGATGCCCGATGAGACCATCGCATCTTTCCAGGTGTCCAGCGCCTGCTGAGGCTGACCATTTTGTGCCTGGAAACGGGCGGCATCGCGCATCACCAGCGCACTTTCCATCGAAGGCGGCTGCGATTTGGCCTGCGGAAGAATGGCGTTGAAGGTCTTTTCTGCCGCGGCATGATCACCCAGGCCAGCCTGCGCCATGGCAAGCCGGCGCTGCATATTGATGGAGAGCGGTTCGCCGTTCTGTGCCGCGGGCAGTTTCGCCAGCGCCGCGCGCGCCGCGTCCTTGTTGTCCTGGGCAAGATAGACCTCGGTCAGGCCGAGGATCGCGTCTTCGTTCTGCGGTTCGCGTTGCAGGACGGTGTTGTAGGCGGTTTTCGCGGCCTCATGATCGCCACGCTGTTCAGCCCAGTCCGCCAGCGTCAGGTCGATACGGGTGGACGGAGGCTGCTGGCGAAGCAACGTTTCCGCCTCCTGCTCTTTTCCACTGTCGCGCAGGCGGTTGGCGGTTTCCAGCACCTGGTTACTTTGCAGGCGGTCCGCCAGCGCCTGAATGTTGCCGTTCCACTTGTCGCGCGGCAGCGTGTTCAGATGCGCCAGCGCCGCCCGGTCCTGATCGTTACCGGACAGGTACAGCCCGCTGGCGTAAACCTGATCCGGATCGCCCGGTTTCTGGCTTGCCAGCTGACGCATCAGGTTATCCGCCTGGCTGCGCTGACCCGCGCTATACAGATCGCGTGACAGTCGGTAGGTGATCCACACGTCGCCCGGGGAAAGCGCAAGGCGTCGGCGCTGAAGTTCTGCGGCCTGCGCATATTTCCCCTCGCTTTCCAGCTGTTCGGCCTGGGCTGACAACTGCTCGTTCGTCAGGCTACGTTCAATATCATCAATGCTGCGGCGCTGGCTGGCAGAGAGCGACTGAATAAACTGCGTCGCCTTCTCCGGAGACTGCGCGCGATAAATATTGGCGAGACCGCGTACCGCGTTGCTGTTGCCGCTGTCCATCCGCAACGCCTGGCGGTAATAGCGCTCGGCCGCGTCGTTATCTTTGCGCGCCGCCGCCGCATCACCGAGGCCCAGAACCGCGTAGCTGTCGGTATTGTCGATATTGCGCGCCTGCTGGTAATAGCGTTCGGCCTGGGCCGTATTGTTGGCTTTCAGGGCGTTATCCCCCTGCTGGATCAGCAGCCAGTATCGGTTGACCTTCAGCAGGCTGTCCCATTTGCCCCGGTTATCGCTCTGCGGATCGAGGGCGATCGCCTTTTCAAACTGCGCAACCGCACGCGCGCGATCGCCTTTCTGAGAATAGGCCTGCCCCAGCGCGCCTACGGCTTCACTGTCGGCGTGGTTGGCGCTGACTGCTTTTTGCAACTCCGTTACCGCTTTACTGCCCTGCCCGGCATCCACTGCGGCTAACCCTTCGGCTTTGGCGCGGAACGCCGGATCGGCGAGCTGTTTTTGCTGCGCTTCAAGCTGGGCGCGCGCCGCCGTCACGTTATCGCCATCGCTGAACACGCTCAAGTATTGTTGCAGCGCGGTAACGCTGGCGCTGCTGGCCGGTTGATCTTTGATCTGCTGGTACCACATGTCCGACGCCTGACTGCGGCCATTGTTCGATTTGGCCATCTCCTGTAACACCGCAAACCCTTCATCACGCCGTCCGCTCTGGAACAAAAGCTGTGCCAGCGAGGACTGTAGCGGGACGTTGCCCGGACTGCTGGCGTTTATTTTCTTAAGCTGATTAATGGCCAGGTTGCGGCGGGCTGGCTCTTTCGCCACCACGTTCCAGTACTCCGTCGCGATGTCGCCACTGGGCGGCTTACCGTCAAACAGTTTGTCATACGCGGCAATGGCTTCCTGGGTGTGCCCGGTGGTGGCAAGCAGGCGAGCCTGCTGGAGGGCCTGGCGACCATCCGGCGTGGAGAGCAGCATGGTAGTACGGGAGGACTGATAGGCACTGGAATCGGGCGCCATTCCTTTCAGGCGATCCAGCTCTTTTTGCGCGCCCGCCGTATCGCCCTGTCGTAACAGGTAGCGGAAGCGCGCGGCAATCACGTCCGGGTTGTTGGGGTCGATCAGCTCAAGGCGATAGAGCGACTGGCGCACTAAATCCTCACGCTGGGTGGATTCCCCCAGACGGACCTGTTCCAGCAGCTGTCTCTGCTGCGGGGAGTTGGCGGCCAGGGCCAGGGGCATTAGCGCCAGGCCAAGCGATAAGGTGAGTAGATTCAGTGTGAACGTGCGCATTCCTGGCCCCAGTCCGGTAGTAATTCACCTTGCACGGTGAAACGAAAACGATGCTGATCCCACCCTTGTCCAAAGAGGGTCAGAACGTAGCTGTAATAAGCATTGTTATCGGGAAAACGATCGGCGACGTGCTGGCGTTGCACCGCTTGCGCGTCCCGGTTTTGTAAAAACGGAAGGAGGGAGGCAGAAAACCCTACCGGCCCATCTCCGGTGCGTTTCCCGGTCGCGACGTCCACTTTCTCCGGCGGCAAGCCTTGTTTGATTGTGGTGGTCGCCATGGGCTTGAAACGCGCCAGTAGCCGGGCTTTCTGCGGATCGTTATCGTTCATCATCCCTACCCACAGATAGACGCGAATCGCATCGTAGCTGCCGATCAGGGATGCATCCTGCGACAGCTGCCAGCCGCCCTTTTTCTGGTATTTCACCCAGTTCGGGGAAAATCCTTTAGGCGCGGTCTCCAGCAGCAGACGCAGGTTGGTTTCACGGAGCGTCGTCCACGGCGCGCCAAAACGGGTGAAATAGCTCGCAAGCTGCGGCGGCAGGTAGCTGGGGTTGAAGCGCCAGACGCTCTCTTCGGCAAAACCGACTTTACCCGGCAGCAGCATAGAACCCAGCCCCGGCACCTTCACCACTTCCTCACTGGCAATGCGCGTCAACAGCGCCTTACCCGTGCGCGTGTAATCGGGATTTTTCCACAGCCGCCCGGCTTCCAGCAGCGACCAGGCAATCCAGATATCGGCATCAGACGCGGAGTTAGGGTCGATAACCGCCCAGGTTTCGTCGTCCTTTTTCCCCCACAGCCAGGCCGGGAGATGTTGGGTTAAATCTCCCTCGGCAAGGTTATCGCGCGTCCATGCCAGCAGCAGATCGAACGCCTTGCGATCGTTTGCCGCGAGGGCAAAGAACAGTCCGTAGCTTTGCCCTTCGGAGGTGGTGATTTTGCGCGCGTCACTGGGATCAATGACGCGTCCACTTTCGCTCATATAATCCTGCTTGAACGTCTCCCAGGCAGGCCAGCGACAGGCGGCGTGAAGATTCGCCGCCGCCAGCATCAACGCTGCGACTACACACCCGCGAAAGATTTTCATCACCGCTTACTCATGGTCCGGGTTAAGACGACGACGGCTGATGATTCGCAGCAGACGCCACAGTACCCACGCCAGCAGTACAACGCTGAGCGCAGCCAGCACGGCCAGCAGCACCGGGTGGTTAGACAGGGCGTACCACAGGCGTTCGAACCACGGCAGATGACCGACGTAGTAGACATCCCCCACGCGCAGGCTGTTTACCCCCGACTCACGGATCACCGAGACGGAACCGAACATTGCCGCCCGTTTACCGCTGTCGTTCATGGCCGTGTTGAGTAGCTCATACCCGCGCGGGCTGTCCGCCAGCAGGGCGATAACGCTGCGCTGGTCGTTATACGGCGACTGGAAGCCGACAATCGCGGCCATCGGACCCGTTGAGCTTACGGTCGTCCTGATATTGGCCTGACGATCGCCGCTGTCCGGCATGATGCTCGGGAACTCGGTCTGACGCAGCGGCGTGTTAACCCACGACTGAGCCGCCTGCACCAGCAGATCGACGCGCTTCTCGTCTTTCAGCTTGTCCGGAATGTTGCCGATGACCATGATATCGGCATCTTTGTTCTGGATCTGGCTCCCGTCATCCGTCACCGTCACGTTGATCGCCGGCAAGCCGGTTTGCGCCCCGACGGTGCCCATGGTGTCCAGCAGCGTGGTAACCTGGCCTTCGTTGGCCGCTTTTGGCATCACGACAATCGATTCAGAGAGGTCTGCCATGCGGCTGAACGGGAAGCTGGCGTTAGCAAAGGCACGCAGATCCGGCATCGCAATAAAGTGGTAATACTTCGAGAAGTCGATCGTGGAATCATCGCCAATCACCACGTGGTTTTGCACCGGCTGGAAGGTAATACAGTTTTCCACCGATCCACCCGGCATGGGGTTCATATACTGGAAGTTAAACCGCAGCTGGTTCACCGCACCGAGCTTCAGCGCCGGGATCGACACATCGGTTTTGCCATCCAGCAGCCCCTGTAATACAGGCAGACGAAGCATCAACCGGTTTGTCTCCTGGCTGCTGGTCAGGCTGAACGATTGCAGGAACTGATTGTTGAGGCTGATATCCATGCGCGAGCTGTCTTTGGTCGCCGGCGCGGTGTAACGGTAGTTCAGATTGATATCAATGCCGTTGGTGCGCAGCAGATAGAGATCCGGCGGCAGGTTCAGCGACAGGCTGACAGGAGAAGGTTCAAGCCCGGTTGACTGCAATTGCTCTTCATAGGTTTTCAGTTCGCCAAAGGTGATGGCCCGGTCGGTACGTACCCAGTTCGGCGCATCATAAGGCTTACGTGCCAGCAGCGGTTTCACCTCGTCCACCACAACGCTGTTACCGCGGAACAGGATATTCCCCTGCGCAATGCCTTTCGCCGCCTGCACCAGATCTTTGTCATCACGGCCGAAGATCACCAACAGCTTCACGTACGGATTGTCCGGATGGCTGATCATCTCGATGGTGGGCGCTTTCACCTCCGGATGGTCACGCAGGAAAGCCGGACGTTTGGCGTTGGTGGCAAACACGATCGCGTTTTTGTCCGGCATTTTGTCGTACATGACCGGGAAACTTTGACCACGCCAGCCGGAGCGGGAACCAAACCAGGATGCCACGATAGAGGCCGCCAGCTGTTCGGTCACATCGGGAGAGCCGGCAAAGACCATCGGCAGGTTCAGCGGACGGTTATCACGCGGGTCGAAGAACGGCACCGGGAAGGCGGAGAGATCGTTTTTCAACGCCAGCGGCTGATAGGTCATCTGAAGCGAAGAGTTACGCCCGACATCCAGCCACAGGGTGCTGCTGGCCGGGTTTTCACAGACATCGCGGTAGTGGCCGACAAACTCCAGACGCACGCGGTTAAAGTCGGTGATAAACAGCGGATTAATCGGCACCTGAGCCAGGGTTTTCTTACCCAGTTGCTCTTTGGTGACGGGCAGGACGTCCATCAGCTCGTCATTCAGATAGACCTTAAGCTGGGACTGCACCGGCAGCAGCGACGGCGATGGGGTGTATTCCAGGTTGAGCATCGCTTTCGACACGACTTCATCGCTGCGCATACCGAATTCGATACCGCCATTTGGGTTGATGCCGCGCAGAACCATGCTGCCCGGAGGAGGCGCGATCTGGGCAAACGTCAGCTTAACGTCACGCGACGGCGTATTTTCGGCAACCACCGGCGCACTGGCTCCCGGCACGCCAGGCATGACCTGCCCAACCACCGGGTTGTCGGCGGGCAGCGTATTCCCCGTCGTCGGCTGATTCGGGACGACGTTTTCCGTCTGCCCCGGCGCGGCCGTCACAACCGGATCGGTCGCTTGCGCGACGACAGGCACCGTTGGCGCGGGCGTGGCCGCTGCGTTATCAGGCGCTGCGTTAGCCACTGTTGCAGGGAGCGCACTCATCCCCATTGCCACTGCACATAACCAGGAAAGTTTTGTTTTCATCGCGTTATCATCATTGTTGAGCCATAACCGGGTCCGCCTGCTTCGCTTCATCTCGCTCAGGTCGACGCGGAATGAACGACACGACCCAGGAAACCAGTGAAGTAAGTGACCGGAAAATTAATTTCACCGACGACGGGGCAAATTCTGCAAGGTGACGATAGCCACGGAACCCCAGCTTAAGAATATCCAGCAGGCTTTCCAGAGGCTTATCCTCAGGGAAGCTGTCCTGCCAGAGAGCCCACGTATCCGCGCGGGCAAACGTACACTGCACAAAATCAATGTGTTGCTTTTTGGTCAGCGGCATCAGTTGCAGACCCACTTCATTTCCTCTCACACGCACCACCTGCGTCGGGAAGACATACTCCTGCTGGCCGCGCTTAAGCAGTAGGTTGACCTTCTGCCCCTCCAGCACCTTCGCCTGACCGTTGATCTTGATACCCAGACCGCCATCCGAAAAGTCATGTACGGTACAGGAGAAGAGATGTCCATCGTCGCGGGCAATGGCCGCTGGCATGCTTATTTCGACGCGATGCGCGCGGCGAACCTGTTTGCTCTCCACCGATACCGCCACCGCGCCACCGAGGATAATCAGGTTATAAAACACCCACGCCATACTCACGAAGACCGTCAGAATTTCGTTTTCCGGGCCGTAGAAGTAGCGCCAGATCCCAACAATCACGCCCACAATATTCAGCAGCACCAGGAAGATATAGGGCCGGGAGATCACCCAGTCGACATACTCCTCTTCCACCAGCCCGCCCTTCGCGGTGACGTTGAATTTCCCTTTATGCGGGTTAATCAGCGCCACCATGGTTGGCGGCGCGATGTACCAGGCCAGCACCGTTTCGTAAATTTCACTCCAGAAGGAGTGGCGATATTTCCCCTGAATCTTCGAGTTCGTCAGGCTGGCGTGGATCATGTGCGGCAGAACGAACAAGGCAATCATCAGCGCAGGCGCATAGATGATGTAAGCGTGAAGGAGCAGGAACGCCAGCGGCGCAGTGAGGAAGATAAGCCGTGGAATACCGGACAGGAAGTGGAACATGGCGTTGACGTAGCACAGCCGTTGCGCCAGCTTCAGCCCTTTACCCATCAGTGGGTTATCGAGCCTGAAAATTTGCACCATGCCGCGGGCCCAGCGAATACGCTGGCCGATGTGCGCCGACAGGGATTCCGTGGCCAGCCCCGCCGCCTGAGGAATACGCATGTAGGCGGAGGTATAGCCAAGACGGTGCAGACGCAGCGAGGTGTGCGCATCTTCCGTGACCGTCTCGACGGCGATCCCGCCAATTTCATCCAGCGGTTTCCGGCGGATAACCGCACAGGAGCCGCAGAAGAACGTTGCGTCCCACATGTCGTTCCCGTCCTGCACGAGTCCATAGAACAGCGTGCCCTCGTTCGGGGTTTTACGAAAACGGCCGAGGTTACGTTCAAACGGGTCCGGCGAGAAGAAGTGGTGCGGCGTCTGCATCATCGCCAGCTCTTTCTCCTTCAGGAACCAGCCCATGGTCATTTGCAGGAACGAGCGCGTTGGCACGTGGTCGCAGTCGAAAATAGAGACGAACTCCCCTTTGGCATATTTCAGCGCATTGTTGATGTTACCGGCTTTCGCGTGTTCATGCGTGGTACGGGCGATGTACTCTACCCCCACTTCGTCCGCGAACTGGCGGAACTCGGCACGGCCACCGTCATCGAGGATCCAGATTTTGATTTTATCCTTCGGCCAGTCGATACCCAGCGCGGCGTAAATGGTGTTTTTTACCACCGACAGGTCTTCGTTGTAGGTCGGCACGAAGAGGTCCACCGTAGGCCACTGGGTCGTGTCTTTTGGCAGCGGCACCGGCTGTCTATTTAGCGGCCAGATAACCTGGAAGTAACCCAGCACCAGCACGATCCAGGCGTAAGTCTCAGCAAACAGCAGGACTAAGCCGCACACCAGGCTGACCGGATCGTCCCAGTTCAGGGTTGAGGTATATCGCCACCAGATGTAGCGGCAGGAAACGGTCAGCGATAGCACAATCAGCATCAGGGCAGAAAAACGCCCTGGTATGCGCCGCACCAGCAGCGCCACGCCCCACAGCAGGATCAGGAAGGTGAACTGCGCCAGCGGGTTGAAGGGCTGGGTAATACAGACCAGCGCAAGAATCAGCGAGAACACCACAACCACGCCGAGAATAAAACGCCGCAAGCCCGGGTGTAGGTGCCCGAGCTCTTTGTGGTTATCTAAATGACCCGTTTTGTCGCCCACCCGGTCAGGTAGCCTGTCAAGCCACTGGTGGTAGTGTTCACGCAGGTTCTGCACGCGATCGAAGCTGCGCCAGCGGGACGTTTTTTTCTCCGCGCCCGTTGAGGTCGTTAGTAGCCAGATGGACTGAATAGCGTAGCGCGCGGGATCCAGCGGACGCGGCTTGTCAGGGTTGATATGCGGATAGAGTTCACCGTGGCGCGCACGAATGCGTTGCCAGCGGGGATGTTCGAGGGGGATGAACATCCACGCCAGAATCATCCACAAACAGCCCAGCGCAGCGCTCAGCGACGAGGCGCCGTGATGACGGTAATGGCGGTAGCGTTCACTTAAGCGCGAACTGACCGGCGGAATGAGCAGCCAGTTAGTCAGGCGGCTCATACTGAACTCCCGGCAGGCTCCGGCCGTTTAGCAAAGTGCAACAGACACCAGTTGGCCAGCGTCAGGATCTCTTCCGCCGCCAGTGAATCGCTACGGTACTCCCCGAGAGGTTGTTTGGACGCGAGGCACTCCGCCATCGCTTCGTCACGATGGATCACCATCGGCAACAGGCGGCGCTGACTCTGGAGCCAGACCTGGTAGAGATCGTCCTGGATCTGGCTGCCAATGCGCAGATCGTTGATCAGAATATGGGCATTGGCAGGCATCGGCTGCTGATGCAGACGGATATGACAATTCGCATCTACGTTCGCGATGGAGAGCACATGGTCGCACTGCGCCAGCAGCTGGCGGGTCAGCGACGCGGCACCGTGCGGCAGGTCCAGTAGGATCCACTGATAGTGCCCGCTCTCTTTCAGGCTCTGCAATGCGGTGATGAAGCGAGAGAACAGGCGCTGGTACGCGGCTTCATTCCCGCGCTCGGTTTCGGTCAATTGACCAAAGGGAAGCAAATCGAGCTGGGAGGTATAACGCAAACCCGCATCCCGCCAGTCTTTATCGTCCAGAAGCGCGCGTCCCCAGCCGTTTGCATGCGTAAAGTCGACATTGAATGACATGCGCAGCAAATTATCGGAACAGGCATCAATGACCAGTACCGATTCACCTAATACCTGCAATGACCACGCCAGCGCCGCGGTAACGGAAGTTGTACCCACCCCACCACGGACGCCCTGTAATCCTAGTACAGCCATCAATGGCTTCCTTATTGTTGTTGGGCAAACTCAGCTAATAACGGCCAACGTTTAATAGCCGCCGCCAACTGTTCACGCTGGGAAATATCGGTGTAATCTATTTCAGGCAAAGAAAAAGCCTGCGTGAGTGCCAAAAAATCGTTCTGGAATGTGTAACCCAGACTTGAGTCGACTGGGGTTGCGGGTTCGTTATTTTGCATTCTTTTTTCATCCCTTTGAGTAAAATCATAAGATTCAGATGCAGCGAGGCGTCCTGCCATTAAATTTCATTTACATGCTAAATCTGATGTTCTTTAATTTCAATGTTAGGTTTATTTCTACGCTTTCGCTAGTAAACTGAGAGACATAGATATTCGACGAAAAGAGGGACACCGTGGACTCCATATTTTCTATTGGCATCCAGTCATTATGGGACGAATTGCGCCACATGCCAGTCGGAGGAGTCTGGTGGGTTAATACGGATCGTAATGAAGATGCCATCAGTCTGGTAAACCAGACGATAGCGGCGCAGGGGAAGGATTCCCGCGTGGCCGTCATTACGATGGGCGAAGAGCCGAAGTCAATCATCAGACTCGACAGTGACCGTGGACCCCAGACAGTACGATTATTTTCCATGCCTGCGGAGGCTGACAGTCTATACTTTTTACCCCACGATATTCAGTGTTCTATTGTTCCTGAACACTATTTACTGATTCTAAAATGCTCTAATGATGGCCTGCAAAATATACCGTCTGAAAAGCTTCTGAAATGGCTGGGAAGAATCAACAGATGGGCAAAAAATCAAAATTGCACCTTATTGGTTGTTAACCCAGGCAGTAATAATGACAAGCTTTTTTCACTTTTAATGAGTGAATACCGTTCTCTCTATGGCCTGGCCAGTATTCGGGTCCAGACCGACAGCCATCTTTACGACGTGGCTTTCTGGTGCAATGAAAAAGGGGTGAGCTCCCGACAACAACTTACACTCAAACAAGTCGGGGATGAGTGGCATCTTGCTCAACAGGAAGAGACGGTAGTTCAGCCACGCAGTGATGAAAAACGTGTTCTGAGCCATATTGCGGTACTGGAAGGTGCGCCTGCACTGTCTGAGCACTGGTCACTGTTCGATACCAATGAAGCCTTATTTGATGAGGCGCGCACCACGCAGGCGGCGACTATTATCTTCTCGTTGATCCAGAATAACCAAATCGAAACGCTGGCAAGGCACATTCACACATTACGTCGCCAGCGCGGCAGCGCGTTAAAAATTGTAGTGCGTGAAAATAATACCAGTCTGCGCGCCACCGATGAGCGCTTATTACTGGGCTGCGGCGCGAATATGGTCATTCCGTGGAATGCTCCCCTGTCGCGCTGTCTGACGCTGATCGAAAGCATCCAGGGCCAGCAGTTTAATCGACATGTTCCGGAAGATATCAGCACCCTGCTTTCAATGACGCAGCCGATGAAACTGCGCGGCTACCAGAAATGGGACACCTTCTGCGATGCGGTGGGCAACATGATGAGCAATACGCTGTTACCGGCAGACGGAAAAGGGGTGATGGTTGCCCTGCGCCCCGTGCCGGGTATTCGCGTTGAGCAGGCGCTCACTCTGTGCCGCCCTAACCGTATCGGGGACATCATGACCATTGGCGATAACCGCCTGGTGCTGTTCCTCTCCTTCTGCCGGGTGAACGATCTGGATACTGCACTTAACCATATCTTCCCGCTTCCTACCGCGGATATCTTCTCGAACCGTATGGTCTGGTTTGAAGATAACCTGATCGCGGCTGAGCTTGTCCAGATGCGTGCCCTGCCACCTGAAAAGTGGGCCAAACCGTTGCCTGTCACAAGCGGCGCCAAACCGGTTCTGAACGCGAAACATGACGGGCATGTCTGGCGACGGGTACCCGAGCCGCTACGCTTACTGGATGAGAACAAGGAGAGCGCGCCATTATGAATATCAGCGATATCATCCAACTGGTTGTTCTGTGCGCGCTGATTTTTTTGCCGCTTGGCTACTATGCACGCCATTCCCTGCGCCGTATTCGCGATACGATCAGATTACTGTTCGTCAAACCTCGCTATATTAAACCCGCCGGAACACTGACTCGCGCTCCGAACGTCAAGGCAAACCGAAAACATGACTAATTCTACCTATACCTCTTCGGCGCCCTCGCCACTCTGGCAATACTGGCGCGGCCTGTCCGGCTGGAATTTCTACTTTCTGGTGAAGTTTGGTCTGCTGTGGGCAGGCTATCTTAATTTCCACCCTCTGCTTAACCTGGTGTTTATGGCATTCCTGCTGATGCCAATCCCGAACCTCAGGCTGCACCGTATACGTCACTGGGTCGCTATCCCCATCGGTTTCGCCCTGTTCTGGCATGATACCTGGCTGCCCGGCCCTGAAAGCATCATGAGCCAGGGCTCCCAGGTCGCAGGTTTCAGTGCGGACTATATGCTCGATCTGGTTGAGCGCTTTATTAACTGGCAGATGATTGGCGCGGTATTTGTCCTGCTGGTCGCCTGGCTGTTCCTGTCTCAGTGGATCCGGGTGACGGTGTTTGTCGTCGCGATTATGATCTGGCTTAACGTCCTGACGCTGACGGGCCCGAGCTTCTCGCTGTGGCCAGCCGGTCAGCCGACGACAACCGTGACCACCACGGGCGGTTCCGCCGCCGCGACCGTTGCGACAGCAGGGGATACGCCAGTGGTTGGGGATATTCCTGCGCAGACTGCACCGCCGACATCCACTAACCTGAACGCGTGGCTCTCCAGTTTTTACGCTGCGGAAGATAAGCGTCAGACGAAATTCCCGGACGCGCTGCCTGCCGATGCTCAGCCGTTTGAGCTGCTGGTCATTAACATCTGTTCTCTGTCCTGGGCTGACGTTGACGCGGCTGGTTTGATGTCGCACCCGCTGTGGTCGCATTTCGATATTCAGTTTAAGGACTTCAACTCGGCCACGTCGTACAGCGGCCCGGCGGCTATCCGCCTGCTGCGCGCCAGCTGCGGACAGCCTTCGCATAAGAACCTCTACCAGCCGGCAGCTAACCAGTGTTATCTGTTTGATAACCTAGCAAAACTGGGTTTTACCCAGCACCTGATGATGGGCCATAACGGTCAGTTCGGTAACTTCCTGAAAGAAGTGCGTGAACAGGGTGGCATGCAGGCCCCGCTGATGGACCAGAAAGGGCTACCGGTAACGTTGCTGGGCTTTGATGGCTCGCCGGTGTATGACGATACCGCCGTGCTTCAGCGCTGGTTAGATACCGTCGGCAAAGAGGAAGGGACACGTAGTGCGACGTTCTATAACACGCTGCCGTTGCACGACGGGAACCATTATCCCGGCGTGAGTAAAACGGCCGATTATAAGGCCCGTGCGCAGAAGTTCTTTGACGAGCTGAACGCGTTCTTCAACGAGCTGGAAAAATCAGGTCGCAAAGTGATGGTGGTGGTAGTACCGGAACACGGAGGGGCGCTGAAAGGCGACAGGATGCAGGTGTCTGGTCTGCGCGATATCCCAAGCCCGTCCATCACTAACGTTCCCGCCGGGATTAAGTTCTTTGGCATGAAGGCGCCGCATCAGGGAGCGCCAGTTGAGATCACCCAGCCAAGCAGCTATCTGGCTATCTCGGAACTGGTTGCTCGTGCAGTAGACGGTAAGCTGTTTGTGGAGGATAGCGTGAACTGGGATCAGCTCACCAGCGGGCTGCCGCAGACGGCGGAGGTATCGGAAAACGCCAATGCGGTGGTGATCCAGTATCAGAATAAGCCTTATGTCCGACTGAATGCCGGGGATTGGGTGCCGTATCCGCAGTGACCTGCTACACCCTCTCCCCTGTGGGGAGAGGGTTACTCCGCACTTCGTAACGAAATTTCACCGCCCACCCAGGGCTTAATCACGCCATCCTGTTCAAGAAGCAACGCGCCCTGCGCGTCAATGCCGCGTGATGTGCCGTAAATTTCTTTATCCCCAATCAGCAGCTTCACCGGTCGGTTAATAAAGTTATCCAGCTTTTCCCAGCGGGACAGGAATGGCGCTAACCCCTCTTGTTCAAAGAGCGTCAGCGAACTACGCAACTCATTGATCATGCGGACGGCAAGCGTATTGCGATCGATGGTGATCCCCGCTTCCTGCAAGTTGGTCCAGGCCTGGTTCACGACATCGTTCTGCACGTTTCGCATCACCATGTTCAGTCCCGCCCCAATGACGATCTGTGCGACATCGCCTGTTTTTCCCGTCAGTTCAACCAGGATCCCCGCCAGCTTTCGATCGTTGAGATACAGATCGTTGGGCCATTTTACCCGCACCTGATCGGCACCCAGATCGTGCAGCACCTCTGCCATCACAATGCCGATGACCAGGCTCAGCCCGATGGCCGCAGCTGGCCCCTGTTCAAGCCGCCAGTACATGGAAAGGTAGAGGTTGGCGCCAAATGGTGAGAACCACTTACGCCCCCGGCGGCCACGTCCTGCCTGTTGGTACTCGGCAACGCAGGCATCACCGGATTTCAGCTCGCTCAGGCGATCCAGCAGATACTGGTTCGTCGAATCAATGACCGGCAATACCGCGACGTTACCGTGCCCAATCTGGCTGCGGATGACCTCTTCATTCAGTAACTGGATCGGTTCCGGCAGGCTGTAGCCTTTTCCCGGCACCGTAAACACATCCACGCCCCAGTCGCGGAGCGTTTGAATATGCTTATTGATCGCAGCACGGCTCATGCCCAGCTGTTCGCCCAGCTGCTCGCCAGAATGAAACTCGCCATCGGCAAGGATACCGATGAGAGTTAACGGGATAGTATTGTCCTTCACGCAATGGTCTCCACGGCATTCACTTCGCCCGTTCGGCCAATAAAGCGAACTTCAGGCTCCAGCCAGACGTTGAATTTTTCGCCCACGCGCTGGCGAACATGATGCGCCAGGTTGACGACATCCTCACTTGTCGCGTTGGACTGGTTGATCAGTACCAGCGCCTGCTGACGATGAACAGCAGCGCCACCAAGAGTCGTACCTTTTAATTCACACTGATCGATAAGCCAGCCTGCGGCCAGCTTCACGCTACCATCCGCCTGAGGATAATGCGGGGCCGTTGGCCAGCCGGCGAGAAACGCTTTTGCATTTTCGCTGCTGATCACCGGGTTTTTGAAGAAACTACCCGCATTTCCGTTTACTTTCGGGTCCGGGAGCTTGGTCATTCGCATGTGGCATACGGAATCAAATACCTCACGCGGTGTGACGGTAGCCGGGTCGAGACGGGTCAGATCGCCGTAAGTCAGAACGGGTTTCCAGGCTTTCGCCAGGCGCAGGCCAACGGCCACAATGACGAAACGATCCTGATAGTCGTGCTTGAAAATGCTGTCGCGATAGCCAAAGCGGCACTGCTCTGCGGTCAGGCGCTTCGCCGTTCCGGTCGCGAGTTCGATGCAGTCGACATATTCGCAGACGTGTTTCAGTTCGATGCCGTAGGCACCGATGTTTTGAATAGGAGATGATCCTGCACAGCCCGGGATCAGAGCCAGGTTTTCCAGCCCTGGCATCCCTTTTTCAAGGGTATATTGCACCAGATGGTGCCAGTTCTCGCCAGCACCCACGTGTAAATGCCAGCTGTCAGCGCTCTCTTTACGCTCAATCCCCATGATGCGATTGACGATTACCGTCCCCGCAAAATCATCGAGAAACAGGATATTACTTCCTTCGCCCAGAATAAGTACGGGTTCACCGTTTTCTGTTGCGTTTTGCCATGCATTCAGCAACTGCTGAGCACTGTCGGCACGTACAATTTGATTAGCATTCCGTTGAATACCAAAGGTATTCCAGGGCTTAAGGGAGTGATTCATAGACGCTATCCTGATGCAAAAACCGGGATAGTTTACCGTATATATGGGGGGATAGGTGATTTGTTTATGGAAAGGAAGCAGGTGCAGAAACGCAAAAAGGCCATCCT